>NZ_MTBP01000001.1:968301-1291069 GCF_002911665.1 Actinomadura rubteroloni
ACACCGGCCGGCTCTACTCGGTGATCCTGACGCCGGGTCGGCCGCAGGTGCTGCGGGCGCGGGACGTGCTGCTCTGGCTGGACCGCGGCCCGTCCCATGCGCCCGTCGACCTGGGCGAACCGGTGGCGGAACTCCGCTGGGACGGAGGACCGCGCGTCCTAGTGCGGTGTGCGGGACGGCATCACGTGTGGGTGGTCAACCGGCCCGAGAACCGCTCCTTCGAACTCGGTACCGGTGATGTCCGGCCGATCGACCTCTCCGAGGCGGGCCGCTGGACCGTCCGGTTCGGCACGGGACGCGAGCCCCACCGCTACCTCACCCTGCTGGTTCCGCGTATGGGGGCACGATGAGCGCCCGCGCCGCGACGGCGCATCTCGCCGACGCGCTGCCGGGACCGCCCGCGTTCGTGTGGGTCGAGCTGCCGGCCGGGCTCGCGCAACCGACGCTCGACCAGGAGATCCACCTGGAACGCGTGGGGACGGCGCTCTTCGCGACCCATCACGGCCCCGGCGGCGCCTCGAACGAGCATGTCGTACGAGGCAGGACCGCCGCGGACGACGACCTGCTGGACGCGCTGGTAACGGAGAACGGCCGGGTGGCCGCCTTCGCGCAGGACGTCGACCCGGACGACCCGGCGCGCCGATGGCTGCGGCTGCGCGTCTACGAGATCGAGGGTCGCTACGCGTGGGAGCCGCTGGACATCGGGGTGGACGACGAAGCGATCGCGGCCGTCCGCCGCATCGCCGGGCGCGACCAGGCAGGAAGCCCCGCCAAGGCGCTCGGCTGGCTGCGCCGCACCCTGCTGTTCCCGGCGCCGTCCGGCATGAGCGCCGCCGCGCCGACACCGCTCGACGCGCGACCGGGCGCGACGCGGAAGGAGATGCGGCGCCTGGTGGTCCTCGCCGCGCCCGGCCAGGACCTGCGCGCACCGACCGCATGCCTGCTGCGCGGCGACGGCGTGGTCGCCCGAATGCAGCTCGTCGACGGCGAATGGCGTCTGAACCGGCTGCATCGCGACGCCTCGACGACACGGGAATGGATGCGGCCCGCGCTCGTCCACGCCAAGGTCGACTTCATCGAGACCACGGTCAAAGCGCGACTGCGGCTCCAAATGCGCGAGGAACTCGACCGGCTCGGCGAGGGAGACGGCGCGGAGACCTTCCTCGCCGTCTGGCGCCGGTACCACGAGCTGGACAACAGGCACGGCCTGCGGAAACTGCGGGACTTCGGCTTCCTCGTCTACACCGGACGCACCCCGCTCGACGACAGCGAGGGCGTTGTCCGCTTCCACGTCGACGGGACGGGCAACGCGCTCCTGCGTCGGCTGCGCGACGACCTGGACGCCGGTGAGGAGACCGAACTGGAATGCGCGGTCGAACTGCCCGCCGTCCTCGGCGGCGCCGCCCGGGCCGAAACGCCCGACGGGCTGCTGGAAGAGGAAATCGCCCGCGGCAACACGGTCGGTGTCGTCACCCATGTCGACGTGGCGCAGAACGTCGTCGACCTGCGCATGATCCCGCGCCGCGCGTCCTCGGGAATGCCCGTCGACCCGCCGCGCCGGGGGTTCCTGCACGCGGCCGTCTGGGGCGACCGGCGGCGCCTGGAACGGCGAAGCCGGGCGCTGAAGCGGCTGCTCAGAGGACAAGTTCCGCTGCCGCAGCTCCTCTCCCTGCTCCAGGGGTCGCCCGCGCGAGGAAAAGAACCGGTGCGGGGTGTGAAGGCGATGTCGGAGGCCGTCGCCGCGTGTTTCCGGGACACACCGAACGCCATGCAGCGGCTCGCCTTGGAGACCGCGCTGAACACCCCCGACATCGCCGTCATTCAGGGGCCGCCCGGTACCGGGAAAACACAGCTCATCGCCGCGCTCCAGGTCAGGCTGGCCGAAACGCGACGGCCGCACGCCGTGATCAGCCAGAGCATGTTGCTCACCAGCTACCAGCACGCCGCCGTCGACAATCTCGTCGAGCGCTCGAAAGTGTGGGATCTGCCGTCGATGAAGATCGACTCGCAGAACCGAGGCTCGACCGCGCACATCGAGGAATGGCGGGACGCGACGATCGCCGCGCTGCGGAGCGACCTGGCGGGCACCGAGGAGGGCCGGATCGCGACCGCGATGCGGACCATAGCCCGCAGGACCGCCGCGTACTGCACGGCGCCCGTCTCGACCGAAGAACTCGATTCGCTCCTCGCGGACGTCGCCGAGCAGGCGTCCGGACTCATCTCCGATGCGTTGCGCGTCCGGCTGGAGAACCTGCGCATGGAGATCCGCGCCGCCCAGAAGGCAGCCGACCTGCGCGTCGACCGCCGGCGGGAGAGCGTGCTGCGGGCGGTACGGGGCATCCGCCATCTTCCCCTCGCGTTCGGCGACGACGGCCCGCAGATGGCCGCCGCCGCGCTCACCTACCTCGAACGCACCCCCGGGGTCGACGAAGCCCATCTCGACCTGGTCCGGCGGGCGGCGGACTGGACGGACGACGACCCGCCGGACTTCCTCTCCGACCTGACGGCGGCCCGGGACGAACTGCTGGACCGGCTGACCGGCGGCGCGGACCGGCTCGTCCGGCCCGTCGCCCGCGAGGACGTGGTGGACCTGCTGAACGCGATCATCGACGACCTCGACGCGCGGCGGCGCTCGGGCGCCGCCGGCGTGAGCACGGCGCTGCTGGAGTTCCTCGACGAACTGGAGGGCGACCCGGAGGCGGTGCTCGCGATGCTCCGGCTCTACACGACGTCCTTGGCCGCGACCTGCCAGCAAGCCGACTCGCGCGCCGTCCAGGACGCCCGGGACGGCGCGCAGCTGTTCGACACCGTGATCGTGGACGAGGCCGCCCGCGCCAACCCGCTCGACCTGCTCATCCCGCTCACCCTCGCGTCGCGGCGCGTGATCCTCGTCGGCGACCAGAACCAGCTTCCGCACATGCTCGAACCCGACGTCGAACAGGAACTGGGCACCGGCGGGAACGACGCGCTCGGCCTGCTGCGCGAAAGCCTCTTCGGACGGTTGTTCGCCCTCCTGCACGAGGGGGACACCGGGGGACGGCGCCGGGCCGTGCGCCTCAACGAGCAGTACCGGATGCACAAGACGCTCGGGGACTTCGTCGGGCGGCACTTCTACGGCGGGCACCTGGAGTCGCCGCGCGGAACCGCTGGCTTCGAGCACGGGCTGGACGGTTACGACGGACGTCCGGCCGCGTGGCTGAGCGTGCCCGCCTCGGCGGGTCGTGAGCACGCCGGGCAGAGCAAGTCGCGTCCGGCGGAGGCGCGCGCGATCGCGCGGGAGCTGAAACGCCACGTGCTGCACCGGACGGACCTGACGTTCGGGGTGATCAGCTTCTACAGCGCGCAGGTCCGGCTCATCTGGGAGCAGCTCGTCCGCGACGGGCTCGCGGAGACCGCCGACGGCGGGCACCGGCCCGTCGACACGCTGCGGGAGCGGCTGCACGTCGGCACGGTGGACGCGTTCCAGGGCAAGGAATTCGACGTCGTCATCCTGTCCGTCACCCGGTCCGGTCCCGTCCCGGCGTTCGAGCCGGGTCAGACGCGTCCCGACCATCCCCGTCACGCCGCCTACGAACGCTGGGTGCGGCGAACTTACGGGCACCTGCTGCTCCAGAACCGGCTGTGCGTCGCCATGAGCCGGCAGCAGCGCCTTCTCGTCGTGGCCGGCGACGAGGCGCTGTTCACCTCGCCGGTGACGCCGCCGGGTGCACGGCCGATCCGGGATTTCTACGAGCTCTGCGCGGCGTCCGGGGTCGTGCTGAGCGGGGAGCGCTGACATGTTCCGCATCCATCGCGGGGTGATCCAGGCCGCACGTCCGCCGGACGACGACGACCTCCTCTTCCTGTGCTGGCCGGTGCTCGTGTACCGGGTGACGGCGCCGGTCGTCCGCGTCCGGCATCTGAACATCCTGGAAAAAGTGGTCCTGGCGCTCTGCCACGCGGGTCTCCGGCATCCGCCCGACATCGCCGCGCGGATCCACCAGAACATCGAGCTCTGCAAGTTCGTCCTGGGCCGACTGCACGCCGCCGGGCAGCTGGACGGCGCCAACGCGCCGACCGAAAAAGGTGTCCGGACACTGCTCACCAGCCAGCTGGGCGAGGAGCCGGAGCTGATCGTCACCCACGTCCTGCAAGATCCGGTCACGCGGCGCCTGTGGCCGAGGACCGCCGACGACCTGCGGTACCGGCAAGTGCGGCGCAGCGACGGCGACACGGCCGACCTGCGGTTGAACACCGCCGGGGCGCCGCGTTCGGTGACGGCGCACGTGGTCGGGTGCCCCGTCGATCCCGCCGACGTCCCCCGGCCCACCGCGCAGGAGATCATCGACGCCGTCGCCGCGCACCGGAGGGCGAAGATCGCGCACCGGGCCGAGGACTTCGCCGACGCGCGCGGCGGGCGGGCGCCGGCGGCGTACCTCGCCGAACGCGACCTGGAGGCGTTCACGACCGAGCTGACGATGCCGTCCGATGACACGGTGCGCCAGGTCCTCGACGTCGGCCGGCCCCTGCCCGAGTACCTCCTGCTCTGGTGGCGCGACGACGGCCCGGACGGCGGCGGACGGCGGGCCGAAGATCCGTTCGGCCTCGACCCGAACCCGTTTCCGCAACGCCTGCTGGCCGACCGGCTGCGCGACGACGCCGACCTCGCCGCCCGGGTGCTCGGTTTCGGCGAGGCCGGGGAGGCACGCCGGCGCGCCGCCTACCGATCCGCCGCGAACGACCTGCGCGCGAGCGCGGAGGCGAGGCTGGTGCAGGCGCTCGGCGCCGAGATCCGGCGCCGTCCCGAGGCTTTGACGCTGTTGCTCGGGCTGGAGGACGCGGCGGCGCGCGGCGGTGACAGCGGCGTGGAAGAGGTCGCCCGCGAGGCGTACCGGCTGTACGAGTACCTGTTCCGCCTGCTGGCGCGGGAGTATCCGGTGCCCGATCGGCCGAGCTGGGACCGGGCGAACTCCGCGGCGGCGGCCGAGGTCGTCCGGTCCGCTCTCGGCGAGGCGGCCGACGAGATCGGATTCACGACGCTCCCGCCCGCCTTCACCGGCAGGCCGCTCGAAGGGCTGCGGAAGTATCCCGGCCGGGTCCGCGCTGGAAATCCGCCCGTGGGCCTTGCGCGCGCCTTCGTGCCCCAGCTTGTCCCCTATCTCCTGGTCGCCGCGGCCGATGCCCGGAGCGTGCACCGGACCGGCCATCCGTTGCGCGACCTCGCCGCGCGGCGACCCGCCCTTCTCGTCGATCTCGAAGCGTTGGGTCACCTGCGCAACCGCGGCTCCCATGCGGAACGGGACGCCACCGTCGAAGACGACATCGCATGGTGCCGCGAGCTCGCCTTGGACGCGGCCCGCCTCCTGATCACACTTCCGCCGCCGGCCCCCGAGAGGAACCAGGACGATGGCCAAGAGCCGCAGCAAGCGGACCAACGCCCAGCGCACCAGGGCGCGCGCGGGCGCACGGACGGACGCCGCGAGGGACGCCGCGCGCCTGGCCGCCGACGCTGAGAAGCTGGAGGCCGCTGAGCTGGAGACCACCGGGGACCGGAGCACCGACCTCGTCGAGGCGCCCGCGTCCACCGGTCCGGTCGACGAGGCGCACCTGCGCGAGGCCGTCGTCCGCGCCGAGCGCGCCCGCGAACTCGCCGACCGGCGCGCGGCCGCCGCGCAGGCCGCCGAGGAGGCGCTCGAGAACAAGTACCGGCGGGAGGCGGACCGGCTCGCTGCGAACGTGCGCGAACTGGAGGCCGAGAAGACCGCCCTGTCAACGCGCGCCGCCGAACTGGACCGCCGCGAATCGGCGCTGGACGAACGCGAGCTGTCGCTGACGGAACGCTCCGAACGCGTCCTGGAGCTGGAAGAGGACGCCAAACGCGGTTTCGCGGGCTACCGCCACGAACAACTCGAACGGTTGCGCGGCGAACTGGACGAGCGGCGCGCATTGTTCGACGCCGAGTTGCACGCCCGTGAAGAACGGCTGGTCCGCGCCCTCGCCGAGCGGGAGAGCGCGCTGGCGCGCCGGGAGGAGGAGGCGCGCGACCGGGAAGCCGAGCTGGAAGCCGTCCGGCTCGAACAACAGCGCACCGAACGGCGCCTCGCCGCGCGCGAGGAGTACCTGGAGCAGGAGGCCGCGGACCGGGCCGACGACCTGCGGGCCGAACTGGAGGCCGAACTGGAGCGCGAGCGGCACAACGCGTCCAGTTGGCGCCTGCGGTGGGAGGCCGTCAACCGGCTCGCCGAGGAACGGGACCGGGCGCTCGCCGAGCGGGACGTCGCGATCGCCGTGTTCGGCGGCCGGAGCGAGCACGAGATCGCCGAGGAGCTCACCCGCCTCCGCGCCGAGAACGCCGAGCTACGCCGCGATGCGGCGGCCCGGCCCGTCGCGGACCAGGACCGGGTCGCCGAACTGGAGTCCCGCTTCCACGATCTGACGGTCGAGCGGGAAGGGCTCGCCCAGCGGAACGCCGAGCTGCGCCGCCAGGTCGCCGCCGCGAAGATCTCGACGGTGGAGCGCGAGAACAGCCGCATGGTGAACCAGGCGCTGGAACGGCTCAACGAAACGCTCCGCGCCGAAATCCACCAGCAGACGGTGACGTTGGAACAACTCCAGGCGGAATCCCAGCGCACCTCACCGTTCCCGTCCTGTTTCTCCATGGACGCCGATCCGACGCTCAACCACCGTCCCCCGCTGTCCGTCGGTCCGGTCGACCTGGCCGATCTCGTGACGCGCGTCCGGCACCGCATGGCCGCCGATCTCGGGCTCTTCTATTCCGAGCAGGACATGCGGTGCTTCGTCGCGGGACTGGCGACCAGCAGGCTCCACCTGCTCCAGGGAATCAGCGGCATCGGCAAGACCCGCCTGCCCGAGGCCTTCGCGCGGGTGACCGGAGCGGGCTCGGAGACCGTCGCGGTCGCCGCCGAATGGCGCAGCCCGCAGGACCTCGTCGGGTACTACAACCCGTTCGAGCGGAAGTTCTACGAGACCGACTTCATGCAGGCGCTGTATCGGGCGCAGCTTCCGCTTTTCGCCGACAAGCCGTTCTTCATCGTCCTCGACGAGATGAATCTGTCCCACCCGGAGCAGTACTTCAGCGATCTGCTCTCCGCCCTGGAACGCAAGGAGGGCGACTCTTCGGAGCGTCCGGCGATCCGGTTGCTGACCGCGCGCGTGGATCCGGCGCCCGCGCTGCTCCGCGACGGCCGGTCGCTGGAGCTTCCCGACAACGTTTGGTTCGTCGGGACCGCCAACAACGACGAGACCACCGTCCGGTTCGCCGACAAGACCTATGACCGCGCGCACATCCTGGAACTGCCGTCCCGGCCGACGCCGTTCCAGGGCGACGACGCGGCGCCCCTCACCCCCGTCTCGATGCGAAATCTCCAGGAGTCGTTCCAGCGCGCCGCCCAGAAACACAGGGACGCGGCCCGCCGGACGCTCGACTTCTTCGACGCCGAACTCGGCGATCGGCTGCGCGACGACTTCGGCGTCTCGTGGGGAAGCCGCTTCCACCGACAGGCCGAACGGTTCGTGCCCGTGGTGGTGGAAGCGCGGGGAACGCCCGGAGAGGCCGCCGATCATCTGCTCGCCACGAAAATCCTCCGCAAGCTGTCGGGCCAGGTCGGCGTCCCCGCCGGCGAGCTGCGCGCGCTCGCCGACCTGGTCGAGGCGCGCTGGTCTGCGACGTTCCCGGACACGCCGCCGGAGCGGTCCCTGCGGGCGATCCGTGCCGAGATCCGCGCGCGGGGCGCCGGGTGAACCGCGCGCCGGAGCTGTGGGACCGCGTCACCGGTGCGCTCGTGCCGCTGCCCGGCCCGTCCGTCCTGCTCGGCCGCTACCGGGTGCCCGCGGGCGGCCACCTCACCGGGACCGGCGGACGCTGGACGCTGCGCGGCGCGGACGGCGAGGCCTGGTCGGGGGACTTTGGCGGCGACCCGTCCGCCGCACCGATCGTCGTGGAGAGCGTCGCCGCCATCGCGCGGCGGCTCGCGAGCGCGGAACGGGCGGGCGCCGCGCTCGGCGCCTGGACCGCCGTCCTGCCGATGATCGACGGCATCACGGACCGGCTGCGCCCGCATCCGCTGGAAGACCGCCTGCGCGCCGAGTTCGCCCACCTCCGCAAGGTCGCGTACGACCCGCACGCCCGGCTCCGCACCGAGCAGGTCCTGGTCCCGGTCAGCGAGGCGCGCCGGATCACCTGGCGGACGGTGAGCCACCTCGCCGCGCACAGCGAGACCTGGGCCGCACGGCGCCTCCACGGCGTCGAGCCGGCCCGGCTGCTGACACCCGTCCAGGTGGCCGACCCCGATCTCTACGAGAACCGGATCGTGGCCACGCTGATCGAACGTCTCTGGAACCATGTGACGGCCCGGTTCGCCGAGATCGAGTCGATCGAAGGAATGGTCGGCCAGGCGCGCGACCTGCTGGACGAGACGGGCCATCGGCCGTACTGGCGCGAACGCGAGCGCCTCTACGACTTCATCGGCGAACTTCTGATCGAGGACGACCTGGCACGCCGCCTCGCCGATATGCGGGCGGATCTCGGGTCCCTTCGCGCCGCGCTCGCCCCCCTGATCAACGCAAAGATCAGGACCTCGGTGCGCGGCCCGTACACCGGTCCGGAACGTCTGCGGCCGACGAATCTCTTCGACCACGATCTCGACTACCGGCATTGCCGGGCTCTGTGGGACGCCTCGGTGGCACTGCGCGACCAGGCCGCGAGCGGCGAACCCGACGCCGTCCTCGCCGAATGGTGCGAGAACTTCACGCGCTACGCCTTGCTGCTCGTGCTGCGGGCTCTCGAACAACTCGGCCTCACGGAGGAACCGGACGCCACCGGGCCACTGCCGGATCGTCCCGGACCGCGCTATTCCTTTCGCGGACGCACGGTGCGGCTGGACCGGCACGGCGACGACACGTTCGCGCTTCTTCTGGACGACGATGTGCTGTTGCGGATCGTGCCACTGCCTCATGCCCTGACCCGCGCCGGCGAGCCCGATCTCATCGCCCGGGCGCTGGACGGACTCTCCGCCGATGTCGCGATCCTTTATCCGGGAGAGGCCGCGGAACGCGCGGCGCTTCCGATGCCGACCCGGCTGGCGGTGCACGTTTCCCATCGGACGGGCGCGCGACCCGCGATGGTGCCGGTGAGTCCGTCCGATCTGGCGAGTACGGGGCGTGTCGCCCGCGCGTTGCGCGCATCGCTGGACGGACGCCTGATGCTCGCCTATCCGCCTCGGGTGGCTTCCACCGTCGCGGGTGCGGAAAAGCTCGCTCGCACCTTCGACTGGATCACCGTGTCCTCCGGCGAACTGCTGGTCACGAGGCCGGTGGCCGACCATGAGCGGGGCGCGCTGCGCCGAATGCTGGCGACGCTGCATACCCCGGCCGACGCGGCTCGCCGGCGCGGCGACAATCGGCGCGACCTGGACGAACTGGAAGCCGAACTGATCGCCGCGACCCGCTCGGTGGCGCACCTCACGACGTGCCCGGTGTGCCTCAGCGAAGCGACCGATCCCGTCCGCGCGTTCGTCGCCCGGGCGGACGGGACGTTCCGCTGCTCATGCCAGTGCAAAACGGTCTGGGAGACGCGACGCTGCACCGCCTGCTCGCAGCCGTACCCCGTCCTGACGGTCCCGAGCCTGGCCGACCAGGCGGGCGGTGACGGCGACCGTCTCGACGTGGTGTTCGCCCAGGATCTGCTCGCGCCGCCGTGCTGGCAACGGCCGTCCGTCTATATCTGCCCGAACTGCGACCAATGCCCGGAAGCGCGCTCCGAACGCATGCGCCAAGCCTGCATCCGCTGCGCGCCCCACGAACGTCGATGACCGATCGCGCCCCTGCTGCCGCGTTCGAGCATCTCTTCGCATTTCCGAGCACCGACAGTCGGACTTTGCCACCTCAAGCCGCCTGACGGCCGGTCGTCAGGCGGGAAGGAAGATCAGCCGGTCGTCGGCATGCCCGCAGCGGTCTCGGGGACCTCGGCGGTCACGCTCAACGCCCTGTTGACTCTCTTCGGGTTCCCGAGCGAGGGCAAGAACGTCAAAGCCAAGGGAACGATCACGAGCTCCGCGTCCCGGCAACCGATCGAACTCGTCATCCACCAGGCCAACCCGCCCGGCCGCACGGTGATCGCCTAGGCAAAGCGTGCCGGCGGACGGGGCGACGGGGGCAGCCCGACAGTCAGATTCGGCTCGTGCGGGTCCTACGCTGGTGGGCATGGTGGCTAAGGGCAGCTCGGCGGCGCGGGCGAAGCGGTTCGCGGACGAGACACGGGTGGGTCTGGTGCGGCGGGCGCGGAAGATGGACCGGATCCTCCAGGAGACGTACCCGGACGCGCACTGCGAGCTGGATTTCCGCAACCCTTTCGAGCTGCTGGTCGCGACGGTCCTGTCCGCGCAGACGACGGACGTGCGCGTCAACCTGACGACGCCGGATCTGTTCGCCAAGTACCCGACGCCCGAGGACATGGCGGCGGCGAACCCGGAGGAAATGGAAGAAATCCTCCGGCCCACCGGCTTCTACCGCGCCAAGACCAAGTCCGTTCTGGGCCTGTCGTCGGCGCTGGTGGAGCGTTTCAAAGGCGAGGTCCCCAAGAAGCTGGACGACCTCGTCACCCTCCCCGGCGTCGGCCGCAAAACCGCCAACGTCGTCCTCGGCAACGCGTTCGGCGTGCCGGGGCTGACGGTGGACACGCACTTCGGACGGCTCGTCCGTCGGTTCGGCTGGACGGACGAGGAGGAGCCCGAGAAGGTCGAGTCGGCCATCGCCGAGCTGTTCCCCCGCCGCGACTGGACGATGCTGTCGCACCGGCTGATCTGGCATGGGCGGCGGATCTGCCACGCGCGGCGTCCGGCCTGCGGGGCGTGTCCGCTCGCCGACCTGTGCCCGTCCTATGGCACCGGCCCGGTCGACCACGACACGGCGGCCAAGCTCGTCAAGACGGGCCCGCCCCCGAAGACCACCTGACGGCGCTGCCGTCGCTCACTTCACACTCCGAAGTGAGTGTCATGTCGGTGGAGACCAGATCGTCGAGCGTCTCACGGCGGATGATGAGGCGCGGTGCCAGGTCACGGGCCACGGCAACGACGGCGGGTCTCGGAACGAGGTTGTAGTTGCTCGCCATAGAGCGGTTGTAGGCGCCAGTGGCCGCGACGGCGACAAGGTCTCCAGCCTGGACATCGCCGGGGAGCATGAGGTCGCGTATGAGAATGTCACCCGCTTCGCAGTGCTTTCCCACTAGGCGGCACATGATGTCCGGAGCGTTCGTCGGGCGCGAGACGAGCGCGCTGGTGCACGTCGCGCCGTAGAGAGCGGGCCGCATGTTGTCGCTCATGCCGCCGTCCACGCTCACGTAGGTGCGTGTGAAAGAACCACCCGCATCGCGGACGGTCACCGGCTTGACCGTACCGACCTCGTAAAGGGTCAGGGTGCTCGGCCCGATGAGCGCCCTTCCCGGCTCGACGGCCAGGCGCGGCATGGGGATGTTCTCGCGGTTCGCCGCAGAGGTCACCGCCGCGACGAGCTCTCCGGCGAGCTTGGAAACCGGCAGCGGGTTTTCGTCGGCCGTATAGGCGATTCCCGCTCCACCGCCCAGATTCAGTTCGCCCAGTGCGATCCCGTGCGCTCTCTGCACGTCGCCGAGGAAGTTCACGGCGCGATCTGCGGACAGCATGAAGCCTTCCGCGCCGAAGATCTGCGAACCGATGTGAGTATGGACGCCGACCAGGTGGAGATCGGGACGATGAAGAATCTCTTCGACGGCTCGGCCTGCGCTGCCGTCAGCGACCGAAAATCCGAACTTCTGATCCTCGTGTGCAGTGGCGATCGCATCGTGTGTGCGTGCGCGGACGCCCAACGTCAGCCGGATCATGATTTTGGGGCGCACGCCGATCTCCGCGGCGATCCCTGCGACACGTTCGATTTCCTCGAATGAGTCGACGATGATCTTACCGACCCCGGAGTTGAGGGCGGTGCGCAGTTCTCCAACCGACTTATTGTTGCCGTGGAAGGTCATCCGGTCCGCCGGAAAACCCGAACGCAGGGCGACCGCCAGCTCGCCTCCGGTACAGACGTCGAGACCGAGGCCCTCCGCGTTGATCCACTGTGCCACGGCGCCGCACAGGAACGCCTTGCCCGCGTAGTAGATGTCGCATGAGTCGGTGACGGATGCGAACGCGCTTTCCCATTCGCCGCAGCGTTCGATCAGATCGTCGTGGTCGAGGACGAACAGCGGTGTGCCGAACTCGGCGGCGAGAGTGCGCAGGTCATGTCCGGCGACGCTCATCGCCCCGTCGCCAGTGCAGCCGGTGCCGCGCGGCCAGATTCCGGCATCGAACGTGTTGCCGAAGTGCGAACGACGGCCGAGAGTAGTCATGGTGTCCGAGATTCCTGTTTCAAAGAGTTTCCTGATGACTGAGGATTACATTGGCCAGGCTGGCCGCAGTGCCATGCTTTTCATATCCTCCTTCGAGTACATAGAGAGTGGGAACGCCCTCGCGGCCGATCAGCTCACCAATCCGGGCGTAGTCGACCGACCGCAACGTGAGCTGTCCGAGCGGATCGGCCGCACAGGTGTCGAGTCCGATCGAGATCACGAGGAATCGCGGGCGATGCCTGCGCGTGAACACCACCGCGTTCTCAAGCGCATTAAGCCACACCTGGTTGGCGGCCTGGGCTGGAATGGTGATGTTGCGGTTGGCACCGAATCCCTGCCCTTCGCCGCGCTCGCTGGGGTAACCCGAGTAATACGGGAAAGTCGTTGCCGGATCGGCGTGCACGGATACATAGGCGACGTCGTTCCGGTGGTAGAAGATGTCCTGTGTGCCGTTGCCGTGGTGGTAGTCGATATCGATGATCGCGACCTGGCCGTGATCGCACAGCAACTCCGCGGCGAGTGCGGCATTGTTGAGGTAGCAGTAGCCGCCATAGAAGTCGCGGCCCGCATGATGCCCCGGGGGGCGGCAGAGCGCAAAGGCGAACGGTTCGCCCGCCAAAAGCAGGTGTGCGCCGCTGACGGCGGTGGCCGCCGATTCCAGCACGGCCTCCCACGTGGTCGAGGTGATCGGGGTCGCGAGATCGGTTGCGAACGAGCCGATGAGCCCGTCGACGTGAGACGGCCGGCCAGTGGCACGGGGTTGCCGCCACACGTACGGTGTCGCCTCGCCCGTTCGGCCGCTCGCCTGCCAGAGGGTCGACGCTTTCGCGAGAAAGCTCACCATTTCTGAACTATGCACTCGTTCGATCAAGGCCTTAGGTGACTTTTCGGGCGGCCGAATCGGACCCAGGCTCAGCTCCCTGATGCGGTCGACCACCGCTTCTGCCCGTCCGGGCTTCTCCAGGTGGGCGACCCGCTCTCCGTCCAGCACCTCCCACGAGGGATCGTGCAAGCGGTGCGCCATCGAATAGATAGTGATCATCAGCCTTCACCTCTATGCTGAAACTTGCTCCGCTACGGCGAGAGTTTCACGCACGCAGTCGGGGTGCGAGAGGTTGCCCGGTGCCCCGCGCCCTGGCCAACATGAAAATCCGGGAATGGAGAACCGATGGCCGGGTTCGGGACAGAGCTGCGTCGCCGACGCCAGGCACTCGGGATGTCCCTCGTCGAGTTGGCGCAACTCGTCCATTACGACAAGGGTTATCTCAGCAAGATCGAAAACGGCGTCAAGCCGCCGAACATCAAGATCGCACGGGCCTGTGACGCGGCTCTCGACGCCGACGGCGCCCTCGTAGAGTGCGTAGCCGGTTCGCGCAGGGCCGATGAGCCCTGTCGGCACCCTCTGGCGGGGGCGGTCGAGACATGGAGTCTGCAGCGGCAGCCGGGGCGTTCCCTCCTCAGCGCGAGCATCCGCGATGAGCGTTCGGACGATGTCCCAGCGCTGGTCATGGACCTGCGCGTGCAGGCGATGGCGACCAATACCGAACTTGCGCCGTACCGTGCGCTTCTCGCCCTCTACCGCCAGATGGGCCAGACGCACAGTGCTTCGGAACTCATCCCCGTGCTGTGGGCGCAGACGCAGATGCTGCTCGATCGGGCCAGACGGGCATCCGACGCTCAGCGTCTCGCTTCGTACGATCTCGCCACGCACTTCTGTCACTACATCAGTTGGCTGGCACACGAGACGGGCGACATGCGCTCCGCCTCGTGGTGGATCGGGCAGGCCGAAGAGCTCGCGCTTCGCGCCGACAATGCCGATATGAGGGCATACTCCCTTGTCCGGCGCGCGCTCGTCACGCTTTACCAGGATGATGGCCGTGCCACGGTCGATCTCGCTCGTTCGGCGCAGACCGACACCGTCGTCAGCCCGCGAGTTCGCGGTCTTGCGGCGCAGCGCGAGGCGCAGGGCCACGCGCTGAACGGTGAGTACGACGCGTGCCACCGCGCGCTCGATTGTGCGGCGGACCATTTCGCCTCCGCCGGAGCCGCCGTCGGGGACGAACCGGTGATCGGATCGAGCACGGTCCAGGACCTCGCCACCGCAACGACCGGCTGGTGCTTGTTCGACCTTGGCCGTCCGTTGGAGGCCGCCGAGGTCCTGGGCCGTGCCCTCGACCAGATCGACCCGGGCGCCGTGCGCAGTCGCGCGAGGTACGCGGCCAGGCGTGCCCTGGCGTACGCCATGGCCAAAGAACTCGATCAGGCCTGCGAGTCCGCCGGAGAGCTTCTCGGCTCGGCGCAGGGACTCGAGTCGGCAACGGTCCGCGCCGACCTTCGTGACCTGCGCCGATCTCTCAACCGGTGGCCGGACCACCCGCCGGTCCGTGATCTCCTCCCGCGGATCGCCGCGGCGCTCCATGTGAAGGACATCGTCTGATCGAGCGGGCTTGCCCGTTGTGTGCTCTGAGGGCAACGGGCAAGCCCGCTGAGTCGGCCGGACGCTTGCGGACACTGGTGCACAGTCGTCCATGGCAATCGTCCAGAAGCGGAACGGCCGCGGCGAGGACGAGGCGCTCAGCTGGAGTCGATCATGCCCTCACCATTGCACGAAGCCGGCCGGCCCGGAGCGTCCGACCGCACAACCCCGGGCAGCCCCTTTCCTCGTGGATATCAACCGCCCTCCCATCTGCGGCCGGTCGTCAAGGCGGCACATCGCACGCTCCTGGTCCGCCCGATCGCCGACGCGCTGCTCGACCATGTCTTCGCCGTGGCACTCGCTCTGGGCGGCGCACTGGCCCTCCTCCATCTCCCATTGACGATCGGCGTGCCATCGGCACTGGTCGCCCTGGTGGCGATCGGAAGGCAACTGCGCGCTCTCGAATGCCTGACGCACGAGGCATCCCATTACAGTTTCAGCCGCAGGCAACGGCTGAACGACCTTCTCGGCCAGGTCCTCGCCGGTCTGCCGACGGGGGCATCCCTAGGTGATTATCGCCGTAGCCACCGGATCCATCACACGGCGTTCGGTACCGAAGCGGACCCCGACCTGGCGCGGTACCGCGAACTCGGAATCGAGCGGCTGCGCCGGCATTCTCGGGTCCTTTTCGCGCTGGACGTACTGCGCAGGTTGCCGCGGTACCAGCGGGGGTGGCTCGCCACCGTGCGGTCGCAGCCCATGGTCTTCGCCGCGCCCTTCGGCTGGGCGGGGCTCGCGGTGGCTCTTCCCGTGGCGGCGTTCGACGGATTCCGGGCCGGGCTGCTGACCGCGTGCCTCTGGCTTTTGGCTCAGTTCACGTCGCTTCCCGTGATCCGTTTTCTCGGCGAATCCGAAGAACACATCTATGCCGGACGGTATACGGTGTTCGACACCACAATCTCCAACATCGGTCTTCGGAACCTTCTGTTGAAGCATCCTCACAACGACGGCTATCACACAGTGCATCACATGTGGCCCGCGATCCCCTACTACCGCACGCGTCGCCTTCACGAACTCCTCATGAAGCAAGATCCCGAATACGCGGGCCGAGTCGTGCTCGGTCCGCCGAAGACATCCAGCCCCGACCTCCCTGAAAGTGAATGAAAGAGCATGGCTGTTGAATTCCGCGTGTCCGATCACGTGCAGCGCGATTTCCCCGAATTCTCGATCAGGCTCGTCCAAGCGTCGGGCTTGCGCAACCGGGAGGCTTGGCACGAGGTGGAACGGGAGCGAAAGACGCTCATGGACCGTCTCGTTGAAGGAGACTTCGTTCCCTTCGACGAAGGCAATCCCGAGGTAGCGTCCTGGCACGAGGCGTTCCGTCGCTTCGGCACGAATCCGCGGCGGGCACGGCCCAGCCTGGACGCTCTCGGCCGACGTCTCGCCAAGAATGGGGTGCTGCCGGCCATCAACCCGGCCGTCGACGCATACAATATCGTCTCACTGGTATATGGCGTACCAGCAGGCGCCTTCGACCTGCACACCCTGGTGGGATCTGTCGATCTGCGCCCGGCCCGGGAAGGAGATGTTTTCCATCCGCTCGGCCAACCGGGCATCGACGAGAACCCTGGCGAAGGTGAAGTCGTTTACGCGACCGGCGCGCAGGTTCTCACCCGGTGTTGGAACCACCGTGACTGCGATGAAACGAAGGTGACGGAAGATTCGACCGATGTCGTCTTCCTGCTTGAACGGATCAGCGTCCGCGCCGTGCCGGACGACCGTCTCGATCACGCTGCGCGAAAGCTGGTCGATCTCATCAGTCCGCACAGCGACGACGTCGCTACCTCATTCCTTGACGCCGGCAACACCAGGGCGTCCGTCGGAGGTCGCTGATGTGGTTCGACGAGCTGGCTGAAAACTCCACAGACCCGCAATTGGTAAATGATTCCAAGACGCCATCCGGTCCGGTCCACGTAGGGTCACTGCGCGGCGTGCTCATCCATGACGCCGTGTTCCGTGCGCTCCGCGACCGAGGAATTCCGGCGCGCTACACCTTCGGCGTCGATGACTACGACCCACTCGACGAGCTCCCACCCGTCGGCGCCGAGGAGCTGCGCCCCCATCTCGGAAAGCCGCTCTGTGATGTCCCACCACCGGCGGGCTCGCCGTTCGCCGATCTCGCAGAACACCATATCAGCGGATTCTTCGATGTCTTCGCGGAACTGGGTGTGGCGGCGGAGACCTACCGGGTTCGGGACCTTTACCGGAGCGGAACGTTCGACGTCGAGATCGACGCGATCCTGAGGAACAGCAGCACGGTGCGACGCGTCTACCGCGAGGTGGCTGGTGCGCGACGCGATGACGACTGGTTCCCTTTCCAGGTGATCTGTGAGCGGTGCGGACGCGTCGGCACCACCAGGGTTGACGGGTTCACCGGCGACAAGGTCTCGTACCAGTGCGTTCCCGACCTGGTGACGTGGGCGACGGGTTGCGGCAACCGCGGCAAGGTCTCTCCCTTCTCGGGGCGCGGGAAACTACCGTGGAAGCTCGAATGGGTGGCAAAGTGGAACCGTTTCGACATTACGATCGAAGGGGCCGGTAAAGACCACAACACCAAAGGAGGATCCCGCTCGGTCGCCGTCCGGTGCCTGCAGGAAATCTTCGGCAAGGAACCTCCCGTCAATATTCCCTATGAGTTTTTCCTGGTCAAAGGCGCAAAGATGAGCTCATCGCGCGGCGTGGGCGTCTCCGCCCGCAAGATGGCCGATCTCCTCGCGCCGGAACTACTCAGGTTCCTCATGGTTCGTTCGCTTCCTCGTCGTCCGGTGGACTTCGCTCCGGAGTACGAAAAGATCGTGCGGCTTTATGACGACTTCGACAGGGCAAGGGCCCGAGCCGCGAAGCCGAGGGAGCACCCGCAGGAGGCGCGCCTGACCGCGATCGCGGAGGTCAAGGGCACGAGCCCGGTGTACTTCGCACCGCCTTTCGACGTCGTGGTGGGCCTGGTTCAGTTCCCGCACGTCGACCCGGTCGCTTCCGCCACCCGAATGAAAGGCGAACCCCTCACCGAGCTGGAATTGGAGCGGCTGGCCGCACGGCTGGCGTCGGCCCGCTTCTTTCTCGAGCATTTCGCAGCGGAGTCGGACCGGCTCAAAATTCAGCGGGATCTGCCCGCCGCCGTGAGAGACCTCGACGCGGCCCAACGCGTCTTCCTGCGCCAACTGGCCGACGACCTGGGGCGGACGGACTGGAGCCCCGAAGCGGTCCAAACACAGATCTTCGGCACGGCGCGCCTGGTCCCGATCGCCCAGCCTGCCGCGTTCGCTGCAATCTACATTGCGCTCTTCGCCAAAGACCGGGGCCCCAAGGCCGGGAACATCCTGGCGTTCCTCGACCGGGAATGGGTCTGCCAGCGCTTCGCGTCCGTGCCGGACGCCCGACGGTTCGACTTCCTGGCAGCCAGTTCGACGCCGATCGAGGATGTCGAGACGTGGCTCGCCGAGCGTGCGGAACACATCATCGCAGTGTCGGCGCGGGCTGAGTTCATCTGCCGTAGCGCGACCCCGGTTCCAGGTGCGTCCGATTTCGTCCGAGCTTTGGGCGTGCTGGAACTCACCGTGACGACCGTTGACGGCCGGGTTCATCTGCGCCGCTGTGCACTCCAGACGACCGAGGGCTACGGCGCGACGATCGCCCGGGAAAAAGCCGACTTCCTCGAGGCCGCTGGGGACACCGTCAGCTCTTTCGGTGCGCTCACCGGCCACTCGGTGGTGCTGCGCGTCGTCGAGACATGAACCGAGACCTCTCCCGCCCGAGATCTAGCCAGAGGGATCCGGTTCTTCGGCGGCCATGCGAGAGCTGATCACCGCGCGGAGTCCCGTCAGCGCCACCCGCTCGACAGCCTCGGCTTGTTGAAGCTGGCCGGTGGCGCGCAAGTCGAGTGCGAGGCTGTGAGCGGAGCGGAGCGTGTCGGGGTGGTCGGGCCCAAGAGTGCGGGAGCGGCGGGTGTGGGTGTCGCGGTCGAGATCAAGTGCTTCGTGGACTCGGCCGGTGGCGCGCAAGTCGAGTGCGAGGCTGTGAGCGGAGCGGAGCGTGTCGGGGTGGTCTGCTCCGAGGAGGTTCGTCAGGCCGCCGAGAGCTTCCTCGTCGAGCGCGCGCGCCTCGTCGTACGCCTCGCCCACGCGCAAATCCAACGCCAGGTTGTGGATCGAGAACAGAGTGTCCCGGTGGCCGCTGCCCAGCACCCGGCGTCGTTCGGCGACGACGCGTTCGTGGATTCGGCGGACCTCAGCGGCCGCACCGCCTTTCCGGCGGCCGGCCGCGGTGAGGTCCACGGCCAGGTTCTGCAACGCCGTCAGCCCCTCGGGGGACGATCCGCGGCCCGTCTCCTCGTACTCCGCGACCAAGGCCTGGTCGAGGCGGGCCGCCTCGGCGTACTCACCGAGTTGGAACAGGGCATGCGCCAAGTGCGCGGTAGCCGCACGGCGCCACGTCGCATCGTCGCGCCAGTGTTCGAGGGCTCGCTCGGCGATGCCGCGCGCGTTCGAAGCATCGCCGATCGCGACGAGGTACTCGACGGTCCTTAGGGTCAGATGGCGGAAACCGTCATTGTCGTCCTCGCCCGGGCCTAGAGCCAGGAGGTGAGGCAGAAGAACGCTGTAACTGCTCCAGGACCTTGGTGTACGAGGGTCCCCCGGGTCCTGTGCGCCGAGAGACGCTCTCGCCTGGGCGCGAAGCTGTTCCCTGTGGCCGGGGCTCAAAGTCTGTTCGACGAACTGCTGGAACAAGTTGTGGCAGACGAGCATCCGGTCCGTGAGTGTCGCCAGGCCGTTTCCGACCACCGCCTGGACGGCGTCGTCGAATGCCAACGCGTCGGGAACGAGCCGGGTGAGCAGCCCGGCCGGAATGAGCGAGCGTGCAAGGCACGCCATCTGCTCCACAAGCGCTCGCGCTTCCGGCGTGAGCGCCCGAAGCGCGAGCGTCCACGAGCCCGCGAGTGTCCTGGGGTAGTCGTGAATGCGACCGCGGTCGAGGAGGACTTCCGGACGGTCGCCGACCAGTGAAGCGTACTCGTGTGCGCCCAGGGCGGAAGAACGCAGATAGGCCGCCGCCTGCGCGACGGCCAAGGGCAGATCGTGGAGGGTCGCGGCAACGACCCCGGCGTCCTCTGGATCGAGCCGCGCGCCCAGCGGCTCGCCGAGCAATTCGACCGACTCGGTCCGGTCGAACGGCCCGAGTTCGAGCGTTTCGCCGAGCTGCTCCCATCCGGGCTCCACCGAGGTAATGATCACGTCCGCGTCAGCGGCGGCGCGCACGGCTCGTGCCACCGCCGCCGGCGAGCCCGCCCCGTCGAGGACGATCAGCCAGCGGCCTCCAGCGCGGACAGCGGCTGGTAGAAGATCGAAGACTTCCGCACTGGCGGGATCGGGCGACACTCCCGCCGCGCGGACGAGCGCGGCGAGTGCGCCGGGAATCAACTCTGGAACCGTCGCGTCGATCCACCAGACGTGGTCGTAGTCCGCGGCGTAGTGGTGTGCATACGCGATCACGAGCTGGGTCTTTCCGGTTCCAGGCGGCCCTTGGACGACGACCTTGCCCGGCAGCCGCACCCGGAGCGCGGACATTGGCCGTTCCCGGTCGACGGCGTACGGAAGCCGTTCCGGTACGTGCCAGCTGTGGATCCAGCCCGGTCTCTGCGCGGCCTGCGGAACCTTCGGTCCGTTGGCCAGCTCGGGGACGTGCTCGACGAGCTTCTCGACGAAACGGTCGAGTTCGCTGACGATGTTCCGATGTTCCAGTCGTATGCCCTGCCGTGAGACGAGTGCGCGGATACTGGCGGGGAGCTCGTCGCGCCGTGGCCGGGTGACTCCCTCAAGGAGGACCGGGATGACGAGTTTCGACTCGTTGAGGGCGTAAGCGATTTCTTTGCGGACCCAGTCGTCCCGATTGTTCAGTGATGTCCGCTTTGATCCGTCTCCAAGGCGCAACCACCTCTGCCCGATGACGGCGAGCACCACGTCGCAGCGGCGCAGCGCATCCAGCAGTTCTGGTTCGAACGGGCGTCCGAGGGGGAGGCTGTCGCTGGACCGGAATACGGAGTCTTGACCCAGTCTTGCCTGCAGTGTCGCGAAGATCAGCGCCGCCGCGTAGGGCTCGTCCCCGTTCCGGAAGTTAACAAATACTTTCGCCACGTGTCCTAAACTCCCCCGGAAAAACAGTCCTGTTCGGTACGGGAGCCGGGGACCAGGATATCGGAAAAGCGCGAGGCCGCCGATGTGTCGAGCGTACGCTGGCGCCTGTGGCGACGTCTGCGAACTTCGAACGCCTGATGGCCGATTCCGAGGATCTGCGCGAGCAGTTCGAACAGACCAATGACGTGCGCCTGTTGCGCAGAGCGACGGCTCTTGCACTTACCGCTTCCCGCCGGGCGGGCGGCGACCACGAGCAGGGACACGCACTCGCCAACTACGCTGCGAATTTGCATTGGCTGGCTCATGTCACCGGCAGGTCCTCAGCGCTGTTCGCGGTGGAACGGCGCTACAGTGAGGCGTCCCGGCTGCTGCAAGCCGGAACGGACGAGCACAGCAAGGTCCTCGCCAACCTCCTACTGCTCGCCCGGCAACTCTTCGAACGTTCGGGTGACGTCGCCGTCCTGGACGGCGCTCTGGGCGAGGGGCGCGCCGCGCTCGCCATCACCACCGACGGCCAACGCCGCGCGATATTGGCCAGACAGCTGGGCTCCCTCCTGCGGTTCCGTTTCCTCGCCGAATCGGACCCAGATGACCTCGCGGAGGCGTTGCGGCTCCTCGAAGATGCTTACACGTCCAACCGTGATAAGCGGCAAGCCGCGGCGACTGCGAACGCGTTCGCCGCAGCACTCGGCGAGTACTACTCGCTCACGGGAAAAGGATCATTCCTCGACCGAGCCGTCGCCCTGCTGGCCGATGCCTTGGAGAAGCTGGGCGCAAACGATCCCGACCGGGCGATGCTCGCCAATAACCTGGCCAATTCTCTTTCCCAGCGGTTCGAAGCGGCAGGTGATCCGAAAGATCTCGAGGAAGCGATCGCATGGGCACGTGAGGCACTCAGAATCGGCGCCGGGAGCGTGGAAGAGACACGTTACCGGCGAACACTGGGCAGCTACTTGATCCTGAGCTTCCAGAGTCGCGGGGTGATCGGCGAACTGCGGGAGGCCGTCGGTGAGCTCCGCCAGGCGCACCGGCTCGCCGCGACCGGATCGGACGCCCGGGGGATGGCTCTCGGAGCCCTTGCGACCGCGCTGGCCGGCCTAGCCTTCACAGCCGACGACGAGGACGCCGCAGCGGAAAGCCTGGAAGTGGCCAGGCACGCGGTGGCCGAGACCTCGCCGACCTCGACTGTGTACCCGGCCAGAGTCAGCAACCTCTGCATGAGGCTCGGAGAGGAGGCGGAGAAAACCGGACGGGCCGAGCTACTCGACGAGGCGATCCGGCGGCAGGTGGCCCTTCGCCAGGAGCTTCTGGAAGGCCATCGCTGGAGTGCCGACCTCATGCGCGTCCACGCGAATCTGCTCGTTGACCGCAGCAGGCTCGCCGGTCGCGCGGAGGATGCCCGGACCGCGACCGAGATCTGCCGGGCCGCCCTGGCGGAGACGGATTCGGGCGCGGCGCTGAGAGTGCTGCTCATGATGGTGCTCGCGAGGGCCGCGACCCAGTTGTGGCGGCTGGGTACCGCCGAGCCCGATCCACGGCCGGAGTGGGCGACGGTCGTTGAAGTGGCGGAAGCGAAGGGGGGCCGGTCCGGCCTGGACGCCGGCGTTCAGGCGCTTCGGCATGCCGGCGACTTGCGTGACTGGCCGCTCGCGCTGAGGGCCGCCGCGCTCGCCGTCTCAAGCCTTGAAAGCCTGGTCACGGCCCAGCACACGACCTCTGATCGATACGACTGGCTGCGGCATACTGCGGACCTATCGGGACTCGCGCTCGAAGCCGGGTTGGAGATGGATCGGCCCGACCTAGCCGTCGATCTCGCCCACAGGGCGCACGCAATGGTGCTGCGACTCGCCACTCGGGGACGGCAGCCGGCAGATGCTAACGAAGGCTGGCAGGAATACCTCGACACCGTGGCGGATGCCGAGCCGGTGGTCATCATCGCCCCGGGCCGCTGGTCGGGTTACGCCGTCGTCCTGTCGGGCGACGCCATCGCGCCTTTGCCGCTGCCCGCGCTCACGGCGGAGGCTGTCCAGCGCTGGACCGACCGGTATGGCGCGGAGGTCCTCGATCTGACGGCTGGACGAGCCGGCAAGGAGGATCTGCATCCGCTTCTCGTTCAGCTCGGTCAATGGTTGGGCAAGCATGCGATCGAACCGCTCCTCCGGTCCACTCGTCGGACGACGTTCTCGGTGATCGACATGGGACGGCTGGGCGGCCTGCCGCTCAATGCCGCCTGGTGGTTCGATCGCGCGCGGGGCCGCCCCGTCATGATGCACGAGGTGGCGCGCATGCGGACGCTGCCGACGATGAGCCACCACTATGCGATCGATGCTCCCGGCCACACGGGCGCAGTGCGGATGATCTCTCTTGTCGGAAGGCGGACTTCGAGCGGGGACCTGACCGCAACCGAGGCGAAAATCGCCCAAAAATGGACCACCCTCACGGCATTGAATCCGGAGGAAGACGGTGGCCCGTTCCCCGCGGCAGACGTGCTGCACGCCACCGGGCATGCGATCGTCGACAGCGCGGCTCCGGTCCAGGGTCGGATCACGCTTCCCGGTGGGCTCGCCGTGTCGTTCCGAAAGCTGGCCGAGATCCTCGAACGGAAGACGCGGACGGTGCCCTCGCTCGTGCTCTTCACGGCATGCCAGACCGTTCACCGCGACGTCAGGGTCCCGGGCGAACACCTCGGCCTGGCCAGTGTCGCACTCGAATTGGGTGCCCGGACCGTTGTCGGCACCCGCTACCCGATCTCGGATCGGAGCATGTTCGTGTTCGCCACGCGCTTCCTGCGGCACCTGACGGAAGGCGTGCCGCCAGTGCGCGCCTGGCACGAGACGGTGACATGGATGGCCGATGCGTCGGCCTCATCGGTCGGTCGCTGGCTGGAGCACGTCGCCGCCGACATCGGAGAGAACGATCAGGCATTCAACCAACTCCGCGCCTGGGTCGCGGGACGATCCGATGACCAGGCGCCCTTTGCCTCGCCGATCTATTGGGCTGGCATCACCTATGTCGGCGGCTGAAAATCTAAACTGAGTGTGTTCACTCGCTGATCATTGAAGGAGCACGGCGGATGGCCGCGGAAACCCCCGATGCCGACGGCGAACCAAAGCCCGGTGACGTCCGCTTCACCGACCGGGGCGATGTCGAGGTGTTCGACGGTTCGGCGTGGACGCTGTTCCGGGCCCTGCCCGGGGACGATGAAGGGACCCCCTTGCGCAACGACCCTTGAGGTCGGGCTGGACCGCCAGGCGGCAGTTCGTTCGCCATGCGTCTTCGGTTCCGACGCTGCCCGGCGTCTCGGGGGAGGCTGCGCCCCATTTGCCCCCATAAGAGTGGGTTGGCGCTGATCGCTGCGGGGAATGGCGCGTTCATGTTCGGTGAGCACATGCCGCGGCGATACCGTCCGCCGGCCCGCGACGCATCACCGGACGAGCGCCCGCTGCGCTCGGTCCCGGACGACTCCGGCCGAACACCGTGAGACGCTCCAGGGAAGTTCCGCCTGACCAAGGAGGTTGTTCCACCCGTGACCGACGTTCCGGCCTGGCTCGACCGATTCCGCCGTGAGGCGCCGCGGCTGCGCGTGCCCGAAGGGCTGCGTCCGCCGCCGGGCGCGGGACGGGCCGCCGCCGTGCTGATCCTGTTCGGCTCGGGCCCGTCGGGACCGGACGTCCTGCTCACCGAACGCGCCGCCACCCTCACCAAGCACGCCGGCCAGCCCGCCTTCCCCGGCGGGCGCATCGACCCCGGCGACGACGGCCCGGTCGGCGCGGCGCTGCGGGAGGCGCAGGAGGAGGCGGGCGTCGTCCCGGACGGCGTGGACGTCCTGCTCACCCTCCCCGAGCTGTACCTCTCGCACAGCGAGCACCGCGTGACGCCCGTCGCGGCATGGTGGCGCGAGCCGTCGGAGATCGCGCCCGGCCATCCCGGCGAGGTCGCGACCGTGGCGCGCGTGCCGATCGCGGACCTGACGGATCCGGCGAACCGGACGACCGTCCGGCACCCGGCGGGTCTCACGCTCGGCCCCGCGTTCAAGGTCGGCGGCATGGTCGTGTGGGGATTCACCGCCGCGCTGCTGGACCAGGTCCTGGAGGCCGGCGGCTGGAACCGGCCGTGGGACGCCGGTCAGGTCGAAGATCTACCTTCCGTCGTGCTGGACGTGACCCGTCCGTAGCCCTGGACGGCGATGGATCACGTCCCGATGTCGTCCGCTGAGGGGACGTGCGCGGTCACGTGATCCCTATACGGTGAAGCGGTGCTCGGCGACCACCTTCTCGACCTGATCCTCATCGGGCTCCTCGCGCTGTTCGCGGTCTCGGGGTACCGGCAGGGCTTCATCGTGAGCCTGCTGAGCTTCGTCGGCTTCATCGGCGGCGGCGTGGTCGGCGTGCTCATCGCGCCGCCGATCGCCGAGGCGACCGTCAGCGGCAGCGCGCAGCAGGCGCTGCTCGCCATCGTCGTGGCGTTCCTCGCGGCGACGCTCGGGCAGCTCATCGCGTCGTCGCTCGGCGCCGTCCTGCGCAACCGGGTGACGGGGGTGAACGCGCGCGCGGTGGACGCGGCCGGCGGCGCGATCGTCAGCTCCCTGTCCCTGCTGATCGTGGCGTGGTTCTTCGGGACGCTGATGTTCAACTCCGAGTTCACGCCCGTCCGGCGGCAGGTGAAGACGTCCTCGATCCTCGGCGGCATCAACACGATCATGCCGTCGCAGGCCGAGGGCTGGTTCGGCTCGTTCAAGCAGTTCGTGTGGAGCAGCGAGTTCCCGCAGGTCTTCAACGGGCTCGGCGGCGAGTCGGTCGCCGAGGTGCCGCCGCCGGACGACGCGATCCTCAACACCGAGGCGCTGCAGGCCGCCAAGCGCAGCATCGTCAAGGTCGTCAGCACGGCGCCGGAGTGCCAGCGCCGCATCGAGGGCACCGGCTTCGTGTTCGCGCCGGGGAAGGTCATGACGAACGCGCACGTGGTGGCGGGTGCGCGCGGATCCTCGACGATCGCGGCCCTGGACGGTTCCCGGGTGCGCGGACGCGTCGTCCTCTACGACCCCAAACGGGACGTGGCCGTACTGAACGTCCCGGGCCTCAAGGCGCCCGCGCTGAAGTTCGCCGGGACGGCCCGCGTCCGCGACGACGCCATCATCGCCGGCTTCCCCAAGAACCACCCCTTCACCGCGGGCGCGGCCCGCATCCGCGCCCGCCAGATCGCCCGCGGCCCGGACATTTACCACGCGGGACAGGTGAAGCGCGAGATCTACGCGATCCGCGGCACCGTGGAACCGGGCAACTCCGGTGGCCCCCTCCTCTCGTCCGACGGCCGCGTCTTCGGCGTGATCTTCGCCGCCGCCCTCGACACCCCCTCCACCGGCTACGCCCTCACCGCCGCCGAAGTGACCCCCGACGCCGACGCCGCCCGAACCGCCACAAGCGCCGTCTCAACCGGCCAGTGCTCCGACTGACCCCTCCGCGTGCTGCGCCTGCCTGACGTCGCGCGCACTCCGGGTCGCTGTCACGTGCCGGTCCGCGCGAGCAGCACGACCGACGCGGGATGCGGCATGGCCCGACCGTCGCGTGTCGCCCGACCGTGACGTGCCCGACCGCGAGCGTGCCCGAACGCAAGTGCGGCCGGGCGTGAGGGCGCCCGGACGTGAGCGTGCCCGGACGTGAGTGCGGCCGGGTGTGCGGGTGTCCAGGTGTGAGGGTCTCCGGGCGTAAAAGTGCCCGGGCGTGAGCGCGCCCGACCGTGAGGGTGCCCGGGCGTGAGCGCGACCGGGCGTGAGTGCGGCCGAGCGTGAGCGCGACTGGAGCGTGAGTGCGGCCGGGCATGCGCGTGCCCAGGCATGCGCGTGCCCAGGCATGAGCGTGGCCGAACGTGAGTGTGGCCGGACGGTCAGTGGGTCAGGTGGATCGCGATCGGCGTGTCCGGGGTCAGCTCCGTGTCGGGGCGGGACAGGAGTGCCCGGGTCGTCCGGACGATGCCCGCCGTGTCGATGCCGTGCGGCGCGTCCGCCGTCCGAGCCTCCAAGGACTCCGCCGCGCGGGAGAGGAGCGCGCGGGCGCCGCGCGGGTTGCCGCGCCGCACATGCGTGACGCCGACCGCGATCTGCGCGAGGGCGCGCCAGAGTTCGCGTTCGTCCGGTGGCGCGGCCTTCCAGACGGCTTCGAGCACTTCGTGCGCGTGGAACGGACGGTCCTCGTCCAGAAGGCGTTGCGCCAGGGCCAGGCCGCACGCCGGGTCGGGGTCGAGGTCGTCCGGCATCGTCGGGACGCCGGTCGCGCCGTGCGGCAGCGGACGGCCGTAAGCATCGCGCGGACGGGCGTTGCGCGCGCGTCCCTCGGTATCGCGGTCCCGCATTCAGCGCTCCGGTTCGGGGTCGGCGAGCCAGCCGAGCAGGTGCGCGTCGAACGTCTCGGGCCGCTCCTGGTGCGGGAAGTGCCCGGCGCCGTCGATCAGCTTCCAGCGGTAGGGCGCGGTGACGTAGCGCCCCGATCCCTGCGCGGTCGAGGACAGTGTGCAGCGGTCCAGCGCGCCATGAAGTTGCAGCGTCGGGACTTGGATCTGGGCGCGCATCCTGCGGGCGTAGCGAAGACCGTCCGGACGGGTCAGCGACCGAACGAGCCACCGGTGATACTCCAGCGCACAGTGCGCCACCCCCGGAATCTGGAATGCCTGACGGGCCAGCGACTCCGTGCGCTCGTCCGGGAACCCCGGCCCCGACCAGTCGCGCAGCAGCCGGCCGACGAGCGCGGCGTCGTCGCGGACGAGCCGCTTCTCCGGCAGCATCGGCACCTGGAACGCGGCCGTGTGCCGCGCCGCCCACGCCTGCCCGCGCGGATCGGTCAGGACGGCCCGGCGCAGCCGCAGGGGATGCGGCGCCCCGACCACCGCGAGCCGGTTCACGGTCTTCGGGTGCTGGACGGCCATCGTCCAGCCGAGCAAGCCGCCCCAGTCGTGCCCGACGACGCACGCGTTCGCCTCGCCGAGCGCCCGGACGAGCCCCGCCGCGTCGGCCGCGAGCGTCACGAGGTCGTACCCGCGCGGCGGTTTGTCGCTGCCGCCGTAGCCGCGCAGGTCGACGGCCGCCGCCCGGTACCCGGCCGCGGCGAGTGACGCGACCTGGTGGTGCCAGGACCACCAGAACTGCGGGAATCCGTGCAGAAGGAGGACGAGCGGTCCCTCACCGGCCACGACGACATGGAACCGGGTGCCGCCCGCGCTGACCATCCGGTGCGTCCATGGGCCGTCGATCTCGACGATCGACGCGTCGTGCCCGGCCATCGGTCACTCCGTCGGCGCTGGTGTGTCCGGCTCCCCGCGGTGGCGGAGCATGGAAAGGTCGGCCCGGAGCGTCCGCCGGGTGCGCCGGGCGCCGTCGATCTTCCTGATGCGCAGGTACCCGATCGCGATGAGCCCGGCCGCGAGCAGCAGGTACAGCCCCGCGACGATCAGGAACGCCGCCCAGTGCCAGATCCCGAGCGCCACCAGCCCGTAGGCGAGGGCGATCGACAGCAGGATCACGATGAGCCCGCCGATCAGCCCGGCGACGGCGAACATGACGCTGCCGAGCGCCGCCTTCTTGGCGTCGTTCTTGATCTCCAGCTTGGCCAGCTCCATCTCGGCCCGGACCAGGCCGGAGATGTTGCTGGACGCGAGCGCGACGAGGTCGCCGAGGGACTTGTCCTCGATGCGCTCGCCCGGAAGTGCCTCGGACATATCGCTCTCTCCTTCCACGGCCCCGGCGGGCGGGGCCGCTCCCAGCCTGTCAGCCGGGCGCGTCGTCCGGCCACCGGCGACACGGGTTCAGGCGACGGGACCGTCCGGCGCGGGACCCGCCCGCCGACGTGCCCGCAGCCGGAAGACGACGGCGGCCGTCACCGAGGCGATGAGACTCGCGATCAGGACGGACGTCGTCACGTGCGTGAACCGTGCCGCGTCCCCGTACGCCAGGCCGCCGATCAGCAGGGAGACGGTGAACCCGACGCCCGCGAGAACGGCGACTCCCGCGAGATCGCCCCAGTGCAGATCCTCCCCGAACGTCGCGAGGCGCAGCCGTACCGCCGCCCACGCGCCGCCGAGGACGCCCACGAACTTACCGATCACGAGCGCCGCGATCACCCCCAGGGCCACACGGTCCTCGAAGACCGCGCGCAGCGCGGGCGCATCGAGCGTCACACCGGCGGACAAGAACGCGAACACGGGCACGCAGACCCCCGCCGACAGCGGCCGGAGAATGTGGTCGGCGCGTTCGGCGTTGGTGGGACGTTCGTCCGGGGTCTCGCGGCACGACGTCAGCATCCCGAGCGCGACGCCCGCGACGGTGGCATGAACGCCGCTGCGCAGGACGAAATACCAGGCCAGTACCGCGAGCGGCGCGTACACCAGCGGCGACCGGACCCCTCTGGTCTGGAGGACCGCGTACGCGACGAGGCATACGACGCCCAGCAGCAGCGGTCCCGGACGCAGCCGCTCGGTATAGAAGACGGCGATGATCGTGATGGCGATGAGGTCGTCCACGACCGCGAGCGTCAGCAGGAACGCGCGCAGGGCGGACGGCGCGCCGGGGAACGCCACCGCCAGGACGGCCAGCGCGAACGCGATGTCGGTCGCGGTCGGGATCGCCCAGCCGCGTGACGCGCCGCTCGTCCCGGCCGTCACCAACAGATAGATCAGCGCCGGGAGCGCGACGCCCGCCACCGCCGCGAAGACCGGCAGCGCCGCGTCCCTGGGGTTGCGCAGCTCGCCGTGCGTCAGCTCCTCCCGCAGTTCCAGGCCGGCGATGAAGAAGAACAGGGCGAGAAGGGCGTCCGACGCCCAGTGCTCCAGCGTCATATGGGCGAGGCCGAGCGCGTCCGGGCCGAACTCCGCCGAGCGGAGATGCTCGTACGCCGTCGACAGCGGCGTGTTGACCAGCACCAGCGCCGCGAGCGCCGCGACCAGCATGACGATCCCGCCGACCGTCTCGGTGCGCAGCGCCTCGGCGACGTTGCGTCGGTAGCGGAGGCCGATGAATCGGCGTGCCGACATGGGTCTCCCACGGATCGGACGACAAGGGACCCCGGCGGGCCCACAGGCTCACGCCGACGCCGACCAGACTTCCCGGCACACCTGTCATCACCGTACCCTCAACGCCCCGAAACCTCACATTCCTCACCTCCTCTCGCAGCTCGCGACGGACTTTCACGCCTCACGCCAGGCTCCGCGCCTCAGCCCGAGCTCCGCGCTTCACGCCGTGCTCCGCGCTTCCACGCCTCACGATGGGCTCCGCGCCTCACGATGGGCTCCGAGGCTCGCCACCGGCTCCGCTGTTCCCGACAGGCTTCGGCAGGTCGCCACGGGCTCCGCTGTTCACGATGACCGCGCCTCACGACGGGCTCTGCGGCGCGCCACGGGTTCCGCTGTTCACGACGGGCTTCGGCAGGACGTCACGGGCTCCACGGGTCACCACGGGACGCCGAGGGACGAGGCCAAGCCGGCGATCGACGGAACGATCCCCAGGAGTACGAAGGCCGGGAGGAAGCAGGCGCCGAGCGGCGCGAGCACATGGACCCCGGCGGCGCGCGCCCGCTTCACCGCCTCCACATGCGCCTCGGCGCGGCGGTCACGGGCCAGCCGGGTCAAAGACGGCGCCAGCGTCGCGCCGCTCCCGGCCGCCCGTGCGACGGTTCTCGCCAGCGGCGCGAGCACGGGATCCGCCGCCAGCGCGCCCCACGCGTCCACCGGATCGGCGCCGAGCCGGATACGTGCCGCCACGCCGTCGAGCTCGTCGCCGAGCGGGCCGGGCAGGGCGGTGGCGACGGCGCGCACGGCCTCCTCCCAGGACGTCCCGCCGCGCAGGCAGGCGGCCAGCAGATCGACGGCGATCGGCAGATCCGCGACGAGCCGCGCCCGCCGTCGCCGTTCATCGGCCGAGCCGAGCCGCCGGAACATCCGCGCCACGGCGAATGCGACACCGAGCCCGGCGAACAAGCCCGTCACACCGCCCACGACCAGCGCGACGGTCACCCCGCCGAGCACAACGGCCCCACGCCGCAACGCTCGCTCACGGCGCTCGTCCACCGGACGCGCGACCTCCACCCGTCGAGTCGCTCGCCGAACACACCGCTCAGCGGCCCCGACACCGCGCGGCAGCAAGTACCCGCACACGGCGAAGCACGCCACGGCGATCCCTGTGGCGATCACGTCCTCACCTCCGCACTCGATTCCGGCCCACCAGATCAACGGCCCGAGACCGTCTCTGGGCGGATTTCATCGGACTTCCTCCGCCCCTCGCGCGAGCCGCCGTGTCCACCACAGGCCCGCCGCATCGAGGGACACACCGAGGACCAGGCACGCTCCGCCTGGGAGCGAACCGAAGAGGAAGCCGAGCGGGTCGGCGCCCATTCCGGCTGCCATGGCCAGGCCGAGCAGCGGCAGAGCCGCGAGCAAACGCGCGGTGGCGCGCGGCCCCGCCAACTGGGTGGCGACCTCCCGCCGTTGCGCCAGCTCGTCCCGCAGCGCCTTCGCGAGCCCGTCGAGGACTGAGCCGAGCGTTCCGCCGCGCTCCGCACCGATCCGCCAGCACGCCGCCAGGAGCCGCAGCCCCTCCGCGCCGGGCGACGCCGCGACGCGTTCCAGTCGAGCGAAGGGCGGGTCGGAGCCGGACGTCGGCAACCGCCGGGCGACGCACGGGTCGAGTCCGGCGACGGCTGCGGCGTACGCGTCGCCGGGGGTCCGCCCGACCGTGAGTTCGGCGGCCATCGCGTCGCACAGTTCGATGACGGCGGCGCGCCACCGTTCGGGTTCGCGGCGACGGTCACGAACGGCGGCGACCCGCGCCCGCGCGGCCTCGGCGAACTCGCCGAAACCCGGCTCGTGACCCAAGGTCCGTGCGAGCCGCAGGACGGCCGGTCGAGGCCCCAACAACGTCCAGGCTGCTGCCGCCATGCAGATCATCACCAGCACGATCACGGTTTGCTCCTTCAAGTTGCGTCGATGGACGAGCCGGACGGTCTGCCCGTCCGGACGCCCCCCCGTTCCGGACGATGGATCGTCCGTCGCTGGACGCGACCCCCACGGGCCGTTAGGTACGCGCGTCGCCGCAGACCTGGGCGAGCGACGTCACGGTTGATGGTTCGTGTTCGTCCATCGGTGGCAGCGCTGAACAACGGACAGCCCGCATCCCCATGCCGAAGACCGCCGACGGCGAAGCCCGCTTCGATCCGAAGCTGAGTTCGTGGACCCTCCGGGCGTGGAACCGTGCGGTGACCACCCCCGACCGTCCGTGGGATCTCGGCTTCTCGCCCCGGTACGGCCCTGACGATTCGCCGACGGGCCGAGATCGCAACGGCCTCCCGGATGCCGGGGTCGGTGTGCGGTCTTTGCGAGTGGACGGGAGTCATGACGGCTCTCTCCCGGGTGTCCAGCGGTGGTCGAGACGGGTGGCCAGTGCTTGGGCGCCGTCGCCCGCGATCACCGCTCCGGACGCCGTGAAGGAGACCGTCGGGAGCACGCCGACCAGGCCGTCGGGTGCGCGGTCGAGCAGACAGATCTCGGCGACGCGGCGTGCTCCGCCGTCCGGCCCCCGGACCAGGTGGACGATCACGTCGAGTGCGGCGGCGAGCTGGCTGTGCACCGCCTCGCGGCTGAGCCCCGCCGCGCACGCCAGCGCTTCCAGCCGTGCGGGCACGTCGGCGGCGGCGTTCGCGTGCAACGTGCCGCAGCCACCCTCGTGGCCCGTGTTCAAGGCGTTGAGCAGGTCCGAGACCTCGACACCGCGCACCTCGCCCACCACCAGACGATCCGGACGCATCCGCAGCGCTTGGCGGACGAGATCGCGCAGGGTGACGCCGCCCGCGCCTTCGATATTCGGTGGCCGTGCCTCCAAGCGCACGACGTGCGGATGGTCGGGGCTCAGCTCGGCGGAGTCCTCGACGAGCACCATCCGTTCGCCCGGATCGACGCGCCCGAGGAGGCAGCTCAGCAGCGTCGTCTTGCCGGTGCCCGTGCCGCCGGTGATCAAGAAGGCGACCCGCGCGTCGATCAGCGCGGCGAGCAGGGCCGCGCCCTCCGGCGGGACGGTCCCGGCCGCGGCCAACTCGTCCAGCGTGAACGCGTGGCGGCGCGGAAGCCGCAGCGACAGGCACGTGCCGCCCGCCGCGACCGGAGGCAGGACGGCGTGGAGCCGAACGCCGCCGGGCAGCCGCGCGTCCGCGCAGGGCGCCGCGTCGTCCAGGCGGCGGCCGGCCGTGGCGGTGAGCCGCTGCGCGAGCCGACGGACGCTCGCTTCGTCCGGGAAGCGCACGCCCGTCCGGGTGAGGCCGTTGCCCGCGTCGATCCACACCTCGTTCGGCCCGTTGACGAGGACGTCCGTCACGCCGGGCCGCCGCAGCAACGGTTCGAGCGGTCCGGCCCCGACGAAGTCGGCGTGCAACGTATCGGTGAGGGCGAGCACCTCGCTGTCCCCGAGCAGCCGGTCCTCGGCGCGCACGGCGGCCGCGACGCGTCCCGCCGTCGGCTCGTCCCCGGTGTCCGCGAGCCGCCCCCGGACGGCCTCCGACAATCTCCTCACGACATCTCCCTCGTTTCGACCCGCACGCTCGCGCCTGGCCCCTTCGTCCGCCCGGGGGCCTGTCTGGACGTTCTTGATTGCGTTCGGTGCATTCGGCAATGAATGCCTGGTCTGTGTGTCTGCGCGTTCGAGTAGGGCTTTCGTGCTCGCAGGCCGTGCCATCTCGTGCGCAGGTTCGTGATCACCAACGCCCATTGCGCTGACAGCTCACCTGTCAACCGCATGGCCGTCATGGCGGGCAGCCCGTGCACGGCCTCTCGCCGATGAGGTTGCGTCTTGGTACGCCGTCTCCTTGGCCGTCCGGCCGCCGGGCAGAGAAGTGCCGGGTAAGGTCAGGCGGCCTTCCGCTGGACGGACGGCACCGAAATCGGCACCTCGGACAACAGGTAGTCGCAGAGCGCCCGCATCGGACCGCGCCGCAGCCCCCGCTCCAGATCGCCGTCCTCCACCAGAACCGCGAGCCGCTGGTCGCGCTCCAGGACCCCGGCGGCGGGCAGCGCCACGCACTCCGCCACGATGTCCGGCGTGAGCCCGGCGGGCGACGGCAGCCCGACGACGAGCCGCAGGTCCGTCGTCAGCTCGGCCAGCGCGGGCGCCCACCGCGCGGCCGCCATCGTCGGCCGGACCTCGGCGGGCACGAGCAGGAACGTGACCGCCGCGGCGCGCAACGCCGCCAGGCCGAGCAGGTCCGGACGGCGCGGAACGTCCACCACGGTCAGTTCGTAGCCGCGCAGGGCGGCGTCCAGCACGGCGGACGCCGCCGCCTCCGGCACGGCACCGCCCGGATCGCCGGTGAGCACGGACAGCTCGCCGACCTTCGGCAGCGACTCGCGCAGCAGCGCCGCGCTCAGCCGTCCCCGCCGCTCGGTGAGCCCGGCCCAGCGGACGCCGTCGTCCTCCTCCACGCCGAGCATCTGGTCGAGCCCGCCGCCCAGCGGATCGGCGTCGACGAGCAGGGTCGGCGTCCCGTCGCGGGCGGCGGTCATGGCGAGCGCGGCGGCGAGGACGGTCGTCCCGGCGCCGCCCCGCGCCCCGCAGACGCAGACCATCACACCCTCCGCGCCGGCGGGTTCGGCGCTGGCGGCGAGGGCGTCGACCACCACGGGCTCGTCGGCGGGCAGGACGGCGACCTTCTGCGCGCCGACGTCGACGGCGCGGCGGTACACGTCGGGGTCGGCGGCGCGGGCGACGAGGACGACGTCGCTCCGGTGCGGGACGCCCGCCAGGTCGTCGGCGAGGTCGTCCCCGACGAGGACGAGCCCGGGGCGCCGCCACCCGAGCCGGGCCGCCGCGGACTGCCGGACGACCTCGGCCGAGGCGCCCGCCGCGGCGGCGAGACGGAGCAGGTCGTCGCGGAGCGGGCCGTCGGCGGTCGCGATCAGCGCGGTGCTGTTCATGATCCCTCCAGGAGGTTCGGAGGGCTCCAGCATCAGGCGGCGGGGGGCGCGGGCGAAAGCCCGTCCCCAACCTGTGGATAACCGGGTGGACGGCCCGCTGACGAACCGTCCACCCGGTCCCAAAATGGGCGACCCCCGCCGGGGGGGAGAGCGGGGGTCGCCGTGCGGTCCGGCTCCGGGGGGGTAGAACCGGACCGTTTCTCAGGAAAGTCTTAGGGACGTAGATCACTACGGGCGCACGCCAGTAGGACCTACAGGAGACGCAAAGTCGCCGCGCCTACAGTGTAGGCAGATACAACATATGCTGCCCGACTGTTACGACTTCCGTCGAGCCACAATGTCGCCCCTGGGGTGACTTTTCTTCTCGATCGGCGGGATCGGCTGCCCTCCGTGATCGGGAATCTCGGGCACCTCGGACAAATCAACCACGAGACCTATTGATCGTTACCGTCCGCGCCGGGAAAAACAAACGATCACCGACTGTGATCGCTAAACGGACTCCCACTTCGGCACGACCAGGCACGAACCAGGCGTTTCGCTAGTCAATTCGCTGGGAATTCGCCCAGCTCATCCGGGATGCCCGACGGGGACGTCGGCCGCCGCCCGCCCGTCCCGACCAGCGGGGAAAGCCTTGACCAGCGTCCGGTCAACCCGCTGGACGCCCCGCTCAGTCCCGGACGTCGAGACCCAGCGCGACCGCGAGCGCCACCGCCTGCACCGGGTCGATGACCGCGCCCCGCAGCTCGACGGTCGCCGGATCCATCGCCGGCAGCACCGAGCCCCGCAGATCGCACCGCGACAGGTCCGCCCGGTGCGCCCACGCCCCCGACAGGTCGCAGCGCACCAGCGTCGCACCGGCCAGCCGCGCGCCGGTCAGGTCGGCCTCGCGCAGCCGGACGTCCGCGAAGTCCGCCCGCCGCAGGTCGGCCCCCGGGAGCCCGACGAACGACCAGTCGCCGCCGCGGACCTTCATGAGGTCGTGCGAGCAGTCGTCGAACATCGACCCGACGACCTTGCACCCGGTGAACGTCGCGTCGAAGAAGGAGCAGCGTACGAACGTGCAGTTGACGAACGCCGCGTCCGTGTGCGCGGACACGTTGAACCGGACGTTCCGGAACACGCACTCGGTGAAGACGGCCCCGTCGCCGGTGGCCTCGGTCATGTCGACGTCCGAGAAGAGCACGCGCGTGTGCTCCTCGCCGCTCAGATCACGCGAGTCCCAGTCGGCGGAGCGAACGGTCGTCTCGGTGGGCGCGGCAGGCGTCCCGTTGCGTCGTTCGGCCACGCGACGACCGTACGCGGTACCGGTGACAGAACCGTCAGCCGCGCATGAACGCTTCGCAGATGGCCTGCGAGTCGCGCGCGGCGGCGGCCGTCGCGGCCGCGCAGTGCGCGACCCACGCCGCGACCCCGTCCTGGCCACCCGCGGCATAACCGCGCAGTGCTTCACCGTAGGCGCCCGACAGCTCGGCATGGCCCGTCTCGGGCGCGGTGAGCGACTTCGGGTCGAAGCCGCGCGCGACGAGCGTGAGCCGCTGCGCGGCGCGGGCGATGATCCCGTCGCCCCAGCCGAAGGGCCGCAGCGTCGCCAGCTCGCCGTGGACGATCGCCGCGACGACCAGCGCCGGAGCCTTCGTCGGCGCCGTCAGCAGCCCGCTGAGCTGGTCGAGCCGGGCCGCGACCACCGCGGGCGGCGGCGGGTCGCCGAGCCCGGCCGGGTCCGTGGACGGCTTGCCCTCGGCGCGCGGACGGCCGAGCGCGTCGGCGTCCACCGCGTCCGCTGCGGCGAGCACGTGCAGCCTCGCGAGGACCTGACGGGGTGCCTGCCGCCACGTCTCGGCGAGCGTCCCGAGTTCGGCGGACACCCGCAGTGAGCCCTGCACGATGGGGTCGGACGGGTTCTCGGTCGTACGCAGCTCGTCCAACGTGACGGACGCGCCCTCCAGCACGGCGGACGCACGCGCACCCCTCAGTGCCGACTCGGTCGATACCTCGGCGCTGCGGCGCCGGAGGATGCGATGGCCGAGGAGACGGTCGACGGCCTTGCGCGCGTCGGCGACGGCGTCGGCCACACCGGGAAGATCGGCAACGGAGGCGAGGGCATCGGTCACGGTGCCGACCCTATGCGGTTCGTGTCGCCGATCGGACTTCGGGCGGTTCGGATACGCGTCGCGGAGAGAGCAACAGGCCGGACGAGTGTGGCGGGCATCACATAGCATCCGTTCGGAGTCAGGAGCCACCGGCGCCCCCGGCCCGCCACAGGGGCGTTGCCTTGTACTGCGCGCGAACTCCTGTTGGAGTGGGTCGGCCGGGAACTCCACCCTCGTCAGCAAGGAGTACGTGTGAGCGAGAGCCAGAAAACACTGTCGAACCTCCTGCGGGAGACGCGGCGCTTTCCCCCGCCGGCCGAGCTCGCCGAGTCCGCGAACGTGACCGCGGCCGCCTACGAGGAGGCCGCGAACGACCGGCTGGGTTTCTGGGAGCGTCAGGCCGACCGCCTGGCGTGGTCCAAACGGTGGGACCAGGTCCTGGACTGGACGAACCCGCCGTTCGCCCGATGGTTCGTCGGCGGTGAACTGAACGTCGCCTACAACTGCGTGGACCGCCACGTGGAGGCGGGCCTGGGCGCGAAGGTCGCCTACCACTGGGAGGGTGAGCCCGGTGACACGCGCACCCTTACGTACGCCGACCTCCGCCGGGAGGTGAGCAAGGCCGCCAACGCGCTGCTGGAACTGGGCGTCCGCAAGGGCGACCGGGTCGCGATCTACCTCCCGATGATCCCCGAACTGCCGATCTCAATGCTGGCGTGCGCGCGGATCGGCGCGACCCACTCGGTGGTGTTCGGCGGGTTCTCCGCGGACGCGCTGCGCACCCGGATCGACGACGCGCAGGCCCGCGTGGTCATCACCGCGGACGGCGGGTACCGGCGCGGCAAGCCGTCCGCGCTGAAGCCGACCGTCGACGAGGCGGTCGCGGACGCACCGAGCGTCGAGCACGTCCTGGTGGTCCGGCGCACCGGTGAGGACGTCGCCGAGACCGAGCGCGACGTGTGGTGGGAGGACGTGGTCGAACGCCAGTCCGACCAGCACACGCCCGAGCCCATGGACGCCGAGCACCCCCTGTTCATCCTGTACACGTCCGGGACGACCGGGAAGCCCAAGGGGATCCTGCACACGTCCGGCGGCTACCTCACGCAGACGGCGTACACCCACTGGGCGGTGCTCGACCTCAAGCCCGAGAAGGACGTGTACTGGTGCTCGGCCGACATCGGCTGGGTGACCGGGCACTCTTACATCGTCTACGGTCCGCTGGCCAACGGTGCCACCAGCGTCATGTACGAGGGCACCCCCGACACCCCGCACCGGGGCCGCTGGTGGGACGTCATCGCCAAGTACAAGGTGACGCTGTTCTATACGGCGCCGACTGCCATCCGCACGTTCATGAAGTGGGGCGACGACATCCCGGCGGGGTACGACCTGTCGTCGCTGCGGGTCCTCGGCTCCGTGGGCGAGCCGATCAACCCGGAGGCGTACGTCTGGTACCGCGAGCACATCGGCGCGAACCGTACGCCGGTGGTGGACACGTGGTGGCAGACCGAGACGGGCGCGATCATGATCAGCCCGCTGCCCGGAGTGACGGAGGGCAAGCCGGGGGCGGCGATGCGTCCGCTGCCGGGCATCGTCGCCGACGTCGTGGACGACCGCGGCGAGTCGGTACCGAACGGCGGCGGTGGGTTCCTCGTGCTCAAGGAGCCGTGGCCGTCGATGCTGCGCACTATTTGGGGCGACGACGAGCGGTACATCAAGACGTACTGGTCCCGGTTCGACGGCATGTACTTCGCCGGGGACGGGGCCAAGAAGGACGAGGACGGCGACCTGTGGCTCCTCGGCCGCGTGGACGACGTCATGCTCGTATCCGGGCACAACATTTCGACCACCGAGGTGGAGTCCGCGCTGGTGTCGCACCCGAAGGTGGCCGAGGCGGCCGTCGTCGGCTCCACCGACCCGGTGACGGGGCAGGCGATCGTCGCGTTCGTCATCCCGCGCGGCGCGGCGGGCGAGGAGGTCGAGGGCGAGGCGTTCCTGAAGGAGTTGCGCGAGCACGTCTCCCGCAAGCTCGGGCCGATCGCCAAGCCGCGGCAGATCATGATCGTTCCCGAACTGCCCAAGACCCGCTCGGGCAAGATCATGCGGCGGCTGCTGCGCGACGTGGCGGAGAACCGGAGCGTCGGCGACGTGTCGACGCTCGCCGACAGCACCGTCATGGACCTGATCTCGTCCAAGCTTCCCGAGGCCAAGCCCGAGGACTGAACGCTCTAGGACGGGGCGGAACGCGGTTGTTCGTCCGCGTTCCGCCCCGTTTTTTCGTGCCCCCTTATCCACAGAACCGAGTTCGACTTTCTCCCGACTGCGGCCGTGAGCAGGCTGAAGTCCGGGCGCCGAGCCGTGCGCCTCCGACGGAGGGAGAACTCATGCGCAGGTGGGAACGGTGCCGGAGCCGCGCGCGGGACCTCGGCATGTCCACGGCCGAGTACGCGATCGGGACGGTCGCGGCGGCGGCCTTCGCCGGGATCCTCTACAAGGTCGTCACGATGGACGCGGTGAAGACCGCCTTGCTGGGGGTCGTGCAGCAGGCGCTCCGGCTCGGGGAATGAGGCGCCGTCGTGACGCGGGCATGGCGACGGCCGAGATCGCGATGGCGCTCCCCGCGCTGGTCCTGGTGGCGGCGATCGTGCTGTGGGGCGAGACGGTGGCGTCCGTCCGGCTCGCCTGCTCCGATGCCGCCCGCAGCGGCGCGCGGGCCGCCGCGCGCGGCGAGTCGCTCTCCGCGGTGCGGTCGCTCGTGGAGCGCGCCGTGCCGCGGGGGGCGAGGGTGACCGTGCGCCGTGACGGCGAGGCGTCGCGGGTGGAGGTGGCCGTGCCGGTGCCGCCTCCGGTCGCGGCGGGCCTTCCGGCGCTGACCGTGACGGCGCGCGCGGTGGCCGCCACCGAACCAGGAGCCGACTCCGTCCCGGCAACCGACCTCTCCCCTTGAAGGACGGGACACGGCTCTCGGTGGACGGTCGGCCCGGGTTCCTCGAACGCGGGGCCTGGGTCGACCGCCGCTGACCGCCGCTGACCGGCGCCGACCGCCGCCGGGCGGGCGGGCGGGCGGCAGGAAGAAAGCACGCCGTTCGCGCTGGGAAGACCGGTGATCACAAGGGCGCGCGGTGAGACCACACCGGGTTCTTGGGGGGACGGCAACCTGCTCGCCGTTCGGAGCACGGAGAGCTGGGTGGGAGCACGGAGAGCTGGGTGGGAGCACGGAGAGCTGGGTGGGAGGACGGGGATCTGGGTGAAAGGGAGGAGTGAAGGGTGCGGCGACGGAGTGATCGGGGGTCGGGGACGGTGTGGGTCGTGGCCTTCATGGGGGTCGTCTGGGCCGTGGGGGTGGCCGCCATTGCCGTCGGCGGCGTCCGGGGTGCCCGGGCGCGGGCGGAGGCGGCGGCGGACTTCGCCGCCTTGGCTGGGGCGGGGCAGTTGGGCGGGGACGGTCGAATGTGCCGCAAGGCGCGGGACGTGGCGGCGGCCTCGGGTGGGCGGCTGGTCTCGTGCGTCGCCCACGGCGGGATCGTGGACGTCGCGGTGGCCGCGAACGTGCGGATGCCGCTGGGGCTGGGGGAGCGGCGGATCGTGGTGCGGTCGCGGGCTGGTCCCGTCCGGAGCGACCGCGTACCCTGAGCACTGCCCGTTGCACTTTCTGTCAATAGATGCGAAGTTGAGGGGTGTTAGCTGCGTCTTTGTCATCGTTCCGTGACGTCAATGGCCTGACGGTGGGTTACGCTGCGGTATTCCCAGGGCAGTCGACGCACGCGGTGACCCCGGCCGCGCTCCGCCCCCGACCCCGCCGTGCGACGCCCGAGCGTCAGCCGGCAGGCCATCCGACGAAGGGACTGAGGTCGTGACCGCGATTCGCAGGATCGGTGCGGTGATGCTCGTTGCACCCCTCGCGATGGGCATCCCGGTCTTCGTCGGCGCCGCGCCCGCCTCGGCCTCCACCGGCGTCACGGCCCCGGCGAACGGCGCCGTCGTCCGCAGCGGCGGTTCGGTGACGGCCAAGGCGACGTTCGACGGCTCGATCGTCCCCGTGTCGGGGGAACTGCACGTCACGACGCCGGGCGGCTCCGACCTCCTGGTCGATCGCGGTATGGCGTTCATCGGCCCCGCCAGCCTTTCCGGGAACGTCGCCATCGCGCGCAACGGCAAGTACACGTTGACGGTGCGCCGGGCCGGGCGCACGGCTTCGACCAGCACGTTCACCGTCCGGGTCCCGCCGGCGCGGCCGAGCGGACTGTCGGCGGCGGCGTCGGGCGGCAAGCTCAAGGTGAGCTGGGCGCGCGGCGGTGAGAGCGACCTCAGCGGCTACACGGTCAACGCGTCGGGCGTCGGGTCGCAGCCCGGGGGCGTGAGCAAGTTCTGCTCGGGGACGGCGTGCTCGGCGACGTTCGCCGTCGGGTCGGCCGGCACGGTGAAGGTGAGCGTCCTCGCCAAGCGGCCCAACGGCCTGGGCGGGACGGTCTCGTCGGCCGCCGCGTCCACGAGCGTCACGATCAAGGGCGGGACCGGCGGAGGCGGCGGCGGGACGGCTCCGCTGCCGACGGCCGGCACCACGCCGCCGCTGCCGACGGCCGGCAACGCCCCCCAGACGCCGCTGACGAACCTCAACGGGCAGTCGCCGGTCACGCTGCCGTCCGTCCAGCCGGACGGCGCGACGCCCGGATACGCCTATCCCGCGCCGCAGGTCGCCGGGCAGAGCACGCCGACCGCCGACAACGCTATGCCGATGGGGCCGCTCGAATGGAGCAGGAACGTCGGGATCGCGCTCGTCCTGCTGGTGATCGCCGCGCACCTCGGGATGTGGACACGGCGGCTCCGCGTCGCGCAGGCCGGTGTCAGCAGCAAGGGCATGGCGGCGCGGACGGCGCGCAGCGGAACCGGCCGCCGGCGTGTGAGCAAGTCGCGGGAGAGTATCTCCGAGGCGGAGACGCTGGCGCGCACCGCGGTGCTCACGCTCGGCACGCCGAAGGGCGCGGCGGACGCCAAGCCCGCCGACGCCGCCGAGCCCGCCCCGACTGGCATGTTCCGCAAGCCCGAGGGCGACATGGAGATGCCCCGGTTCGATGCGCCGCCGGAGAAGCCCGAGCCGTCCGCGCCTTCTGAGCCGTCTGAGCTTTCGGCGCCGCCCGCTCCCGTCGTGGCGACTCCGCAGCAGCCGAACGAGTCCTCGATCTTCGCGGCGGCCAAGCCGACCGCCAAGCCCGTCCGTCGCCGTCCCGCAAAGCTCGGCAAGCGGAAGGGCGGTCGCGGCACGCGTTCGTCCCGCACCCCGGTCGGCGTTCCCGGTTCCGACGACCGCAAGTCCCGGAACGAGCTGTAACCGCCCGCCCGGCTCCACTCGGCACGGCGGGACGCGGCCCCGGCGTGGGTCGGTAATGAGCTGCGCCGACCTCGGCTAGTGCGCTGCGCTGATCTCGGCTGAGGTCGAGCCGGGGAGTGTGGCATGTGGCGGCATGCGGATCCGCAATGAAGCGGCATGCGGATCTGCAACGATCTGCGGTCGCCTGCTTCAGGTCGACTCGTTAAGCGCGGCCAGTGGCTCCGGTATGCGGATTGCCGATGGGATTCAGCCGTCTCGTGCCAGGCCTGCTTGATTTGCTCTTGCTGGGCCTTGCGGGCGCTTAGATGCTCTTTTGTGTCGGGGTGGTCCGGGTGCGCGGCCTTCTCACTCGGTGGGGGTCGCGGAAGTGTTGGACGCGGCGGTGCTGCTGCGTGTGCGCGCTTTCGGTCGGTGATGTGGTGGTGCAGGGATCTAGGTGGGTTCGGGGTGCGCTTGCGGGATGGATGCGGGTGGTTACGGGGTGCTTTCGTGAGTGAAATGGCTGGTCAGGGCGGTGTTGGTGGACGAGTTCTTCGTTCTGGCGGAGTTCTGATCATGAAGTGATGGCGCTGTGCGGGGATGGGGGCTAGGCTCCCCAACCGGCAGAGAGTTCTCCCGGTTTGTCCCGGTAACGGAGAGGAGACGCTCCGCATGATCTTTTTGGGGCTCGTGCTCGTGGTGGTCGCTGTCGCGACCGGTGTCGCCGTCGTCATGGCCAACTCTGATCCGGCGACGCTGTCGGCCTTTGGGAAGACCATCCCGGGTGTCGACAATGAGTGGCAGGTCTTCTTGGCCGGTGCCGTGGTCGCCATCGTGTTCGTGCTGGGGGTGAGCGTTGCCGTGTCCGGTATGCGGCGTTCGCTCGACCTGCGGCGCGAATTGCGCGATCTGCGCGACGAGCATGAAGAAGTACTGTCCACGATGGAGATCGAGAAGCGGCAGCTCCAGCGGGAGCTGGCCAAGGCGCGGCAGAACGGTGGCGGTGCGGCTCCGGCCGTCCCCGCGCAGCGTGTCGCGCCGCCGTTGGGCTGACCTCTCGCGCCTGCCGTCTGATCGCGTTCCGGGTGCGCGTGCCGGAGCGAGTTCGAGCGCTGCCCGGCCGAGCCTGCGGGGACGGCGGACGTTGGCCGGTTCGGTGGCTGCGGGGTCAGTTCGGGCTGGGGGCGTGGCGTAGGAGTTCGGCCAAGAGGTCCAAGGCGCCGGTCTTGTCCAGGGGTTCGTTGCCGTTGCCGCACTTCGGTGACTGGATGCAGGACGGGCACCCCGACACGCACTCGCAGGACGCGATCGCATCGCGGGTCGCGTGGAGCCATTCGGCGGCGTCCTCATAGCCGCGCTCGGCGAACCCCGCGCCACCCTCGTGGCCGTCGTAGACGAAGACCGTGAGCAGGCCCGTGTCGGGATGGAGGGCCGTGGAGACGCCGCCGATGTCCCACCGGTCGCAGGTGGCGAACAGGGGCAGCAGGCCGATCGACGCGTGTTCGGCGGCGTGCGCGGAGCCGGCCACGTCCAGGTCGCCGAGCGCCTCGACGTGGGACTGCGCGAGCGTCCACCAGACGGCGCGCGTCCGCAGCGTGCGCGGCGGCAGGTCCAGCGGCTTCTCGCCCACCATCTCGCCGGTCTGCACCCGGCGCATCTGGTACGCGACGACCTGGCGCGTCACCTCGACCGTCCCGAAGTTCAGCGTGGCCGCCCCCCAGGACGCGCTGCGCAGCGGCTCGACGATCCGGATGTCGGTGACGTCCCGCGCCGTGGTCGAGTAGTCGGGCTCGGCGGGCTCGACCAGGGCGACCGCGTCGTCCAGGTCCAGGGCCTGGACGACGAACGACTCGCCCTGGTGCAGGTACACGGCCCCTTCGTGGACGGTGGTGTGCGCGGACGCCTCGTCCACGGTCCCGAGCAGCCGCCCCGTCCCGGCCTCGACGACCTGGATCGGTTCGCCGCCCGCGCCCCGGATGTCGGCGAGGTCGGTGGCGCGCTCGCGGCGCGTCCAGTACCAGCCGGTCGGCCGGTGCCGCAGCAGCCCGCGCCGGACGAGGTCGGGCAGCAGCGCGGCGGCGGTGGGCCCGAACAGCTCGGTGTCGGCGGAGGTGAGCGGCAGCTCGGCCGCGGCGGCGCACAGGTGCGGCTCCAGGACGTACGGATTGTCCGGATCGAGCACGGTCGCCTCGACGGGCGTGCCGAAGATCGCGCGCGGATGGTGGACGAGGAACGTGTCGAGCGGGTCGTCCCGGGCGACGAGGACGGTGAGCGCGCCCTGTCCGGCGCGTCCGGCGCGGCCCGCCTGCTGCCACAGCGACGCGCGCGTGCCGGGCCAGCCGCAGACGAGGACGGCGTCGAGCCCGGACACGTCCACCCCGAGTTCGAGCGCGTTCGTGCTGGCCAGCCCGACGAGCGTCCGGGAGCGCAAGGACTCTTCGAGCGCCCGCCGCTCTTCCGGCAGATAGCCCGCGCGGTAGGCGGCGACCTGCGCGGCCAGCTCCGGCGCGACCTCGGCGAGCGCCCGCTTCGCCCCGAGCGCGACCGATTCGGCGCCGCGCCGGGACCGGACGAACGCGAGCGTCTGCACGTCCTCCACGACGAGGTCGGCGAGCAGCGCGGCGGCCTCGGCGGTCGCCGTCCGGCGGACGGGCGCGCCCCGTTCGCCGCGCAGCTCGGTGAGCGGCGGTTCCCAGAGCGCGAAGGTGGCGGGGCCGCGCGGCGACGCGTCGTCGTCCACCGCGACGACGGGCAGGCCGGTGAGCCGGGACGCGGCGGCGGCGGGCTCGGACGTCGTCGCGGACGCCAGGACGAACGTCGGCTCGGCCCCGTACCGCGCGCAGACGCGCCGGAGCCGCCGCAGGATCTGCGCGACGTGCGAGCCGAACACGCCGCGGTAGCCGTGCGCCTCGTCCACGACCACATAGCGCAGCCGACGGAGAAAGCTGGCCCAGCGGGCATGCCCCGGCAGCAGCGACCGATGCAGCATGTCGGGATTCGTCAGGACGTAGTTGGCGTTCTGGCGCACCCATGTCCGCTCGTCGCGCGGCGTGTCGCCGTCGTAGGCGGCGGCGCGCAACCGCGTCAGCCGCAGCGCCCGCAGCGCGCGCACCTGGTCGGCGGCGAGCGCCTTGGTCGGCGCGAGGTAGAGGACGGTCCCCTCGGCGCGGACCTCCTCGTCATAGATCGCGGCGACGGCGGGTAGGAGGTAGCCGAGCGACTTTCCCGAAGCGGTCCCGGTGGCGAGAATCACGGAGCGGCCCGCGCGCGCGTGCTCGGCGGCGGTGACCTGATGCTTCCACGGAGCCTCGATGCCGGCGGCGGCGAGCCGTCCGACGAGGACCTCAGGAGCCCAGTCGGGCCACGCCGCAGAACGCCCCGGACGTGCGGGAACGTGCTCGACATGGGTGACCCGGGCACGGCGGGACGGATCGGCCAGAAGCCGGTCGAGGGGAGAAGAAGATCTTTGGACGCCCATCAGGTTTTCAGTGTGCCAGCATGGGCAAAACCAGGGGAACGCCTCGGCGCCGACGGCCTCACCCCCCTGCCATGACCGGCAGATCGCCAGGTCAGACGGGATGGCGCGAAGTTTCGCCTGTCTGGGCGATAACGTGCGTCCAGGACGCCGGAGCGTGGTTGAATCTCGGGCGAAGTTCCGTTCGCCGGGCCGCCCGCCGCGGTATGAGCGGAATCGAATGTGCTGTACGGCGCTGGAGGATCTGTGGACCTGAAGGTGAACGACTACACCACCGACGATGGCCTGACCGTCATCACGGTGGAGGGCGAGATCGACGTCTACACGGCGCCGAAGCTTCGCGAGAAGCTGATCGACCTGGTGAACAAGGGCAAGTTCCACCTGCTGGTGGACATGGAGAAGGTCGAGTTCCTCGACTCGACCGGACTCGGCGTGCTCGTCGGCGGGCTCAAGCGCGTCCGTGCCCACGACGGTTCGCTGGAACTCGTCTGCACCCAGGAGCGCATCCTCAAGATCTTCCGGATCACGGGGCTCACCAAGGTCTTCGGCATTCACACCTCGATCGCCGAAGCCGAGGAGAAGCGCAAGGGCGCCAAGTAGGCGGCTCCCGCTGAGATGGCGATCGTCGAACTCTCATTCAGTGCGCTGCCGGTCCATGTCCGCACGGCCCGTCTGATCGTCACCGCGGTGGCCCGCCGCAGTGGCGTCGAGGAGGCCCTGCTGGACGAGGTCCGGCTAGCGGTGGGCGAAGCATGCTCCCGCGCGGTGGAGGCGCACCGCCGCAACTGCCCGGACGAACCCGTGCACCTGGAGCTCAAGGGCGAGAACGGCCGGTTCGAGGTGACCGTAACCGACGCCGTGCCCGGCGAGGACATCTCCGGGCCGGGCCGTCGCAACGGCTCCGACCCGTCCTCGGGCGACCTCACCTCGGTCGGCACACCGGAGGACCTGGCGTTCGCGCTGGCGAACGGGACCGTGGACCTCGGTCTCGCCGTCATCGAGGGCCTGGCCGACGACGTGGAGATCAGCACGTCCCCGAAGGGCGTGCAGATCCGTATGAGCTGGCCCGCCGAGGAGGCGAACTGAGGCACCCGGTCGACGGCCGCGCCGAAGCTCCCGCTCGACGGCGCGCGCCGACGGCCGTCCCGCCCCTCCCACCGCGCCCGCGTCGCGCGCGATCTGTCCGGTGAGGCCGGTACCGCCCCACTGGACAGCCGACGCGCGCCCGAATGAACGGGCGCCGATCCACGCGCACGGCGGCACCGCGACCGCCCCGCACGGCGACGGCGACGGCGACGGCGACGGCGACGGCGTGATCATGCCCGAACGCGGATTCAGCGGCGGTACCGATCTGCCTGGCTGACGTGCGCAGCTCGCCCGGTGCGGACCGCCCAGGCCGTCCCGCACGTGTACCACCCACACGCCCGAGATAGGACGCTCGCCGCCGTTGCTACGGCGCTTCATGCGCAGCGCGGACGCCGTATGTGCGGGCCGACGGCCGCACGTGTGTACCACTCACCCGCCCGAGACAGGACGTGCGCCGCCGTCGCTACGACGTGGACGGGCGCTTCACGCGCAGCGCGGACGCCGCATGTGCGGGCCGACGGCCGCACGTGTGTACCACTCACGCGCCCGAGACAGGACGTGCGCCGCCGTTGCAACGACCTGGGCGGGGCGCTTCACGCGCAGCGCAGACGTCGCACGTGCGGGCCGATGGGCCGCGCGCGGCGGATGGATCGCTCGCAGCCGCGTCACCACTGGCCAGATCAGGCGGGCGGCGCGTGGGCCATGAGTGGCGGGTTCTTGCCAGGTGTCAGGGCAGGGAGGCTGGTTCTTTGGGGCGGCGGTGTTCCAGGGCCTCGCGCAGGTGGGCGCGGCCTCGGTGGATGCGGGAGCGGACGGTGCCCATCTTCACGCCCAGCGTCGCCGCGATCTCTTCGTAGGAGAGGCCCTCGATGTCGCAGAGGACGACCGCGGCGCGGTATTCGGGGGCGAGGGAGCCGAGGGCGCGTTCGATGTCGGCGTCCAGGTGGGTCTCGTCGTAGACCTGGGCGGGGGACGGTTCGCGGCCGCGCAGCCGGTCGTCGGCGTCCTCGGCGAGCGCGTCGAAGCGGATCCGCTGCCGGCGGCGGGCGCGGTCGAGGAAGAGGTTGGTCGTGATCCGGTGCAGCCAGCCCTCGAAGGTGCCCGGCGAGTAGGACGCGAGCGAGCGGAAGACCCGGATGAAGACGTCCTGGGTCAGGTCCTCGGCGTCGTGCCGGTCACCGGTCAGGCGGTACGCCAGCCGGAACACCCGTGTGGAGTGCTCGCGGACGATCTCCTCCCATGTCGGAGGCGTCCACGCCATCGCGCCTGCGCTCACCGCTACCCCCGTCTGATGCCGAATTGTTACCGCACAGCATGGCGTCTCGTGGATAAGACCGGTGTAAGCGTCGAGGACTTCCCGAGTATCCCGACGGTTCACCTGGGGTAATCGGCTTGTGACCCATCTCACGAAGTTGCGGTGGACGAGTAATTGAATACATACCGACCGGTATGGATGAATCGGGAGATCTCGTACTCCACCCCAGATCGCGAGGGCGTTGGCATGGCGTTCAGTTACAACCTGGCCGACCTTCTGGAGATCCTGGCCCACGCGGGTCCCGAGCGTCCGGCACTGGTGGCCGGGAAGGAGCGCCGCACCTACCGCGAGCTGAACGAGCGCGCGAGCCGCATCGGCCACCATCTGGCCGAGGCCGGGGTGGCGCCGGGCGAGCACGTCGCGATCCTGTCCTACAACCGGGCCGAGTGGCTGGAGGCGATGCTCGGGATCTTCAAGATCCGCGCCGTCCCGATCCCGGTGAACTACCGGTACGTGGCGGCCGAACTGCACCACGTCCTGTCCGACTCCGACGCGGTGGCGCTCGTCGGCGAGCGGTCGCTCCTGGCCCGCGTCGCGGAGATTCGGGACGACCTGCCGAAGCTGCGGCACGTCGTGGCCGTCGAGGACGGCGACACGACCGGCATCGAGGGCGCCGTGGAGTACGAAGCGGCCCTCGCGGCGGCCTCCCCCGACGACGACTTCCCCGAGCGGTCCAGCGACGACCGCTACATCATGTACACCGGCGGCACGACCGGCTATCCCAAGGGCGTCGAGTGGCGCTGCGAGGACATCTTCTTCGGCGCGCTCGGCGGCGGGAACGTCCTCGGCGACCCGATCGGGAGCCCGGAGGCGATCGCCGCGAACGCCGCGCAGCCCGCGATGGCCGTCCTGGACTGCGCGCCGGTCATGCACGGCGCGGGCCAGTGGGTCGCGTTCATGGGCCTGCTCAGCGGCGCGAAGGTCGTCCTCTACACCGAGCACGCGTTCGACCCGAAGGTCGCGCTGGACCTGCTGGCCGAGGAGCAGGCGAACGTCCTGATGGTGGTCGGCGACGTCATGGCGCGCCCGATCGCCAAGGAACTGGCGAAGGGCGGGTACGACACGTCGTCGCTGTTCGCGATCGCGTCCGGCGGCGCCCCGCTCACCACCGCCGCGAAGGACGCGCTGCAGGCCCACCTGCCGAACGTGATGTTCCTGGACAACTACGGCGCGTCCGAGACGGGCACGACCGGACCGTCCGTCGGCGGCGCGGAAGGAACCGCCCGGTTCCAGATGAAGCCGGACACGACCGTCCTGGATGACGACCTCAACGTCGTCAAGCCGGGAGAGATCGGCAAGCTCGCCCGCAGCGGCCACATCCCGCTCGGCTACTACAACGACCCGGTCAAGACGGCGTCAACGTTCTTCACGGACGCCACCGGCAAGCGCTGGTCGATCCCGGGCGACTTCGCCACGCTGGAGGCGGACGGTACCATCACCCTCCTCGGCCGCGGCTCCCTGATGATCAACACCGGCGGCGAGAAGGTCTACCCCGAAGAGGTCGAGGTCGCGCTGAAGGACCACCCGGACGTCTACGACGCCGTGGTCGTCGGCCTGCCCGACGAGCGGTTCGGGCAGCGCGTCGCGGCGGTCGTCGCGCCCCGCCCCGGCACGAGCCCGACCCTGGACGAGCTGACCGAGCACTGCCGCGGCCGGCTCGCCGGCTACAAGCTGCCCCGCCAGATCGTGCTGGTGGACGAGGTGCAGCGCACGGCCGTGGGCAAGTCCGACTACAAATGGGCGCGATCGGTGTTCGCCGGATAGACCGTCAAAAAAGGATTACGCCGGTCAGGACATCCGCCGCCCCCAAGTCGTGCATATAAGGCTCATGGGGGATGAAGGGTCGATACCGCTCGCCCGGCGGTATCGCCTGCTCTCCGTGGTCGGACGCGGAGGCATGGGCACGGTCTGGCGTGCGCACGACGAGATGCTGGACCGCGAGGTCGCCGTCAAGGAAGTGCGGCTGCCCGGCAGGCTCACCGCGGGCGAACGCCGGCTGCTGTGCCGCCGGCTGCTCGGCGAGGCGCGCGCCACGGCGGCGCTGCGCCATCCGGGCGTGGTCGCGATCCACGACGTCGTCGTCGAGGACGGACGGCCGTGGATCGTCATGGAGTTCGTCCACGCCCGGTCGCTGCACGAGATTGTCCGGACGGAGGGGCCGATGCACCCCGTCCGCGCGGCGAAGATCGGCCGGGCCGTCCTGTCGGTGCTGCGCGCCGCGCACGGGGCGGGCATCCTGCACCGCGACGTGAAGCCGAGCAACGTCCTCGTCGACGACGACGGCCGCGTCTACCTCACCGACTTCGGCCTGGCGACCGACGCGCGCTGCGGCCCGAGCACCGACGAGACGATCGTCGCGGGCATCGAGGGCTCGCCCGCCTTCCTCGCCCCCGAGCGGATCCGCGGCGAGGACGCCGGGGCGGCGGCGGACCTGTGGTCGCTCGGCGTCACGCTCTACACGGTCGTCGAGGGCGTCTCGCCGTACGCCCGGCCGCACGCGCTCGCGACGATGGTCGCGGTCCTGCTCGGCGAGCACGCGCCGCCGCGCCGCGCGGGCGCGCTCACCCCGGTGCTCGCGGCGCTCATGTGCCAGGACCCCGGCGGCCGGCTCACCGCGCGCGACGTCGACCGGCTGCTCGCGGACGTGGCCCGTCCGCCGCGGCTGGACCCGCCCGTCTCGTGGCCGCAGCGGCTGCACGTGGCGCTGTCGGCGCGGCGGCCCCGGACCGGCGCGCTCGCGACCGTCGCGATGTTCGCGGTGCTGGCCGTCGTGCTCGGCGCGTGGACGGCGCGGTGGGACGCGGTCGGGCAGGGCGACGCGGCGCTGAAGACCGGCTCGGGCGGGACGGTGCGCGCGGCCACCTACCACGAGGACGCCGGGTACACCATCGACGTCCCGGCGGGCTGGGACCGGCACGCGTCCGGCGACACGGTCGAGTGGACGGACCGGGCGCACGCGCGGACGCTGCGGATCCTCCCGGCGCGCGGCGACGCCCTCGCGGGGCTGCGCCGGGCCGAGCGCGCGGCGCTCGCGGCGGGCGGGCTGCCCGGCTACCGGCGGCTGCGCATGGCGGCCGTCCCGGGGCTCGGCGGCGCGGCGGCGGCCTGGGAGTTCACCTGGCGCGGACACGTCGGCGGCGCTCCGCTGCCGCACGCGCTGCACAGCCTGCACAGCCGGATGCCGGGCTTCGAGTTCGTCTTCACCGCGCCGGACGACCGGTGGACGCCGGGCCAGCGCGAGTACGACGGGATCCTGCGGACGTTCCGCGCCCGGAACTGACGGTCAGGTCGTCTGTTGCACGCGCAGCAGGAACTCGGCGTTGGACTTCGTGCCCTTCATCTTCTCCAGAAGCTGCTCGACGGCCTGCTGCCGGTCCAGCCCGGACAGCGCGCGGCGCAGCCGCCAGTTCAGCGCCAGTTCCTCGGGCGTCATGAGCAGTTCCTCGCGGCGGGTGCCGGACGCCTCCAGGTCCACGGCGGGGAACACGCGGCGGTCGGCGAGGCTCCGGTCGAGCTTCAGCTCCATGTTGCCGGTGCCCTTGAACTCCTCGAAGAACACCTCGTCCATGCGGGAGCCGGTCTCGACCAGCGCCGTCGCGAGGATGGTGAGGGAGCCGCCGTTCTCGATGTTGCGGGCGGCGCCGAAGAACTTCTTCGGCGGGTACAGCGCGGTCGTCGCGACGCCGCCCGCGAGGATGCGGCTGCTGGACGGCGCGGCCAGGTTGTACGCGCGGCCGAGGCGGGTGATCGAGTCGAGCAGCATGACCACGTCGTGGCCCTGCTCGACGAGCCGCTTGGCGCGCTCGACGGCCAGCTCGGCGAGGGCGGTGTGCTCCTCGGCGGGACGGTCGAACGTCGAGTGGATGACCTCGCCGTCCACCGAGCGGCGCATGTCGGTGACCTCTTCGGGCCGCTCGTCGATGAGCACGACCATGAGGTGGACGTCCGGCTCGGCGATCGTGATCGCGCTGGCCAGCGCCTGGAGGATCATGGTCTTGCCGACCTTGGGCGGCGAGACGATGAGGCCGCGCTGGCCCTTGCCGATCGGCGCCATGAGGTCGATGATGCGGGTCGCGAGCGGGCCGGTGTCCAGGCGCAGCCGCTCGTTCGGGAACAGCGGCGTCAGCGACCCGAAGTCGGGACGGTCGGCGGCCTCGCGGGCGGGCAGCCCGTTGACGGTCGTGACGTCGACGAGCGCGTTGACCTTCTCGCGGCTGCCGCGCGGCGGCCGGGCCGTGCCCGCGACGGCGTCGCCGGGACGCAGGTGCGCGGCCTTGACCTGGGCGAGGGAGACGTACACGTCGTCGGGTCCGGGCAGGTAGCCGGACGTCCGGACGAACGCGTGCTTGTCGTGGACGGACAGGATCCCGGTGAACGGGACGACCGGATCGGCGTCGCCGGACGACGCGGCGGGGCGGGCGGTCTGCCGGGGCACCTGCGCGGGCAGGTCCCGCCGGGCGGGCACGGTGCGTTCGGGGGAGATGGTGCTGGGCAAAGGAGGTCCCTTCTCGGGCGGGAACGGCGTTTCACGTCCCTCCCGGATTCCTTCCCGGATACGGCCGGATGACCCCCGGCAGTCGGCGGGATGACGGTGCGATGCGCGGCCCGCCGATGTGCGGGCGGGCGGTCGCGCGATGGGGCCGAATACGCGCTTCGCCCGATACGGGCGCGCAAGGGATCCGGCTCACCGGGCGCTCAGATGGCCCGGACGGGGAAGACGCCTGCGCCGCGCATCCGCGGAAGAACGAAGGCGTCACCTTGACAGTACAGCACGGAACGGGCGCGGCGCATTCCCCGCGCGGTGTGACATGACCGTCCCGGGGCGGGCGCCGGACGGGCCGGGGCCGCGATCTACGATGGCCGCGAGGGCTCGGCAGGAGGGGGCGGACATGACCGGTGGGCTGCTGCGCTGCGCCGTGGCCGACGGCGTCGCGACGATCACGATCGACCGGCCGGACAAGCGCAACGCGATGACCGCCGCGATGTGGCGCGAGCTGCCGGGCCTGCTCGCGGTGCTCGCCGCCGACCCCGACGTCCGGGTGCTCGTCCTCACCGGGGCGGGCGGGAACTTCTGCGCGGGCGCCGACATCGCCGAACTGCCGACGATCAACCGGGGCGAGGGCGCGCACCTGTCCACCCGCGCCGAGGAGGCGCTGGCGGCGTTCCCGAAGCCGACGATCGCCGCGATCGACGGGTACTGCGTGGGCGGCGGCTGCCAGCTCGCCGCGGCCTGCGACCTGCGGTTCGGCACCGGCGACGCCCGGTTCGGCATCACGCCCGCGCGGCTCGGGATCGTCTACCCGGGGACGGCGACGGCGCGGATCGTCCGGCTCATCGGCCCGTCGGCCGCCAAGTACCTGCTCTACTCGGCCGACCTGGTGGACGCCCGGCACGCCCTGCGGATCGGGCTGCTGGACGAGATCGTCCCCGCCGAGGGCCTGACCGCCCGGATCACCGCGTTCGCGGGGACGCTGACGACCCGCTCCCTGCTCACCCAGCGTGCGACCAAGGAGATCGTGGACGCCGTCGTCGCCGGCGAGCCGTTCGGCGACCGCGTCGCGTACTGGCGCGAGGAGGCCGACGCGGGCGGCGACGCAGCCGAGGGCGTGGCGGCGTTCCTGGACCGTCGCACCCCCCGCTTCACCTGGACGACTCCCCGCGCCTGAGCCCCGGCGAACGTCCGAACACACGACCGCCGGGCAGGCCGATCGCCCGCACCCGGACGGCACGCCGCCGATGTCCGCGTCGGACGCCGTGCCGCCGCGCCCGCTCCCGTCCGCGTCGGCCATGGCCGCCGGGCGGCGCCCCGGCGGGTGTCAGGCGGGGTCGGCGGCGAGGTCGGGCTCGGTGTCGGTGTCGGCGTCGATGTCGGGGTCCTGGGCGGGGCCCGGCGGGAGGTCGCGGAAGCGGGCGGCGGGCAGGCGGTGGAGGCGGGCCGCGGCGTCCTTGGGGTCGGCGAGCGGGTCGGCGTCGTCGCGGCTCAGCTCGGCGAGCGGCAGGACGCCCGCGACGAACTCCTCCGCCGTCCGCGCGACGAGGAACGGGCCGATCTGGGCGCCGCCGGGACCGGCGTCCCGCAGGAGCGCGAGCAGGTCGTGGACCGGGTCCTGCGCGTCGGCGGCGTTCAGGGTGCCGAGCAGTTCGATGAACTCGGCCTCCAGCGCACGCGGGCTGCGGCCCGTCAGGTAGCTGCGGACGTGCCACACGCCGTCCCCGGCCGCGTCGACGGGCGGGAGCGTCAGCTCGGCGCGCAGCCCGTGCCGCAGCGCCAGCCGGTCGAACGCGCGGGTCAGCGCGGGCCGCGCCGGGCCGTCGCCGGACGCGAGCGCGCCCGCGACCGTGTCCGGGGCGTCCGCGCCGAGCGACGCCGCGACCGCGAGGTCCAGCCGCCGCGCCAGGTGCTCGCGGACGCCCGCGATTTCGTCGGCCAGCACGTCCAGCCGCTGCTCGGCCACGACCAGCCGCGCCTCGTCGCCCGCCCGGACGGCCGCGCGCCCGTTCAGGTCGTCGGCGTGGAAGCGCCGCAGCTCGGCGATCTCCTCGGTCGCGAGCGTGAGCCGCCGGCCCAGCTCGGCGACCTCGGGACCGGCCGGTCCGCGCGCCTGCTTCCGGTCGAACGCCAGGTACAGCTCCCTGCCCGCGATGGCCAGGCAGAGCAAAGCCAGGATCACCGTCATCGTGCGCCCTCCCCTGGGCCGCCTCGCCGAACACGGCCCGTTCCCATCGTGCGCCCTCAGCAGCGGAAAGTGGCCCCGAAGCGAGGTGTTGATGTCCTTCGCCGAGCCCCCCGCGCCCGTCGATCCTTGACCGGCTCAGCGGTTCAGGTAGGCGAGGACCGCGAGCACACGGCGGTTGTCGTCGTCCGACACCGCGAGACCCAGCTTGCCGAAGATGTTCGCCGTGTGCTTGGCGACGGCCCGTTCGGTCACGACGAGTTGCTGCGCGATGGCGGCGTTGGAGCGTCCCTGCGCCATCAGCTCCAGCACCTCCAGCTCGCGCGGGGTGAGCCGCGCGACCGGCGTGTCGCGGGTGCCGCGGGCGACGAGCCGGGCGATGACCTCGGGATCCATCACGGTGCCGCCGCCCGCGACGCGCCGGACGGCGTCCACGAACTGCGCGGCGTCGAACACGCGGTCCTTGAGGAGGTAGCCGACGGCTCCGGTGCCGTCGGCGAGCAGTTCGCGGGCGTAAAGCTGCTCGACGTACTGCGACAGGACGAGCACGGGCAGCCCCGGAACGCGCCGCCGCGCCTCCAGAGCGGCCTGGAGGCCCTCGTCGGTGAAGGACGGCGGCAGCCGCACGTCCACCACCGCGACGTCCGGCCGGTGCTCGACCAGCGCCTTGAGCAGGGACGGCCCGTTGTCGACGGCGGCGAGGATCGTGCACCCGTGCGCTTCGAGCAGGCTGACCAGGCCCTCCCGCAGGAGGGCCAGGTCTTCGGCGAGGACGACGCGCATCAGGTCAGGCCAGGGCGTTCAGGCCGCACGGCAGCTCCAGGGTGACGACGGTCGGCCCGCCGGGCGGGGAGTTGAGGGCGAGCACGCCGTCGAAGGCGCCGATGCGGCGTTCGATGCCGCGCAGCCCGGTCCCGCCGTCCAGGGACGCGCCGCCGCGCCCGTCGTCGGTGACCGAGATCCGCAGCGCGCCGCCGGCGTGCCGCAGGTCGATCCAGACGCGGGACGCGCCGGAGTGCTTGGCGGCGTTCGTCAGGATCTCCGCGACGGCGAAGTACGCGGCCGACTCGACCGGCGCGCCGGGGCGTCCGGGCAGGTCGGCGGTGACCTCCACGGCCAGCGGGTGGTCGAGGGCGAGGGCCCGGACGGCGTCGGCGACGCCCCGGTCGGCGAGCACCGGCGGGTGGATGCCGCGCACCAGGTCGCGCAGTTCGGCGAGCGCCTGCGCCGAGGACTCGCGGGCGCGGGCCAGCAGCAGCCGCGCCTTCTCCGGGTCCTTGTCGAGCAGGTGCTCGATGGCGCCGAGGCTCATGCCCATCGCGACGAGCCGGGCCTGCGCGCCGTCGTGCAGGTCGCGCTCGATGCGGCGGAGTTCGGCGGCGGACGCGTCCACGGCGTCCGAGCGGGACTCGGTGAGGTGCCGGACGCGCAGCTTGAGCTTGGACGCCTCGGTCGGGCCGAGCAGCGCGGCGCCCCAGCGGCCGTAGGCGCGCAGCAGCGCCGGACCGAACGCGAAGCCGAGCGCGATGAGGACGGTACCGAGCGCGGCCGTACCGATCCTCTGCGTTGGGTCGTCGCCGAACCCGTCGGTGACATGGATGAACAGGTACCAGTCGTTACCGCCGTACTGGGTGAGGAGGTCGCCGGCGAAGCCCGCGAGCAGCCAGCCCCAGACGCCTTCGATGATCAGCAGGCCGGGCAGCGCGGCGGTGAACAGGACGACGATCGGGTCGGCCGCCATCCACAGCAGGTCGCGCCACGTCGCCGGGTCCTGGAGCAGCCGGATGAAACGCCGGTGGATCGGTTCACCGGGCACGTCCGGCAGATACGGGCGTTCGATCTCCGTACCCGTGACGGCGGAGATCCGGCGTCGGTACACGTCCGTCAGGCCGCGCACCGCGATCGTCAGCGGCGGGACGAGCAGCACGCCGAGCCCGATGCCCACCAGCCCGAACGCCGTCAGGTACGCGCAGTAGAGCAGGCACGTCGGCACGCCCAGGAGCAGGAATCCGAGCCCCGGCCACGGTGCGCGCAGCCGGGTGAGCCGGCGCGTGGGAGCGATGTCCACCTTGTCCTCCTGGATCTCGACTATAGGTCCAGTTTTGAGGACATCGGAGGAACGCACAGTGCGCCCGCACCCCGAACCGGGGGTGTACCTAGATGCACCCCGTTCAGAGGGCGGTGAACACCAGCCCGCGCTTCTTCAGCTTGGGGATGACGGTCTTCAGCGCCGACAGCGTCTGCGATCGGTCGCCGCCGCCGTCGTGGCAGAGCAGGATGCTGCCCGCCTTGGCGTTGAGCAGCGTCTTACGGATGTGCCCGACGCCCGGACGGGACCAGTCGCGCGGGTCCACCGACCAGTCCAGCGGCAGCATGTCGTACTCGGCGACCATCTCGTAGACCGCCTTGGACCAGCCGCCGCCGGGCGCGCGGAACAGCGTGGGGACGATCCCGGCGACCTGCGAGATCTTGTCGTGGGTGTGGGCGATCTCCCGGCGGAGCCGTTTCTCCGGCAGGCCGGGCAGGTCGGGGTGCGTCCAGGTGTGGTTGCAGATCTGGTGCCCGGCCGCCGCGACCCGCTGGACGATCTTCGGGTACTCGGCCACCTGCTCGCCGATCATGCAGAAGCTCGCCTTGACGTCGTGCTCGGCCAGCAGGTCGAGCACGCGCGGCGTCCAGGACGGGTGCGGGCCGTCGTCGATGGACAGCGCGATCGAGTTGGGCGGCGGCGCCGGGCTGAGCTGGTTGAGGTAGTACACCGGGTGCTGCGTCGTGGTGAGCGGCGTGGACGTCCACGGCGCGGGCCGCGGCTTCGGCACCGGTTTGGGGGTCGGTGTCGGGGACGGATGCAGGACCGGACGCGGACGCGGTCCCGGTACGAGCGGCGGCGCGGCGATGCGCGAGACGTTCACGCGCGCGGCGTCGGCGCCGAAGGCGGCCAGCCCCGCGGCACCTCCCAGCAGCAGCAACGCGCGGCGCCGGGTCGGACGGTTGTGTTCACTTTCCCCCACAGCCCCCACGGTAGTGGGGTTCGCCGGGGTTGCGGAGCCTAAAACCCGCCCCATTCGACATGTGTGCAGGTTGAAGGCCCTCGATAGCCATAAATATGACGACTTGACCTGGAGTCTGCTCCAGCTTCTACCGTGGGGCGGATGAGCGAAGCACCCGTCACCCTCATCACCGGCGGTTCGGCCGGCATCGGCGCGAGCATCGCCCGGAGCCTGCTGGACCGCGGCCACCGCGTCGCCGTCACCGGACGCAGCGCCGAGCGCCTGGAGCAGTTCGCCAAGGACGCCGGGTCGCCGGACGCGCTGCTGACCCTTCCGGGCGACGCCGCCGACCACACCGCCGTCCGCTCGGCCGTCGACACGACTCTCGAACACTTCGGACGGCTCGACAACGCCGTCGCGAACGCCGGGTTCTCCGTGGAGGGGAACCTCGCGACCGGCGATCCCGCCACCTGGGAGGCGATGGTCCTGACCAACGTCCTCGGCCCGATGCTGCTGGTCAACGCGGCCCTGCCCGCTCTCAAGGCGACGCGCGGACGGATCGTTCTCGTGGGGAGCGTCGCGGGATATACGAATCGTCCGGGCAATGTGTACGGCGCCACCAAGTGGGCGATCACCGGGCTGGCGGAGAACACGCGCCGCCTGGTCACCGGCGACGGCGTCGGCGTCACGCACGTCGCGCCCGGACGCGTCGACACCGATTTCTGGGCCGCGGCCGGCGGCGCCCCCGAAGGCGAGTACCTGTCCGCGCAGCAGATCGCGGACGCCGTCGTCTGGGCGCTCGCGCAGCCCGCGGGCGTGGACGTCAACACGGTCGTGATCCGTCCCATCGGCCAGGACGTCTAGCCGCCGCCCGTACACGGGCGATCGGCCGGGGCGGCTAGCCGCCGAGCAGGGACCGGACGTGCGCGGCGATCGGCCGGTGCAGCTCGGGCAGGGCGGTGTGCCGGCCGGTCGCGACGCGTGCGCTGACCAGGCTCGCGATGCCGCCGATCAGCATCCGGCAGGCGAACGCCGGGTCGGGCAGGCCGCGCCACCGCTCGTCGGCGAGCAGGACCGGGGACACCAGCGCCACGAACTGGCCCTGCACCACCGACCGGCGCGCGGCGGCGGCCGGCCCGGCGGCCTGCACTTCGACGACGTAGACGCGGGCGCGCGGCCCGTCGTCGGCCAGTTCCGCCAGGTACGCGGCGAGCGCACGGCCGAAACGGTCGAGCGGCGGGCCGTCGGCGGCGATCGCGTGCGCGACGACGTCCAGGATCCGGTCGGCGTCCCGCTGGTACGCGGCGAGGAAGCACGCCTGCTTGTCGGCGAAGTGCTCGTAGAACGTCTCGCGCGACACGCGGGCGCGCTTCAGCACCTCGGCGACCGAGCAGGCCGCGTACCCCTTCTCGGCGACGATCTCCGTCATTCCCTGAAAGAGGCGTTCGCGCTGGGACTCCGCGACCTGCGCACGGGTGAGGTGATGCCGCCCCCGTGGCAGCGGCCCGTAGTCCACGGCGCTCAAGGTACCAACCGGCGGGTGCCGTCTCCCACATTGCGAACACTGATGTACGCAAAAGTGTTACGGTCGACGCGCGCGGACAGGCCCGGCGCGGCGGGCGAGCGGTCCGGCGGTACGCCACGGGGGCCGAGCCGTCCGGTGGCTCGCGCGCCGACCCCGCCGCCGGGCCGCACTCCCGCGCTCACTCACCCCGGAGCGCCGACGCCACCGGCTCGCGCGATGCGATTCCTGGCCCGCTACGGGCGCGGCAGGTACGCGGGGCGCCGCCGGGTTCGTGCCGCCATCAGGTGGGGGAGCCGGTGGGCGTGGCGGGGGTGCATGCGGCGTTCGGCCTCGGCGGCGTCCAGAAAGGCGTAGTCGGCGATCTCGTCGGCTCGCGGCGTGATCGTGCGGGGGCCGGTGAGGGTGCCGCCGTCGAAGACCAGGTAGAGCATGGAGCGCGGTCTGGTCCGGTCGGCGGGGACGAAGTCGAGCAGCAGCAGCTCGCCCGCGCGGCGGTCCAGCCCCAGTTCTTCGGCGATCTCACGTTCGCACGTCAGATGCGGGGGTTCGCCTTCCTCGGCGACGCCGCCCGGCAGTCCCCAGTCGGCGCGGTAGTGCGTTTTGACGAGCAGGACCCGGTCGCGGGCGTCGGTGAGGAGCATCCCGGCCGCCAGGTAGCAGTCGGGCAGACCGGCGTACCACTCGGCGGGATCGACCCAGCCGTGCGGCGTGCGATCGGGCCGGTCATCGGCCATGTCCTCTGTCTCCGATCCTCGCGGGCGGCGGGACGTCGGCGTCAGCGGTTCGCGGCGGAGCTGTTCGTCAGTTTCGGAAGGAAGGCGTTCGCGATGACCTGGTGACCGGCCGGATTGGCGTGGATGTCGTGGTAGCTCGTGCACATCCACGTCCACTGGCAGATCTGCGCGACGTTGCGCGGCACCGAGCCGATGCCCGGGAGCGCGACGGCGGAGCCGAAGTCGTTGTTGGAGAAGGCCGTCGCGACGTCGGCCGTGGCGAAGCCGGTCGCGTCGTCGTCGCCGGTGATCACCGCGCTGAGGACGTTGTTGAGCACGGCCGATCCGGCCGCGATCGCCTGCGTCGTCCCGCCTTGGAGCCAGCCCGCCAGCATGGGGTCGTAGTACGTCATGCCGACGTAGCGCGGGGCGGCGCCGCCCGCGTCGTGCAGCGCGCGGTTGATCGTCAGGATGTCCGAGCCGAGGGAGAAGATGCCCGAGACCAGGCACATGAGGTCCAGCCCGCCGGACGGCAGGCACTTGTCGACGTTGTTGGCGCCGATGTCCTCGGTGACGTATTTGACCTGACCCGGATGGGCGCGCAGGAACTTCACGGCCGCGTCGAGCTGGGACGTCGCGCCGTCGTACGTGCAGACGCCGCCCTTGATCATGCTCTGGGTGGTCTCGCCACTGCACCCCAGCCGGACGTGCTGCAGGTTCGGGTCGGATTTTTTTAGCGTCGCGTACAGCACGTCGGTGTAGGAGACGTTCACGTCTTTGCGGACGTCCGGCTGGTAGCCCGCCGCCAGCGAGTCGCCGAGCGACACGTAGTACGTCGGCTCGGCCGCCGACGCGCCCGAGGCGCCCGCGGTGACGAGCGTGGACGCGGTGAGCGCGGCCGCGGCGGCACGCGTCAGGCGGCGGAGGAGCGAAGGCCCGACGCGGTCGGAGGAGGAACGCTGGAGACGCGGCACGCGGGTCCCTTCCGGTCAAACGTGAAGGAGTTGCACGTTGTCTTGTACTCTCCCGCCCGCTCCCCGGCAACCCCCTGTGCACGTTTGCGGCATTTTCCGGACACTTTGGTCACCGTCCGTCACAGGAGTAACGGCACGGTGGGGTGGGCCGGCGGCGCGACCGCCGCCGGCCCTCCTCAGGCGCGGCGGGAGCGGCGCAGGTAGGCCGCGCCCGCGGCGAGGGCCGCGAGGACGGCCGCGCCGAGGCCGATCCAGAGCCAGCCGGCCGAACTCGTCCCCCGCCGCGCGGCCGTGGACGGCGTCGCGGCGGGGGCGGAGTTCGGCGCGGCGCCCGAACCGCTCACCCGGAACGTGAAGGAGCCGCTGATCGGGTGGCCGTCGGGCGAGACGACGCGCCAGCCGACCGTGTAGACCCCGCCGGGCAGTCCGGTGCGGACCGCCTGCGTGACCGTCCGGTCGACGGAGTGCGGCGGGCCCACCTGGACGCGGACGCCGTTCGGACCCGTCACGATCACGCGCGGGACCAGGACCGGGTCCGCGTAGGTGAGGGTGACCTGGCCCGGGTCGGCGACGGTCGCGCCGGCGCTCGGGCTGGTCGACCGCAGCGCCGTGTGCGCCGACGCGGGGGTCGCCGGGACCGCGAGCGCCAGTGCGCCGCCCGCCGCGAGGACCGCGGCGATCCGTGAGCGGACGGTCGTCATGCCCGGCTCCGCGACCGGGTCAGCGCGAACACGCCCGTGCCGACGCCGAGCACCCCGGCGACGAGCCCGAGGCCGCCGAGCAGGCGCGCCGTGTCGTCGGAGTCGGAGTCGGACGGTTTCGCGGCGGCGGCGGGCGTCGCCGAGCCCTTGGCGACGAGCGTCACCGAGGGCGCCGGATGCTCGGGCTCGGTGGCCCCGCCGGGATTCTGGTCCCACTTGACGACGTCGCCGCCCGAGTAGGTCTGCTCGGCGGGGAACAGGAGGCGGTCGGTGTCGGCGGGAAGGGGGCCGAGGGAGACGTCGAACTCCTCGAACTGGCCGGGGTCGATCTTGCCGCCCGTCCAGGTGATGGTCGCGGGCGCCTTGGTGAGCTGCGTGCCCTCGACGGTGACGGGCTTGGGCAGCGCGGCCTCCTCGACCTTCGCCGTCCAGCCGGGGACGGGACGCACCGAGACCGACGTGATCGGGTGGTCCTGCGGCAGGTGGACGACGAGCTTGACGGTCGACGCGTCGTCCCGCTCGTTCGGCACCCGGAAGCTGATCTTGGTGTAGCCGCCCTTCTCGGCGGTGCGGGGGTTGGCGGTGACGTGCGCGGACGCGGACGGGCCGAGGCCGAGCACGGCGACGGCGGCGAGGCCCGCCACAAGGGTGATCCGGCGAACCGGCATGGTGGTGCTCCGTTTCGAGACGTACGAGAAGAACCCGGGTGCCGAAGGCGGCCGGGTGACGTTGCGGCGCTCAGCCGAGCGCCCTCGAAACGGACGGCGGCCCCCGCCGGACCACGTCGTGCCGCAGCACGCGGACCACCGGACGCGGCCGGACGGCCGGAACCGGACGCGGAGCCGCCGGAGCCGAAGGACGCGAAAGAACCAGGAGGAGCCGCGCGGGCCGTCCGGCGAGCCGGCGCGCGAGCCCCCACACGGCGCGTTCGCCCCGCCGCAGCCACCACGCCGACACGAGCGCCGCGCCGAGGTGCGCGAGCGTCATCCACGAGCCGGAGTGGTGTTCGACGGGCGCCGGGACGGTCGCCGCGTGATGCATGACCATCCCCGGCCGGGACGACCCGCTGAACAGGCAGTGCAGCGCGTACTGCCCGCCGACGAGCACGCCGGTGATCGTGCGGAGCGACCGCTCGCGTCCGGCCAGCGCGAACCCGAGCAGCGCCGAGCCGCCGAACCCGGCCGTGACCGCCGCGACGGACACCGCGCACGACGACGCGACCGCGTGTCCGGAAACCGCGAGCACCGTGCACACGGTCGCGAAAACGACCGCGCGGGCGGCGCGCGACGACGGAACAGGGGCGGGCGGACTCATCTCGCCGACCATCGTAGAGCCGACGTCCGCGGCGTGACGCACCCCCCAACACTCCCTACATGTGGGACGGATGCAAAGCCGATCAACTAGATGTAGGGTCGTGGCCCGTGCTGGTTCGTCCCCGGCCGGAACCGGCCGGGGACGTCGCAAGAGGGAACCCGGTGTGATTCCGGGACTGCCCCGCAGCGGTGAGCGGGAACGACCGCCGTCACAGAGCACTGGACCCCGAGCCGGGGACCGGGAAGCGACGGCCACTAGGCCGCACCGAACGAGGTGCGACGCCCGCGAGTCCGAAGACCTGCCAGTACGACGGGAACGTCCAGGCTTCGCGGGAGGCCGGGCGCGGCGTCGCCGCGTGCCCTTCCGCGTCCGCGAGGGGAAGAGGGCACGTGACACAGGAACTCATCGCGCCGCCGGGACCGGCCGCCGAGGTGGAGCGCGCGTGCGCCGGGCTGGACGGCGTCGACCCCGCCCGGGTGCTCGCCGACGGCGGCGACCGCGAGCAGGCGGTGCGCGAGGCCGCCGCGCTGGTCGCGGTGGAGCCCGCGTACTCGCGCGTCGCGGCGCGGCTGCTGGCCGGGCTGATCGCGGACGAGGCCGCCGCCGAGGGCGTCACGACGTTCGCGGGCTCGGTGGCCGCCGCGCACGCGCAGGGCCTGCTGAACGAGCGGACCGCGACGTTCGTCGCCCGCAACGCCGACGCCCTCGACGCGCTGGTCGACCACGCCGATGACGACAGGTTCGAGTACTTCGGCCTGCGCACCCTCTACGACCGGTACCTGCTGCGGCATCCGTCCACGCGCCGCGTCCTGGAGCGTCCGCAGCACTTCTGGCTGCGCGTCGCGGCCGGGCTCGCCGACACGGTCGAGGAGGCCGCCGAGCTGTACGCGCTGCTCGGCGGGCTCGCCTACCTGCCCAGCTCGCCGACACTGTTCAACTCCGGCGCGCGCCGCCCGCAGCTCTCGTCCTGCTTCCTGCTGGACGCGCCGCGCGACGAGCTGGAGTCCATCTACGCGCGGTACGCGCAGGTCGCGCGGCTCAGCAAGTACGCGGGCGGCATCGGGATCTCGTGGACGCGCGTCCGGTCGCGCGGCTCGCTGATCCGGGGGACGAACGGGCACTCCAACGGCATCGTCCCGTGGCTGCGGACGCTGGACAGCTCCGTCGCGGCCGTCAACCAGGGCGGACGCCGCAAGGGCGCGGCCTGCGTCTACCTGGAGCCGTGGCACGCCGACGTCGAGGAGTTCCTCGAACTGCGCGACAACACCGGAGAGGACGCGCGCCGCACCCACAACCTCAACCTCGCGAACTGGATCCCGGACGAGTTCATGCGCCGGGTCGAGGCCGACGAGGACTGGTCGCTGTTCGACCCGAAGGAGGTCCCCGAGCTGACGGACCTGTGGGGCGACGCGTTCGACGCGGCGTACCGGGCGGCGGAGAAGGCGGGACGGTTCGTCCGGCGGATCCCGGCGCGGCGGCTGTACGGCCGGATGATGCGGACGCTCGCCGAGACGGGCAACGGCTGGATGACGTTCAAGGACGCCGCCAACCGCGCCTGCAACCAGACCGCCGAGCCGGAGAACGTCGTCCACCTGTCGAACCTGTGCACGGAGATCCTGGAGGTCACGTCCGACGGCGAGACGGCCGTCTGCAACCTCGGGTCGGTCAACCTCGCCGCGCACACCGGCCCGGACGGCGTGGACTGGGAGCGGCTGCGCCGGACCGTCCGGACGGCCGTCCGCTTCCTGGACCGGACGATCGACCGCGGCTTCTACCCCACCGAGGAGGCCGCCGAAGCGAACCGCAAGTGGCGGCCGATGGGCCTCGGCGTGATGGGCCTCGCGGACGTGTTCTTCAAGCTGCGCCTGCCGTTCGACTCGCCCGAGGCCCGCGCGCTGTCCACCCGGATCGCCGAGGAGATCGCGCTCGCGGCCTACCACGCGTCCGCCGACCTGGCCGAACTGCACGGCCCGCTGCCCGCCTACGCGCAGACGCGGACGGCGCGCGGCCAGCTCCACCCGGACCACTTCCCGGACGCGACGCCCGCCGCCGAGTGGGCGGCGCTGCGCGAGCGCGTCGCGGCCGTCGGCCTGCGCAACTCGCTGCTGATCGCCATCGCGCCGACCGCGACGATCGCGTCCATCGCGGGCTGCTTCGAGTGCGTCGAGCCGCAGGTGTCCAACCTGTTCAAGCGCGAGACGCTGTCGGGCGAGTTCCTCCAGATCAACGGCTACCTCGTCGCGGATCTCAAGCGGCTCGGGCTGTGGACGCCCGCCGTCCGGGACGCGATCAAGCGGGCGAACGGCTCCGTCCAGGGCATCACGGACCTGCCGGACGAGCTGCGCGCGCTCTACCGGACGGCCTGGGAACTGCCGCAGCGCGCCCTGATCGACCTCGCCGCCGCCCGCACCCCGTACATCGACCAGGCGCACTCGCTGAACCTGTTCCTGGAGACGCCGACGATCGGGAAGCTGTCCTCGATGTACCTGTACGCGTGGAAGCAGGGCCTGAAGACGACGTACTACCTGCGGTCGCGCCCCGCGACGCGCATCGCGCAGACGACCGTGACGGCGGTGGCCGATCCGGACGCCGTCGCCTGCTCCCTGGAGAACCCCGAGGCGTGCGAGGCGTGCCAGTGACCGACAAGCCGATGCTGCTCGACCCCGGCATGGACCTCACGCTGCGGCCGATGCGCTACCCCGACTTCTACGAGCGCTACCGCGCCGCGATCCGCAACACCTGGACGGTCGAGGAGGTCGATCTCGGCTCCGACCTGGCCGACCTCGCCCGGCTGACGCCCGAGGAGCGGCATCTGGTGAACCGGCTGGTGGCGTTCTTCGCGACCGGCGACTCGATCGTGGCGAACAACCTGGTGCTGAACCTCTACAAGCACCTGAACGCGCCCGAGGCGCGGCTGTACCTGTCGCGGCAGTTGTTCGAGGAGGCCGTGCACGTCCAGTTCTACCTGACGCTGCTCGACACCTACCTTCCGGACGCCGACGAGCGCGCCCGTGCATTTGCAGCGATCGAACACATCCCGTCGATCCGCGCGAAGGCCGAGTTCTGCTTCCGGTGGATCGGCTCGATCGACACGCTCGACCGGCTGGACGGCCCGGCGGACCGGCGCGCGTTCCTGCTCAACCTCATCTGCTTCGCGGCGTGCATCGAGGGCCTGTTCTTCTACGGCGCCTTCGCGTACGTGTACTGGCTGCGGTCGCGCGGACTGCTGAACGGGCTCGCGTCCGGCACCAACTGGGTCTTCCGCGACGAGTCGATGCACATGAGCTTCGCGTTCGCCGTCGTCGACACCGTCCGCGAGGAGGAACCCGAACTCTTCGACGCCGGCCTCACCGCCGACGTCACGCGGATGCTGGAGGAGGCCGTCGACGTCGAGCTGGCCTTCGCCCGCGACCTGTGCGGCGACGGGCTGCCCGGCATGAGCGCGGACGCGATGCGCCGCTACCTCGAGTACGTCGCCGACCAGCGGCTCGCGCGGCTCGGGATGCCCGTCCGGTACGGCGCGGAGAACCCGTTCGCGTTCATGGACCTCCAGGACGTCCAGGAACTGTCGAACTTCTTCGAGCGCCGCGTCTCGGCGTACCAGATCGGCGTCGCGGGCAGCGTGGCGTTCGACGAGGCGTTCTAGCCTTCCCGGCTAGCCGTCCCAGGCCCCGGCCAGCGCCGGGGCCTGCTCGGCGGCCTGCCGCAGGCCCGCCTCGAACGTCGAGTTCGGCAGGTCCGGGTCGAAGGTGGTCAGCGCGAACAGCTCGCCGGTGGCGGCGTCCGGCGCGACCACCTCGACCCGTTCGGGGCCGAGCGCGGCCAGCTCGCGCTCCAGCGTCGGGACGAACGCCAGCTCCAGCAGCGGCGCGATGACGACGACCCGGTCGCAGCCGGCGGCGAGGTCGGCGTTCGTGGTCGAGTAGAGGCCGCCGTCCATGTACCGGTTCCCGGCGATCTCGACCGGCGGTTCCAGCGTCGGCGCCGCGTAGGACGCCCGGACGGCCTGGTCGAGCGTCGCGTCCCCGCCGCGCTCGAACACGACGCGCGCACCGGTGGCGACGTCCACGGTCGGGATCCGCAGCCGCCGCTCCGGCCAGTCCGGCGACGCCAGGCCGCACAGCCGGGCCACGTCCCCGGAGCCGGTGGACGTCCGGGTGTCCACGGCCATCCGGCCGAGGCGCCGCCGCCGCTCGTCCGGCGGGACGGACGTGTCCGACAGCACCGCCAGGACCTTCTGGTAGCCCTCCGGGATCACCCCGGCGGCCCGCAGCCGCTGGTCCTCGGCGGCGATGTCCGGCACGGCGTCCGCCGGGTCGCCGCAGGCGGCCAGCAGCGCGGCGAAGATCGCCCCGGTGGCGGTGCCGACGAACACGTCGGCGGCGCCGAGGTCGGTCCCGGCGCGGCGCAGTCCCGCGATGATCCCGGCCTGCCAGGGCGCCCGGATGAGTCCGCCGAGGCCCAGCACCAGTGCGCGCGCCATCAGTCCTCCCAGGTCGCGGTGATCTTCTCGGCCTCGTCGGCGGCCTGCCGCAGCCCGGCCCCGTAGGCGCTCTCGGGGACGTTCGGCTCGAACAGCGCGAGCGTGAACAGCTCGACGGCCGGATCGTCGGGGCCGACGACGGTGACCTTCACGTCGCCGAGCGAGGCGACCTCCTGCTCCAGCGTCCGCGCCGGGACGAGATGGCGCATCGGCATCAGCACGACCACCCGGTCGCAGCCGCGCGCGAGGTCGGCGTTGGTGGACGAGAACGCGCCGCCGTCCATGTACCGGCGCCCGTCGATCTCGGTCGGCGGGAACTCGCTCGGCCACGACGCCGACGCCCGGACGGCCCTGGCGAGCGGCACGCCGCTGCCCCGGTCCCACACGACGCGGTCGCCGGAGTCGACGTCCACGGCCGGGATGAGCAGCCGGCGCTCGGGCCAGTCCGCGACGGGCAGGCAGTCGGCGATCAGGTCCAGCCGGTGCGCCTTGGCGACGACCTCCGGCCGGGTCGTGATCTCGCCGACGCGCCGCCGCCGCTCCCGGCGCGACATGGACCGGTCCGACAGCAGCCGGAGCATCTTCTCCAGCAGCAGGGCGTTGATGCCGGGGCCGCGCTGCTCGCGGTCGGTCGCGTCGACGTCGTCCATCGCGCGGTTCAGGTCCGCGCCCCCGGCCAGGCAGGCGCCGACGAACGAGCCCCAGGCCGTCCCGACGATGAGGTCGGCGGTGCCGAGGTCGGTCCCGGCCCGCCGGAACCCCTCGATCAGGCCCGCCTCCCAGGGCGCGGCGATGCCCGCCCCGCCGCCCAGCACCAGCGCCCGCGTCATGACCAGATCTCCGCGACGTCGGCGGCGTAATGCTCGGCGTCGCGCAGTCCGGCGTAGAACGGCGCGGTGCCGGTCTCGGGGTCGACGACGCCGGCGGCGAAGATCTCGCGGGTCTCGGCGCCGGGGCCGATCACCAGGGTGCGGGCCGCGTCCAGCCGGCCGATCTCCTCGGCGAGCAGGGCCCCGCCGAGCACGTGGCGCAGGGGCGCGAGGACGATCACGCGCTCGTGCCCGGTGGCGAGGTCGGCGTGGGTGTGCGAGTAGACGACGCCGTTCATGTGGCGGCGTCCGCCGATCTCGACGGGCGGGAAGACGGTCGGCAGCGCGTCGGACGCGCGGAACGCCTCGGCGAGCGTGGCCGTGCCGTCCCGTCCCCACACGGCGCGCTCGCCGCTGTCGGCGTCGACCGTCGGGACGAGCAGCCGGTCCGGCCAGTCGCCGGACGGGAGCACCGCGAGGACGTCGTCCATCCGGTGGCCCGCGGCGGTGTGCGAGCCCCGCGCCATCCGGCCGACGCGCCGCCGCCGCTCGTCCGCCGGGACGGACGGGTCGGCGAGCACGTCGATCACCTGGAGCAGCCGGTCGGCCTCGACGTCGGCGGACGGGCCGGCCAGCAGCACGGTGACGATCTCTTTTATGGAACGTTCCAAGTCAAGGTCGGACAGCAGCAGCGCCCCGATCACCGGGCTGGCCGCCGTGCCGACGACCAGGTCGGCGCCGCCGAGGTCGGTCCCGGCGCGCCGGAACCCCTCGGCCAGCCCTGCCTGCCACAGGGCGCCCGCGGTGCCGCCCGCACCGAGGATCAGTGCCCGTGCCATGCCGGGGACCTACCCCGTCACGTCCGTCATGACACGGAATCCGCAGGTCAGCCGCTCCAGACGGCCGCGATCTCGGCCGCGTGCGCCGCCGCCTGCCGCAGCCCCGCCGCGTACGCGGGCCGGATCATGTGCGGGTCGAGCAGCAGCAGGTCGAGCATTTCGCGCCCCGCCGGGCCCGCGTCGATCACGGCCGTCCGGCGCGGCGCGGCGGCGGCGAGTTCGGCCGCCAGCTCGTCGCGGCCCACCAGGGGATGCAGCGGGGCCAGGACCACGACCCGGTCGCAGCCCGCGACGAGGTCGGCGTGCGCGGCGGAGTAGGTCATCCCGCCCATGTAGTGGTGTCCGCCGATCTCCACGGCCGGGAACAGGCCGGGCCACCCGCAGGACGCGCGGACGGCCTGCTCCAGCGTCGCCGCCCCGCCCCGCCGCCACACCGCGCGCTCGCCCGTCTCGGTGTCGACCGTCGGGACGAGCAGCGCCCGGTCCGGCCACGCGCGCCCGGTCAGCATCCCGAAGACGGTGTCGGCGCGGTGGCGGGTCACGGACGTGTCGGCGGTGCGCGCGATGCGTCCGGCGCGCCGCCGCCGCTCGTCCGGCGGGAGGGACGGATCGGACAGCAGGTCGTACACGCGGGTGGTCGGGTCGGGTTCGACGGGCGGCATGGTCTCGTCGCGCCGCCCCTCCGCCGCGCCGTCGATGTAGCTGGGCAGGTCGGCGCCCAGGGCGATCATGGCGGCCGTCATCGCGCCGCCCGACGTGCCGACGATCAGGTCGGCGTCGCCGAGGTCGGTCCCCGCCCGCCGCAGCCCCTCGACCAGCCCGGCCTGCCAGGAACCGCCCACGGAGGCGGCCGCGGTGAGAACGAGTGCTCGCGTCATGCCGGAACTCCTACCCGGCGGGAAACGGCCGGGTCAGGCCGTCCAGACGTCGGCGATCTCGGCGGCGTGCGCCGCCGCCTGGCGCAGGCCCGTCGCGTACGCCGTCGTCCACAGCTTCGGGCTGAGCAGGTCGATCCCGAACAGCTCGGCCGTCTCGGCGTCGGGGCCGACGGTCGCGATCCGGGCGGAGCCGAGCGTCGCCAGCTCGCGCGCGAGGACGTCCCGGCGCGTCAGGTGCGCCATCGGCTCCAGCACGACCACCCGGTCATGGCCCTGGGCGAGGTCGGCGCTGGCGGCCGAGTAGACGCCGCCGTCCATGTAGCGGCGGCCCGCGATCTCCACCGGATGGAACACGCCCGGCAGCGCGCACGACGAGCGCACCGCCTGCTCCAGCGTCGCCGCGCCGCCCGCGCGCCAGACGGTGAACGCGCCGGTCTCGACGTCCACGGCCGTGAGCAGCAGCGGCGTCGCCGGCCACTCCGGGGACGGCAAGTGCTCGGCGACGGCGTCGAGCCGTTCGTCGGACGTGCTCGTGTCGGCCTCCAGCGCCAGCACGCCCGCCCGGCGGCGTCCCTCGACCCCGTTGGCGGACGCGTCGGTGAGCGCCTCGAAGATCGCCATCACCAGCGCCGGGTCGAGATCGGCGGCGCCCGTCTCGCGCGGGTCGGCGGCGACGTCCTCCAGCAGCGCGGCGAAGTCGGCGCCGTGCGCGAGGAAGGCTCCCACGGCCGCGCCCGCGGACGTCCCGACGATCAGGTCGGCGTCCCCGAGGTCGGTCCCGGCGCGCCGGAACCCGTCGATCAGCCCTGCCTCCCAGGCGATCCCGGCGATCCCGCCGCCGCCCAGCACCAGCGCGCGTCCCATGCGTGACCCCTTTCCCGTTTCTTGACGTCTCCATTGGATCACCTCGCCCGGGATGGTCGCTCCTGCTAGCTGGACGCATTTGCGACTCATTTGCAATAGTGGCCGTCATGTCGACCTACACGCTGCCGGACCTGCCGTACGACTACGGGGCGCTGGAACCCGCGATCACCGGCGAGATCCTCGAACTGCACCACGCCAAGCACCACGCCGCCTACGTCAAGGGCGCGAACGACACGCTCGAACGGCTGGCGGAGGCGCGGGGCGAGCGGGAGTTCGGCGGGCTCGTCGGGTTGGAGAAGACCTACGCGTTCCACCTCTCCGGGCACGTCCTGCACTCGATCTTCTGGGAGAACCTGTCCCCGGACGGCGGTGACCGCCCCGACGGCCCGCTCGCCGACGCCCTGACGGAACATTTCGGCTCGTTCGCGGCGTTCCAGAAGCAGCTCACGGCGGCGACGTCGCAGGTCCAGGGCTCGGGCTGGGGCGTCCTGGCCTGGGAGCCGCTCGGCCGCCGCCTCATCGTCGAGCAGGTCTACGACCACCACGGCAACGTCGGCGCGAACACGACGCCGCTGCTCGTCTTCGACGCCTGGGAACACGCCTACTACCTGCAGTACCGCAATGTGCGTCCGGACTACGTCGAGCGCCTGTGGTCGCTCGTGAACTGGACGGACGTGGCCCGTCGCTACACCACCGCGGCGGCCTCCTGAAACGTGCGGCGTCCGCCCGGCCGGGATCGTGCTCAGAACCTTTCCTTGCGGCCGGGCGAACGCCGCACCCCCTCGCTCACGGGACGAGCAGCCCCCAGTACGCGCCCCACGGCACGAAGACGGCCGTCGCGGCGAGCAGCAGGCCGAGCCGGACGCGCTCGCCGCGCGGAACGCCCGTCCCGGCCCGGACCCAGGCGACCGCGACGGCGAGCGCGGCGGCCACGGCGGCGACCGCGAGACCCTGGAGCGCCAGCCAGACGAGCGGACGCCCGGCGAGCAGCGGCCCCGGGTCGGGGGAACTCCCCGCCGCGAGCGACACCAGGTACACGAAGCCCCCGGCGACTGCGGCCGTCCCGGCGACGGGCACCAGCCGCGCCCACCGGCTCACCGGGGCGACCGTCCGCCGCCGGATCCGCCGGACGAGCGCCGCGAGCGGATACCCGGCGAACGCCGTGAGGAACAGCGCGACGGCGGCGGCCTGCGCCCGTGCCGACTCCCACCACGCGGACGGCGGCGTGGCGCGGGCCGGGTGGTCCTCGGGCGGCGGGGCGGGCAGATCGCCGTTCGGGAGCCGTCCGGACGTCACGTCCCGGACCCACGCGGCGACCAGGTCGGCGTAGCCGGGCGCGAGCGCCGCGCCCCGCGTCGTGCCGCCGTCGGGCGTCTCGTGCGCGGCGTGGTCGGCCCCCGCGAAGTACCGGAACGTGTAGTGGGTGTTGCCGCCGCGCCGCAGGGCCGCCGCGAACAGCGGCGGGTTCTCGTGCGGCGGCGACTGGAGGTCGCGCGTGCCCCAGATCCCGAGCAGCGGCTGCCGGACCTTCGCGAGGACGCCCGGCGCGTCGAAGCCGGCCTCGGCGAACAGCCCCGCGTCCGCGCCGAACCGCGCGAAACCGACCTTCCCGCGGTCGAGCAGGGACCCGCGCACGCCCGCGCGGCGCAGCGCCGACTCCTCGTTCCACACCTGCTGCCGCAACGGGGTCATCGCGTTCCCGCCGACGACGACCACGAACGCGACCCCCCGATCGCGCGAGGCCGCCAGCGGCGCGACCCAGCCGCCCTCGCTGAGCCCCCACACGCCGACCTTGGCCGGATCGACGCCGGGCCGTGCGCGCAGCGCCCGGACGGCGCCCAGCACGTCGCCCGCCAGGTCGGAGTAGGAGCGGCGGAATCTCGTGTATCCCGCCGACCGCTTGTCGTAGATCAGGACGGCCAGCCCGCGCCGCGCGAACGCCACGGCCTCGGTGCGCAGGTGGTCGCGGGGGACGCCCGCGCCGGATCCGGTGACCAGGACGACGCCGGGCCGCGCCGGGCCGGCGCCGCGCGGGGCGAGGACGGTCCCGTGCAGCACGAGCCCGCCCGTCCCGGTGAAGCCGACGTCGGCGGCGGTCAACTCGGGGCCGGACGCCGAGGCGCCCGGGATGCCCGGGGCGAGGCCGAGCAGCGCCAGCACGAAGGCCAGCAGGGTGAGTGTCGTCTTCATGCCCGGTGACGCTAGTTTGCAGACGTTTCTCTGCAAAGGTTTCTCTGCAAATATCCTTCTGCGGTAGTAGGCTGCTCCGCATGAAGGACGAGCCGGTCATCCTGGACGACCCCGGGAAGCTCAAGGCCCTGAGTCATCCGCTGCGGCGCCGGATCCTGCGGCGGCTGAGCGTCCACGGCCCGGCGACGTCCACGACGCTCGGCGCGGTGCTCGGCGCCAACACCGGCACGACGAGCTACCACCTGCGGCAACTGGAGAAGCACGGGTTCATCGAGGAGATCCCCGAGCGGTCGGCGGGCCGGGAGCGGTGGTGGCGGCGTGCGGGCGGGCCGCGCGACCTGCGGATGCCGGCTCCGGACGCGCTGGCCGCGGCGGACCGGCACGTCCTCGCCGAGACGCTGCGCCTCGCACACGCCGAGGACGCCGAGCTGGTCAGCCGCCTGCCCGAGTCCTACGCCGCCGACCCGGACTGGACGCTGCTGTCGCGCGGCCTCACCCGCATGACCGAGGCCGGGCTCCGGGAGTTCTTCGAGGACTATCTGGCCCTGCTGCGCCGCCACGGCGACCGCGCGGCCGGCGACCCGGACGCGCGCCCGGTCCACGTCCGTCTCTTCACGCTTCCCGCCGACGACTGACCGCCGCTCGCCTGAACGTAAGGTGACCGGCATGACCGGCGATTACCCGTATTGGGAGACCGTCCCCACGCGGTGGAAGGACAACGACGTGTACGGGCACGTCAACAACGTCGTCCATTACTCGCTGATGGACACCGTCATCAACGCGTGGATGATCCGGACGGCGGGCTTCGACCCCCTGCGCTCGCCGTCGATCGCGGTGTGCGTGGAGTCGCACTGCCAGTACCGGGCCGAGGTGTCGTTCCCCGACGAGATCCGGGTCGGTCTGCGGGTCGGGAAGCTCGGACGGTCGAGCGTCCGCTGGGAGATCGGGATGCTCCGGTCGGACGGGACGCTCATCGCCGAGGGCCATTTCGTCCACGTCTTCGTGGGCCGGGACGACCGCCGTCCGAGAGCGATCGTGGACCCCGTCCGCGCCGAGATGCAGAAGCTGGTGATGTCATGACCGTGACGCGTGCGGCCGTCCTGGTGGAGTCCGGCCGCGAGGCCCCCTACGCGAAGTCCAGGCCGCTGGAGGTCGCCGAGCTGACGCTGGACCCGCCGGGGCCGGGCGAGCTGCTGATCCGGGTCGGCGCGGCGGGGCTGTGCCACTCGGACCTGTCGGTGATCAACGGCTCGCGGGTCCGGCCGCTGCCGATGGCGCTCGGGCACGAGGCGGCGGGCGAGGTCGTCGAGGTCGGCGAGGGGACGGACTTCGCGCCCGGCGACCACGTCGTGCTGGCGTTCGTCCCGGCGTGCGGGGCGTGCGAGCGGTGCGTCGGCGGACGTCCGGCGCTGTGCGGGCCGGGCGCGCGGGCCAACGGCGCGGGGACGCTGCTCGGCGGCGGCCGGCGGTTCGTCGCGGCGGACGGCTCGCGTCCGCACCACCACCTCGGCGTGTCGGCGTTCTCGGAGTACACGGTCGTGTCGGCGAAGTCGGCGGTGAAGGTGGACGACGACCTCCCGCACGAGATCGCCGCGCTGTTCGGCTGCGCCGTCCTGACGGGCGCGGGCGCCGCGTTCTACAGCGCGAAGGTGCAGCCGGGCGACACGGTCGCGGTGTTCGGGCTCGGCGGCGTCGGGCTCGCGGCGCTGCTGGCGGCCAAGGCGGCGGGCGCGGCCGAGGTCGTCGCGGTGGACGTCGTGGACCACAAGCGCTACCTGGCCGAACGGCTCGGCGCGACGAGCACGGTCGCGGGCGGTTCGGAGGCGGTCGAGGCGATCCGGGACCTGACGGGCGGCGGCGTCGAGAAGGTCATCGACACGACCGGCGTCGTCGCGGTGCTGGAGCAGGCGTACGCGGCGACCCGTCCGGGCGGGACGACCGTGACGGTCGGGCTGCCCGCGCCGGGCGTCCCCCTGACGCTGCCCGCGCTCAGTCTCGTCGCCGAGGAGCGGACCTTGCGCGGCAGCTACCTCGGGTCGTGCGTGCCCGCCCGCGACGTGCCGCGTTTCATCGGCCTGTACCGATCGGGCCTGCTGCCGGTGGACGCGCTGCTCTCGCACCGGCTGCGGCTGGACGACGTCAACGCGGGCTTCGACCGGCTGCGCAGCGGCGAGGCCGTCCGGCAGGTCGTCACGTTCTGATCTCGTGCTCGCCGTCGCCGGTCCGCGCGAGCACCGACCGGCGGCGGCCGTAGCCGAAGTACACGACGCAGCCGATGACGAACCAGATCGCGAACCGCAGCCACGTCTGCCACTGCAGGAACGTGATCAGCCAGGCGGAGAACACGACGCCGATGATCGGCACGACCGGCATCCCCGGCACCTTGAACTGGCGCGGCAGCTCCGGGTGCCGGTACCGCAGGACGACCACCGCGATGCTGACGACGATGAACGCCAGCAGGATCCCGATGTTCGTCAGCTCGGCGGCCTCGGCGATCGGCAGGAACGCGGCGATGAGCGCCGAGCCGACGCCGAGGATCCACGTGATGCGGGTCGGCGCGTGCCGGGTGGGGTGCGTCTTGGCGAACCAGGCGGGGAGCAGGCCGTCGCGGCTCATCGCGAACCAGACCCGTCCGGCGCCCATCATGAACGTGAACAGGACGGTCAGCACGCCGAGGATCGCGCCGACCGCGATGATCGCGCCGACCGTCTTCATCCCGGCGGACTCGAACGCCGACGAGAACGCGGCGTTCGGGTTGATGTCGCGGTAGTCGACCATGCCGGTGAGGACGAGGCACGCCAGCACGTACAGCACCATCGAGATCGCCAGCGAGTAGAGGATGGCCTTCGGCATGTGCCGCGTCGCGTCCTTGGACTCCTCGGCCGCCGTGGACATCGCGTCGTAGCCGAAGACCGCGAAGAAGACCGTCGCGGCCCCGGTGAACGCGCCCGACAGCCCGAACGGGAAGAACGGCGTGTAGTTGTCCGCGTGCAGGTGGAACGCCCCGACGATGATCACCAGCAGGACGATCGCGACCTTGAGGTAGACGAGCGCGGACTCGAACCGCGCGGCGTCCTTCATCCCGAGGTTGAGGATGTAGGCGATGAGCAGGCACAGCAGCGCCGCGAACAGGTTGATCTTGTAGCTGCCGGACGCGACGCCGTCGGGTTCGGTGCCGGGGGCGCCCATCATCCACAGCGGGAGCTGGACGTCCAGGAACCCGAGCAGGTCGTCGAAATAGCCCGATATGCCGATCGCGACGACGGAGACGATCGCGGTGTACTCCAGCAGGAGGTCCCAGCCGATCGCCCAGCCGGGGAACTCGCCGAGCACCGCGTAGCCGTAGGTGTAGGCCGATCCGGCGCGCGGGATGAGGCCCGCGAACTCGGCGTAGCAGAACGCGGCGGCGGCGCTCGCGATGCCCGCGACCAGGAACGAGACGAGCACGGCCGGCCCGGCCTTCTCGTTGGCGACCGCGCCCGCCAGCGAGAAGATCCCGGCGCCGATGATGCCGCCGACGCCGATCGCGGTGAGCTGCCACAGGCCGAGGGTGCGCCGCAGTCCGCGTCCCCCCGTGTCCTCGCTGATCTGGTCGATCGGCTTGCGGCGGGTGATGTCCCGCAGCAGACGGCCCATAGGAAAACCTCCGAGATGGTCTCCTATGCGGCTGTTCCCCCGGATGGGTCGGAATACCGACACCTGTTGATCACTTTTGGGTCAGGCCCGGGTGACGCGGACGGTCGCGCCACCCGGGGCCGTCCCGGGGTCAGCGGGGGCTCGCGTCCGTCCACGCCGAGGTCAGGACGGTCGTGGCGCTGAGCGTCGTGCCCGCGGGCAGCACCGCGTTGACACCGCCCGGCTTGCGGATCACCAGGACTTCGGCGAGGGCGTTCCCGGTCTTCGCGTCGATGACGAGCCGGTGCTCCAGGACGCCGTTCGGGGTGCGCTCGTCGAACGCGATGGCGACGCCGGACCGTCCGGCCGGGTCCCGCACCGCGCCGAGCGACCGGACGGACGGCAGCGCCGACAGCATCCGGTACGCCGCCGCCCGCACCTGCGGCGTCACCGGCATCACGCCGTTGACGAGGCTGGTCGCGACGGTGAACAGCCACGTGTCCGACGCCATCTTCGTGCTGGACGACTCGGTGCCGTGCCCGTCGTACCAGCGCAGCAGGGACGCGCGCAGTTTCGCCGGGTCGCCGGGCAGGGCGAGCAGATCGGCCACGCTCACGTTGCGGCCGAGCCAGAAGACCTTGTCGCCGTCGGTCAGCGGGGACGACGACCGCTGCGGCGGCTTCGGCGCGGTGGACAGCATGCCGCCCTTCAGCTTCCGGGTCCCGGTCTGGAACCGGACGGTCGCGGGCGAGCCCGCGCGCCGCCACGCCCGCTCGTCCTCGGGCGTGGCCGGACGGGCGCCGAGGATGGTCGTCTCGGTGACGATCCTGCGGTGGACGTCGAAGGGCGTCCAGACGTCCTCGCGCTGGTCCTGGACGAACGTGTAGCCGCCGTCCACGCGGAACGCCGTGCGTTGGATCATCGACGTGTGCCAGTAGGCCAGGTGATTCGGCTTCGCGTCCCGCCGCGTGAGCGTGTTCGCGGCGGCGAGCAGGACGGTCCTGGCGTCCAGCCGCGCCGGGACGGACGGGGTCGCGGTGGGCGGCGGGCCTGGGTCGTCGGGCAGCGCCACGAACGCGGCGGTCGCGACGACGGCCGTCGCGGCGGCGGCCAGCCCCCATGCCGGGCGGAACCGCCGCCGCCGGGGCGCGGGCCCGCCGCGCATCGCCCGCGCGAGTTCGGCGTCGCGGGTGGCGGGGTCGACGGGGGCGTCCAGCTCGTCCGGGCGGGCCTGCGCGAGGACGCGCAGCAGATCGTCGGTCATGACAGCTTCTCCTTCAGGATGGGGATGGCGGGCGCCGGCGGATCGGCCTCGACGGCGCGGGCCAGCCGCTTGCGGGCGCGGTGCAGCCGCACCCGGAACGCGGCGGGCGACGCGCCGACGACACGGGCGGCGTCGCGCGGGGCGAGGCCCTGCCAGGCGACGAGCAGGAGGATCTCCCGGTCGTCCTCGGGCAGGGTCGCGAGGGCGCGCAGCACGGCGAGGCGTTCGGCGACGCGGTCGGCCACGTCCGCCTCCGGTTCCGCCCAGCGGCGCAGCTCGGCCGTCGACGCCTCGCGGCGCGTCCGGGCGCGGTGGTCGGCGAGCAGCAGGTTCCGGGTGACGCCGAGCAGCCACGGCAGCGCCGGGTCCGGGACGTCGTCGAACCGCCGCCACGCCACCGCGAACGTCTCGCTCACGATCTCGTCGGCGACCTGCCGTCCGGCGCGGGCCGTCGCGTAGGCCCAGACGCGCTGCCGGCAGGCGTCGTACATCGCGGTGAAGCGTCTTTCGCGCGGGTCGTCCGCCACACCTGTTCCTCCGTTCGTGCGCCGTGTTCATGAGGCTGTGTTCATGAGGAAGTGCCGTGACGGCGCCCATCGTTACCGACGATCTGCGGTGTTCTGTCCGTCCGCCGGAGCTGGCGGACGGGTAAGGGACGCCTCACCGGGCGGCGGCGCGCTTTCTTTGCGCTCCGAGGTGCCCGGGGCGGACGGTCGGGAGACGGAACGCGCGGCGCGAGGACGGATCGGCGGCGCGGACGGTGCGGCGACCGTCCGGGCGGCGGCCCTTTCCGGCCGCGCTGCGACCAGACATTTTTCTAATTCAACGACAAATGGTCAAAGTGATCGGTGATCAAGGCTTGACCGAATGAGATTCGGCTCTTAGGTTCCTACGGGTGCGGTGCCCCCGAACGTCCGAGGAGCCGACTTGAGCCTCACCCTGGAGGACGCGGGCCGCGCGCTCGCCGACCCCGCCGTCTACGCCGACGACCGCCGGCTGCACGAGGCGCTCACGCTGCTGCGCCGCGAGGACCCCGTCCACCGCGTCGAGGCGCCGGGCTACAACCCGTTCTGGGCCGTCACCCGGCACGCGGACATCATGGAGGTGGAGCGGCAGCACGGCCTGTTCGTCAACGCGCCGCGTCCGCTGCTCGCCACCGCCGAACTGGACGAGGTGAACCGCCTCCGCCAGGAGCAGGGCATGTCGCTGCGCACGCTCGTCCACATCGACGACCCCGACCACCGGGTGCTGCGCGCGATCGGCGCCGACTGGTTCCGGCCGCGCGCGATGCGGGCGCTGGAGTCGCGCGTCCGCGAACTGGCCCGCCGCTATGTGGACCGGATGGCCGAACTCGGCGGCGAATGCGATTTCGTCCAGCAGATCGCCGTGAAATTCCCGCTGCAGGTGATCCTGTCGCTGCTCGGCCTGCCGGAATCGGATTTCGACCGGATGCTGCGGCTCACCCAGGAACTGTTCGGCGGGGACGACGACGAACGCCAGCGCGGCACCAGCGCCGAGGAGAAGCTCCAGGTCCTGTTCGACTTCTTCGCCTATTTCCGGGAACTGACGGCCGCGCGGCGCGCCCGGCCCACCGACGACCTGGCGTCCACGATCGCGAACGCGCGGGTGGACGGCGAGCCGCTGAACGACCTGGACACCGCGTCCTACTACGTCATCATCGCGACGGCGGGCCACGACACGACCAGCTCCACCATCGCGGGCGGGCTGCACGCGCTCGTCGAGAACCCCGGCGAGCTGGCGCGGCTGCGCGCCGACCCCGGGCTCATGCCGCTCGCCGTGGACGAGATGATCCGCTGGACGACGCCCGTCAAGGAGTTCATGCGGACGGCCACCGACGATTGCGAACTGCGCGGCGTGCCGATCCGGAAAGGCGACGCGCTGCTGCTGTCGTATCCGTCGGCGAACCGCGACGAGGACGTCTTCGCCGACCCGTTCCGCTTCGACGTCGGACGCGATCCGAACAAGCACCTGGCGTTCGGGTTCGGCGTCCACTACTGCCTCGGCGCGGCGCTCGCGCGCATCGAGGTCCGCGCGTTCTTCGAGGAACTGCTGCCCCGGCTCGGCTCCGTCGAACTGGCCGGGGAGCCGCGCGGGATCGCGACCACGTTCGTCGGCGGGCTGAAACGGCTGCCCGTCCGCTACACGCTGCGAGGGTGAGCATGGGCAGACGGATCGACGCCGCCGTCCTGCGGGCCGCGGACGCGCCGCACCGGATCGAGCCGCTCGAACTGGCCGATCCCGGGCCGGGCGAGCTGATCGTGAAGATCGTCGGCGCCGGGATGTGCCACACCGACCTGCTGGGCCGCGCGCCCGGCGACCTGGTGGCCAAGCCCGTCGTGCTCGGGCACGAGGGGTCGGGCGTGGTCGAGGCGGTGGGGCCGGGCGTCGCGCTGACGCCGGGCACCCCGGTGGTGCTGTCGTTCGACTCGTGCGGCGACTGCGCGAACTGCCGCGCGTCGCGGCCGGGCAACTGCGCGTCGATGGCGGCGCTCAACATGTTCTCCGCGCCGCCGGACGGGCTGCCGCGCGCGACGGACGCCTCCGGCGCCGCGATCAACAACCGCTGGTTCGGTCAATCGTCGTTCGCTTCGCACGCTTTGACGACTATCCGAAACACGGTTCCGGTTCCCGGGGACGTGCCGCTGGAACTGCTGGGGCCCCTCGGCTGCGGAATGCAGACCGGCGCCGGATCGGTGCTCGTCTCCCTGGGCGTCGGCGCGGGCGACTCGATCGCGGTCTTCGGGACGGGCGCCGTCGGCCTCGCCGCCGTGATGGCCGCCCGCATCGCCGGCGCCACGACGATCATCGGCGTGGACACCAACCGGGCGCGGCTGGACCTGGCCCGGGAACTGGGCGCGACTCACGTCCTGCACGGCGGCGAGGAGGACGTCCCCGGCCGCATCCGTGCGATCACCGGCCCGGAGGGCGTGCAGTACGCACTGGACACGACGGCCGTCCCCGAGGTCGTCGCGGCGGCGGTGGCGTCCCTGCGGACGACCGGCGTCTGCGGCCTCGTGGGCATCGGCACCGCCGAACTGCGCCTGGACCCGACCCTGCTCCTGATGGGCCGCACGCTGCGCGGAATCATCGAGGGCGACGTCGTCCCGCACCTCTTCATCCCGCGCCTGGTCGACCTCTGGCGCCAGGGCCGCTTCCCCTTCGATCGCCTGATCGAGACCTACCCGCTCGCCGCGATCGACCAGGCCGAGGCCGACACCCGCTCCGGCAAGGTCGTCAAGCCCGTCCTCCTCCCCGCCCCGTGACCGGCGGCGGGTCGCCCGGACGGTGTGCGGGCGTGCCGAGCTTAAAGATCATCTGGGTGAACGAGTCCGACCAGGAGGCATTGTGACCGCGCTGGAACTCATCGCCGCCGGCGAGCCCGATCTGGACGCGGTCGCCGCCGCGTTCGACGCGTGCGGGGCGGTGGCGCCGGGCGCGCTGCGCGGGACCTGGCGCGGCGGCCTGTTCTCCTCGGGCGGCGGGCTCGCCGCGCGGCTGGACAAGCTCAACTGGTACGGCAAGCGCTTCCACGACGACGAGGACGTCGACCCGCTCCTGTGCCGCAGCGCCGACGGCGGGCTCTACTCCTACGACGGGATGGGCCTGGCGCGGCTCCGCGAGGTGACGTTCCGGGGCGTCCCGTCCGCCGCGATGATCTACGACACGCAGCCGATCATCGACCACTTCCGCCGCGTGACCGACGACGTGGTCCTCGGCGCGATGGACGCCAAGGGCCAGCCCCGCATCCTCTACTTCCACCTGACCCGCGTGGAGTGAGGGGGCGAGGGGAGTCACTAGGGTCGGGCGCTGGAGGTGGTGCGTGTGTCCGGATGGCTCCCCGAACGACCGATCGTGCAGGCTCCGATGGCGGGCGGCGCGTCCACGCCGGAACTCGTCGCGGCGTGCGCGGCGGCGGGCGCGCTCGGCTTTCTCGGCGCGGGGTATCAGACGGCCGCGCGGATGCGGGCGGACGTCGAGGCGGTGCGGGCGCTGACGGGACGTCCGTTCGGCGTGAACGTGTTCCTGCCGTCGGCCGACGACCCCGACCCGGCCGACATCGCCGCGTATCGCACCCGGCTGCTGCCGGACGCGGCGCGGCTCGACACCGAGCCCGGCGTCCCGCGCGCCCGCGACGACGACTTCGACGCCAAGATCGAGGCGCTGCTGGCCGGGCCGCCGGTCGCGGTGGTGAGCTTCACGTTCGGCCGGCCGGCGCCCGAGGTCGTCCGGGCGTTCCAGGACGCGGGCACCGCCGTCGTCATGACCGTCACGTCGCCCGACGAGGCGCGGCAGTGCCCGGACGCGGACGCGCTGTGCGTCCAGGGCGTCGAGGCGGGCGCGCACCAGGGGACGTTCACCAACGCCGAGGGCGCGGGGTTCGGCGTGCGGGAGCTGGTGGGCGCCGTCCGGGAGGTCACCGCGCAGCCGCTCATCGCGGCGGGCGGGCTCGGGACGCGCGCCCACGTCGCGGAGGTGCTGGCGCTCGGCGCTGTCGCGGCGCAGGCGGGGACGGCCTTCCTGCGCAGCCCCGAGTCGGGCGCGAGCGCCGTCCACAAGGCGGCGCTCGGCGATCCGCGCTTCACCGAGACGACGCTGACCCGCGCGTTCAGCGGACGGTTCGCGCGGGGCCTGACGAACCGGTTCATCCTGCGCCATTCGGACGCCGTCCCGGCCGCGTACCCGGACGTCCACTACCTGACGAGCCCGCTGCGCCGCGCCGCCGCCGCGCGCGGCGACGCCGACGGGCTCAACCTGTGGGCGGGCACGTCCTGGCGCACCGCCGCGCCGATCCCGGCCCCGGAGATCGTCGCCGCCCTCACGCCCTGAATCTCCGTGTGACCCCGGATGCCCGAGATGCGGGTGAGTCGCTAGGTTTGCCCTGTTAACGGGGGCTCAGGGGGAGCGGCGATGCGGGGCGTGCGGTTCGGTGCGGCGATCGGAAGTCTCGTGCTTCTCGCGGGGTGCGCGGCGCACGTCCGGCCGCCGGAGCGGGACGGGGTCGTCCCGGTCGCGCCGCCCGCGCCCACCGCGTCGCCTTCGGCCGACCCGGCGGAAGTGTGGGCGCGCTGGGACCTCAAGCCGCTGCCGCCCGCGCCGCCCGCCCCGGCGGCGCCCGCGATCGCGCTGAAGGCGACGGGGCCGGTGCCGGTGTTCTCGTCCGTCCCGACGAAGGACCGCGTCGTCTTCGTCACGCTGGACGACGGCAACGAGAAGGACCCGAGGTTCCTCGACATGCTCGCGGACCTCCGGGTCCCGGTGACGCTGTTCCTCACCGACACCGCGATCCAGAACGACTACGGATACTTCAGGAAATTGCAGGCGTCGGGCGCGGTGATCGAGAACCACACCGTCACCCATCCGCAACTCCCGCTGCTCGGTGTGGACGGCCAGCGCCGCGAACTCTGCGACGACCAGAAGGTCCTGCGGCGCGAGTACGGACGGCGGCCCGTCCTGGTCCGCCCGCCCTACGGCGAGTGGAACTCCGTCACGCAGCAGGCCGCCGCCGAGTGCGGGCTCCGCGCGATCGTCCTGTGGCGCGCGTCGATGCAGATCCACGACTTCCAGTACGACGACCCGGAGCGCAAACTGCGCCCCGGCGACATCCTGCTCGCCCACTTCCGCGGCCCGAAGGAGCTCAAGGGCGAGACGATGACCGAGATGTTCGCCGAGCTGCTGCGCCGCATCCGGAAGCAGGGGTTCGCGGTCGCGCGGCTGGAGGACTACGTCCGCGCGCCCTGAACCATGGTCTCGGCGGGCTTGTCCGGCGCCTCGTCGGGGACCTCGACGCGTCCGCGCACCCGCGCCAGTTCCGCGTCGAACTCCGCGCCGATGAGGATCGCGACGTTGGAGACCCACATCCACACCAGGAAGATCACGACCGCGGCGAGCGCGCCGTACGTGCGGTTGTAGGAACCGAAGTTCGCCGCGTACGCCGCGAACCCGACGGACGCGACGATCCACGCGCCGATCGCGACCGCGCAGCCCGGCGTGATCCAGCGCGGCTCCCGCACGTTCGGCCCCGCCCGGTACAGCGTCGCGATCGCCACCACCGCGACCGCGACGAGCAGCGGCCACTTCGCGATGTTCCAGCCCGTCACGAACGCCGAGCTGAGGCCGAGCACCCGGCCCGCCTGCGCGGTGAGCCAGCCGGTGAACGTCACCGCGACCGCGCTCGCGCCGAGCAGCACGACGATCGCGAGCGTCAGCGCGAGCCGCAGCGGGGCGAGCTTCCACAGCGGACGCCCCTCGCCGATGTCGTGGACGGCGTTCAGCGCCCGGATCAGCGCGCCCACGTACCGCGACGCCGACCACAGCGCGAGGACCGTTCCGGCGGACGCGACCGTCCCGGCCGTCGCCCCCGCGCCGTGCAGGTCCGACAGCAGCGCGAGCGCCGTGTCGCGCGTCGGGCCGGGCGCGAACTGCCGGACGTTCTCGGTGAGCGTCCGCTCCCCGGACACGCCCGCCAGGTCCACCAGCGACACCACCACGATCAGCCCGGGGAACAGCGACAGCACGCCGTAGTACGTCAGCGCCGCCGCCCAGTCCAGGAGGCCGTCGTTGAGGACGCTGACGGCCGTCCGCCGCACCACGCGCCACCAGCCCCGCAGACCCGGCCGGTCCGTCCCGTCGCCCGCCATGGCGCCACCTCCCGATCCGCCGTGGCGATACCCGCTCCGTGCCGCGCCATGCCAGGCATGGCCTTGTAGGTCGAGGGTAGAGAACCGACGCCGATTCGTCGCATTTGGAGGCAGGACGTGACCGACCGGACGGTGCCGTGATGGACCTCGCCTACGGACAGGGCTGGACGCAGCTCGGCGAACTACTGCTCGCGCTGGTGCTGTCGGCGACGATCGGGCTGGAGCGCGGGCTCCGCAACAAGGACGCGGGCCTGCGGACGCACACGCTCGTCGGCGTGGGCTCGGCGCTGTTCATGCTGGTCAGCAAGTACGGGTTCAGCGACGTGCCCGGCTCGGACGTGTCCCTGGACCCGTCGCGCGTCGCGGCGCAGATCGTCTCGGGCATCGGGTTCATCGGCGGCGGGCTGATCTTCGTCCGGCGGGACGCGGTGCGCGGCCTCACCACGGCCGCCGTCGTCTGGGTGGTCGCGGCGATCGGGATGGCGGCGGGCGGCGGCCTGCCCGTCCTCGCCGTCGCGGTGACGATCGGGCACTTCATCGTGATCTTCGGGTTGAGCGCGCTGGCGCGGCTGCTGCCCGTCGAGCGCCTCGGCCGTCCGCGCCGGATCCGCGTCCGCCTCGCCTACCGGGACGGACGCGGCGTGCTGCGCCGCGCGCTGGCGGAGGCGACGGGACGCGGGTTCGTCGTCGCCGAGGTCCAGGTCGAACGCGAGTACGCCGACAGCGACGTCGGCCGCGACGAACGCCGCGACCGCCTCGACCCCGGCGGACACGGCTCCGCCGCCGTCGTCCTGCTCCTGGAGGGCAGCGCGTCCGAGCCGGAGCTGGTCGCGGCGCTCGGCGAACTGCCGGACGTCGTCGGCGTGACGGCGGGCGAGGGAGCCGACGATGGCGACTGAGCAGCGTCCGGGCCTTCGCTACGATCGGCGCATGCGGGTTCCGGACGACGACGAGATCCGCGCCCTCCACCAGCGGCACGCCCCGACCCCCGAGGCGTTCGACCTCGTCCACACCCACTGCCGCATCATCTGGGACGTCGCCGCGCAGCTCATCGCCCGCTCCGCCCTGGACGTGGACGCCGACCTGGTCCGCGCCGGCTGCCTCCTCCACGACGTCGGCGTCTACCGCCTCTACGACGCCGAAGGCCGTCCCGACTTCGGCCAGTACATACGCCACGGCGTCCTCGGCCACGACCTGCTGCGCGAAGAGGGCTACCCGGACGCGCTGTGCCGCTTCTGCTCGCACCACACCGGCGTAGGCCTGACCCGCGACGACGTCCTCGCCCAGAACCTGCCGCTGCCCGTCGCCGACTACCTGGCCGAGACCCCCGAAGAAGAACTCGTCATGTACGCGGACAAGTTCCACAGCAAGTCCACACCCCCGGTCTTCCTCACGGCCGACACTTACGCCGCCCGCATCGCCCGCTTCGGCCCGTCCAAGACCGAATCCTTCAAACGCATGCGCCAAGCCCTGGGCACCCCCGACCTGCCCCCCTTGGCCGCCACCTACGGCTACACCCTGACCTGACCCACCCCCCACTCACGGCCGCGCGCTGCACTGACCACCCACGCTACGCATCAGTAGCCCGCAACCGCACGCCGAGCCGACCCACCCGTCCCCGCCCCTGAACGGGGGACGTGCGCGTCGAACTGCCCCCGCCCGCGCCAGCCCACGCCCCCGCAAGCCCATCGTCAGCGGGCGCGAGCGCCTGCCCCGGACTGATTCGCGCTCTCGAACGGCCGCCGCCGCTTATAGTTGCGCGTCGAGCTGCTCCCCGCCCGCGCTGGCCCGCGCCCCCGCAAGCCTGTCGTTGGCGGGCGCGGGCGCCTGCCCCGGCCTCATCAGCGCTCTCGAATGGCCACGGCCCACCCGTCCCCGCCCGCATGCCGTTGCGAACGCCCGTTGCTCGCACCTGCGCGCCGGCCTGGTGCCCGCCTGTGCCCCCGTGCTTTCGAGCGTTCGCAACTGGCGTGCGCGGGGCCTGGCCCCGACTCGTCGCCGCCTGCGGTTGTGCGTTGGCCTGGGTGTCCGCTGCGTGCGCGCTGGTCGCCGGGGGCCGGTCCGCCGCCGTGAGCGCGGGCTCGCGGCGGCGGACGAGCCCCTAACCGGCGTGGGGCACCGGTGGCGTGGACGTGCAGGTCAGCGTTCCGGTCGGCACGAGACGCTCGACGGACCCGATGCCGTCGGGCCGCGCCGCCCGCTGCTCGGGCGTGAGGAAGCCGATGAACAACTGATGTCCCTTCGGCAGGGCGGCCGGGTCGAAGACGAAGACGACCTTGTTCGCGTCCCGGCCCTTGAGGCCGCCGCCGTCGCCGGGCTTGGCGGCGCGCGGGGCGGGCGCGACGGTGCCGGGCTTGGGGCCGGTCGGACGGTCGCTCCGGACGGCCCCGCCGGTTCCCCGCATGACGCGGCGGACGCCCGGTCCGACGCCGCTCGCGTCGACGCGTCCGTCGTCACCCGGCGCGGTGCAGAAGACGCCCTCGCGGATCACCACCGGGAACCCCGCCTTGCGCAGCGCCCGCTCCAGGCCCTCGTGGTCGGCGAAGTAGCGCTGCTTGTCCCAGGACACGAGCAGCGTCCCGTCCGGACGGGTGCTCACGCTGTACGCGACGGGCCGGGCGCGTTCGAGGTTCGGCGGCGCGGTGGCGGGGTGGGCGAGGGTTCCGGCGCCGACGGCGAGGCCCGTCACGGCCGCGACCCCGGTCGACGCGGCGGCGACGCGGCGCCGGCGGCGGGTCCGGCCCGCCGCGACGATCCGCTCGACGGGCGTGTCCAGCGTGACGCCGTCCAGGGACTCCTTCAGGACGTCCAGTACGTCGTTGTCGTTCATGATCCTGCCTCCGGTCGGTCGAGTGGGACGAGATGGGCGCGCAGCGTTTCGACGGCCCGCGCGAGATGGGCGGTGACGGTGCCCGGCGCGATGCCGAGCGTCCGCGCGGTGGTCCGCGTGTCCAGGTCGAGGAAGACCCGTAACGCGACCACCTCGCGCTGCCTCGGCGGGAGCCGCCGCAGCACGGCGAACAGCGCGGGGTCCAGGCCGGACGCCCGGTCCGGGTCGTCGGCGACCTCATGGCCGGCGTCCAGCGGAACCTCGCGCCGCCGTCGCCGCCACCACGAGACGCGGGTGTTGAGCGCCGTCCGCACGATCCACGCGGACGGCGCCGGATGCCCGCGCACGCTGCGCCAGGACGCCCATGCGCGGGTGAACGCCTCGGCGACCAGGTCCTCGGCGAGCGGACGGTCGCCCACGGCGGCGAGCACCGCCCGCAGGCAGGCGTCCCGGTTGGCCGCGTAGAACTCCTGAAATTCGCGCTGCTTCACACCCACAACACGCTTGGGCACCCCGATCCGCTTACCTGCTCGTCCGAAACGCTCATGAGCAGGCGCACGACGCTCGCACGCCCGGACCCGCCTACGTGTTCGTCAGGGGCTCGCGTGAGCAGGCACACCACGTTTGGGTGTCCGGATCCGCCTACCTCTTCGTCAAGGCGTGCGTGAGCAGACACGCGACGCTCGGGTGCTCCGATCTGCCTGCCTGCTCGTCCGGGACTTGCGTGAGGAGGCACGCGACGCTTGGGTGCTCCGGTCCGCTTACCTGTTCGTCCGGGACGCACGTGAGTAGGCGCACGACGCTCGCGTGCCCCGATCCGCCTGCCTGTTCGTCCGGGGCGCGCGGGAGCAGGCACGCCACGTTTGGGTGTCCCGATCCGCCTGCCTGTTCGTATGGGAGGCGCGTGAGCAGGGCTGTCGGCAGCTCGCAACACGCTCGGGCGCCTGGGCGGGTGGGTCAGGGGGATTGGGCGGGGGCCGGGGCGGGGCGGCGGGCGGCCAGGGGGAGGCGGAGGACGAAGCGGGCGCCGCGCGGGCTGTCCTCGATGGCGAGCGAGCCGCCGTAGGTCTCGGCGATCTCGCGGGCGATGGGGAGGCCGAGCCCGGTGCCGGCGGGGTCGCGGCGACGGCTTTCGGGGAGGCGGGCGAAGCGCTCGAAGACGCGTTCGCGGTTCTCGGGGGCCACGCCGGAGCCGTCGTCCAGGACCTCCATCGTGGCCGTCCCGTCCTCGGCGCGGACGGTCACCTCGATCGCGGACAGGGCGTGTCGTTCGGCGTTGGCGAGGAGGTTTCCGAGGACGCGCGCCAGCCGCAGCCCGTTCGCCACCACGACCGCGCCGTCGTCCAGGCGTGTGGTGATCGGGATGCGCGCGGGCCGGCGGTCGACCTCGCGGCGGACCATCGCGGCCAGGTCGATGTCCTCCTCGGGCGCGGGGGAGCGGCCGTCGAGCCGGGACAGTTCCAGCAGGTCGTCGACGATGTCGTTCAGCCGTTCGGTGTCGCTCACCGCCGCGCGGACCATCGCGCGCCAGTCGAAGTCGTCGTCCTCGTCGAGCGCGCCCTCCAGCCGGGTGTGCAGGCCCGCGATCGGGTTGCGCAGGTCGTGCGAGGCGTCGGAGATGAACCGGCGTTCGCGGCTCGCGGACTCGTCCAGCCGGCCCAACGTCTCGTTGACGGTCTCGGCGAGGCGCTGGATCTCGCCTCCCGTGTCGGGCACGGTGACACGTGCGCCGAGCCCGGCGGCGTTGATCCGCGCGATCTGCCGCCGCATCGCCTCGACGGGCGCGAAGGACAGGCCGACGGCGCGCCACGTCCACCAGCCGATCGCCGTGACGACCAAGACCAGCACCGCCGCCATCTCGACGGCCAGCAGCAGCCCGGTCAGCAGCGTCGGCGCGTGGGACGCCACGAGCGCCACGACCGGCCGCCCGAACGTGCCGTCGCTGATGCGGACGCCCGTCACCCACACGCATTCGCCGAGGGACGGCGGGCACGCGTCGTCGTCGACCAGGACGTCGTCCGCCGCGACGTCCCGGTTGATCAGCGACGGCTTGCCGCGCAGTTCCGGGGACGCGTAGAGGATCCGTCCCGAGCGGTCCACGATCTGCACGCGGTCGTCGCGGCCCTCGCCGAGGGTCGGGTCCTGTCCGGCGTGGACGTTCGCGGCGATCCGGTCCAGCGTGCGGCTCGCCTCGTCCAGCGAGAGCTGGAACGTGACCTCCCGCGCCAGCAGCAGCCCGAGCGCCATGCTGACCGCGCCGATCCCGACCGACACGAGCACGCTGATCAGCGTCGCACGGCCCCGGGGCGTGTGCAGCGCCCGCGCGCGCAGATGCCGGAGCCTCGCCTCCCTGTGCTCGCGCCTGTCGTCGCGCATCTCGTCGCGCATCGCGCCGGATCTCCCGCGTCGGTCCTGGCCACACGATCGCCGCTCATCGGAACGACCTCATCGCTCAGCGTAATCTCCGCAGGTCGCATGGTTCGTGGCGACCCCCTCACCGGATCCGGAACACCGGGACGAGCGGCGCCAGCTCGGCGAGCCCGGCGTCGTCCAGGTCCTTGATCGGACGGTCGAAGAACCGCCCCACCTCCCAGCCCCAGCGCCGCAGGTAGACGCGCAGCGCCGGAATCTTGTCCGCATCGGTCAGCTCGGTCGCGGCGAACGCCTCGGCGCGCCGGCCGAGCCGCAGCTCACCGCTCCCGGCGACGCGCAGGTTGCGCACCCACTGCGTGACCCCGCGCGGCGCGACGAGGTACCGCTCGCCGTCGATCGTCAGCAGGTTGACGGGCGTCGTCCGCCACTCGCCGCTGGTGCGCCCCCGCACGGCGAGCAGCCGGCTGCCGAACAGGCTGAGCCCGCGCCGGGCGAGGAACGCGACGGCCCTGTTGAAGTACACGTCCATCCCCTTGGCCGGGACGTTGCGGCTGTCCGTGCTGGTCATCGTGCCCTCCGAGTGTGAGCGGTGCTCTCGTTCGAGATCAGTATGCACGCCGCGCCGCACCAAAGCAAGAGCAGTGCTCTCGATTTTGTGCAGTGCTCTCGCCGATGCCAGACTGGACGGCATGAACGCCCGCCCCACGCCGCGCGAACGCCTCCGTGCCCAGCTCGTCCGGGAGATCAAGCAGAAGGCGCGCCGCCAGCTCTCCGAGGTCGGCCCGCAGGGCCTGTCCCTGCGGGCCGTCGCCCGGGACATGAACATGGTGTCCTCGGGCCTCTACCGCTACTTCGCCAGCCGCGACGAGCTGCTCACCGCGCTGATCGTCGACTCCTACAACACGCTCGGCACCTGGGCCGAACGTGCTCTGAACAGCGACGAGACACCGCCCGGCCACCGATCGCGCTGGCGCGCCGTCTGCACCGCCGTCCGCGAATGGGCGCTGACGTACCCGAACGAGTACGCCCTGATCTTCGGGACGCCCGTGCCCGGCTACAGCGCGCCCGTGGGAACCATCACGGCAGCGATCCGCGTGCCTACCGCACTGTTCACGGTCGTCCGCGACGCGTGGGCGGACGGCGCGCTGACGCCCCCGGGCCCGGACCGTCCGCTCCCGCCCGAGCTGGCCGGGCAGGCCCACTTCGTCACCGAGAGCATCTCCCCGGGGCTGCCCGAACCGCTCGCCGTCCGGACCGCCGCGGCCTGGACGCAACTGTTCGGCATGGTCGGTTTCGAACTGTTCGGGCACCTCAGCGGCGGCTTCGACCCGGCCGACGCGTTCTTCGGCCACAGCGTGGACCTCATGGCCGATCTCCTCGGTTTTCCCGTTTCCTGATCACGGAGCGTCACGGTCGGTTACTCTCACGCGTGTCCGGACGTCGATGACGGGAGCGGGATGCACACGACGGTGGTCCAGACGGTCGATCCGGTCCTCGACCGGATGCGCGCGATCGGCCGGGGGCTCGGCCCGCACGACGGCGTCGCCCGCTTCAACCGCGTCTACCTGCGGGTCACCGAGCTGGTCGCCGCGGAGCTGTCGGCGGGAGCGTTCCACGACCCGGACTTCGTCGCGCGGCTCGACCGCGTCTTCGCCGGGCTGTACTTCGACGCCGTCGCCGCCGACGAGATGGGCCGCGCCCCCGGCCACGCCTGGCGGCCCCTCTTCGAGGCGCGCGACGCGCGGGCCGTGTGCCCGTTGCAGCACGTCCTCGCCGGGATGAACGCGCACATCGGCCACGACCTGCCGCTCGCCGTCATCGAGACCTGCGCCGAGCGCGGCCTGACGCCGGGGCCCGCCGTCCACGCCGACTACCTGCGCGTCAACGACCTGCTCGCCCGCGCCGAGGCGGAGGTGCGGCGCGAGGTCGAGCCGTGGCTGCTGCGCCTGGCCACCCGCGACCTGGAGGCCGTCAAGCACATCGTCGGGACGTTCGGCGTCGCGCGGGCGCGGGACCTGGCGTGGTGCGCGGTCGAGGCGCTGTGGCCGCAGCGCGGGACGCCCCTGTTCGACGCCTCGGCGGACCTGCTCGCGCGGACCGTCGAGACGACCGGACGGCTGCTCGTCACGCCGGTCCTCCCGCCGGTGTTCGCCGACGAGCCGTCCCGCTGAGCCGGCGATGGGGGGAGCGGCGGTGCGGGAGACGGCGGACGGGCCGGTCGTCCTCGGGGTCGTGACGCTGCCGGGCGAGCGGCGGTCGGCGGCGCGGGCGCGCGCGTTCCTGCGCGACCTGCTGCCGCCCGACGACCCGGTGCTGGACGACCTGCTGACGGTCGGCAGCGAGACGGTCGGGAACGCGGTCGCGCACACCGCGTCCGGACGGCCGGGCGGCCGGGTCACGGTGGCGCTCACCGCGACCGCGCGCGGCTACCGGCTGGAGGTCGGCGACGACGGCGCGGACGGCGCGCGCCCGCACGTCCGGCCGGGCTCGGACGACGATCTGCTGGAAGATCCGCTCGCCGGAGCGGAGAACGGGCGCGGGATGCGGATCGTCGCGGCGCTCACGTCTGCATGGGGCTACTGGGAGAGCGGCGACCGGACGGTCGTGTGGGCGGAGTTCGCCCCGGCCCGCGCGCGCGGCGGACGCCCGCGCGGGCCGGGACTGCGCGCCGCCGGGGTCAGCGACCCCGGTTGAACTGCCGGACGGGCGTGCGGGGCGTCGTGCGCCGCGCGCCCGCCGACAAGGCGGCGGTGCGATGGTCGCGTTCGGTGCGACGGGCCTTCTTGGAATCCTTTTCCGGCTGGGCCGAGAAAAGGATGTTCTCGATGTCGCGGATGCGCATGGAGAAATCACCTCCGGGCAGAACGAAGTACGGCCGCAAGCGGGCCGGGAAAAAGAACAGAAGGGGAGCGGGCGCGCACTCGGACGTGCGGCGGCTCGACCCGGGAGATCAAAGCGTGAAAAGCTTCATGCCCGGTAGCATCGCCCGCGGCCGGACGGGCTGTCAACCTCATTTTCCGGCGGGCACGCCGCGAAAAGTGCTCCGGTAGGCGCTCGGGGTCACGCCGAGCGCGGCGTGGAAATGGTTGCGCAGCGACACGGCCGTCCCGAATCCGGACGCGCGGGCGATCTGGTCCACGGGCAGCGCGGTGCTTTCCAGCAGGTGCCGGGCGCGTTCGACGCGCTGCCGCGTCAGCCATTCCCCGGCCGACAGGCCGGTCTCCTCGCGGAAGCGACGGGTGAACGTCCGGACGCTCATCGCCGACCGCGCCGCCAGCTCGCGCAGCCCGATCGGACGGTCCAGCTCCGTCAGCGCCCACGCCCGCGCCGCCGCCGTGGACGCGCCGGCCTCGTCCGGCACCGGCCGCACCACGAACTGGGCCTGGCCGCCGGCGCGGTGCGGCGCGACGACGATCTTGCGGGCGGCGTCGTTGGCGACGGCCGCGCCGTGGTCGCGCCGGACGAGATGCAGGCACAGGTCGATCCCGGCGGCCTCGCCGGCCGAGGTGAGCACGGTGTCCTCGTCGACGTAGAGCACGCCGTGGTCGACGCGGACGCCCGGATGCCGCGCGCGGAGCAGTTCGCCCGACTTCCAGTGCGTGGTGGCGCGGCGCCCGTCGAGCAGGCCCGCCGCCGCGAGGACGAACGCGCCCGTGCAGACCGACGCGACGCGCGCCCCGTCGGCGGCGGCCTTCCGGACGGCGGCCGTCACCGCAGGGTCCGGGCCGTCGGCGCGCTCGTCGTCCTTCGCGGCCGGGACGACGACCGTGTCCGCGCCGTCCAGCGCGTCGAGGCCGTGCGGGGCGAACACGGTGAAATCGGCGGACGTCCGGACCGGGCCGGGCACGGCCGCGCAGGTCAGGACGGTATAGAGCCGCTGTCCGGACGCGTCGAGCGCCGCCTCGAACACCTGGTGGACGAGCCCGAGTTCCATCGGGAGCACGCCGTCCCTGATCACCACCGCGACCCGATGCGTCATGGCCCGATTCTTGCACTGATTGGCCATCGGGCCACTCACGGCCGTCCGTCCGGCCCGCGCACGATGGCGGGGACGGAAGGAGAACGATCATGCGCATCCTGTGGCTCTTCGCCCATCCCGAGCCGAGGTCCCTCAACGCCGCGCTGCGCGACGCGGGCCGGAAGGCGCTCGCCGACCTCGGACACGAGCTGCGCGAGTCCGATCTGTACGCGATGGGGTGGAACCCGGTCGTCAGCGCGGCGGACTTCGGCGCCGGGACCGACCGGCTCGTCGTCGGCCGCGACTCGGCCGCCGCGTACGCGTCCGGCACGCTCGCCGCCGACATCCGGGAGGAACAGGACAAACTCCGGTGGGCGGACATGGTCGTCGTGCAGTTCCCGCTCTGGTGGTTCGGTCCGCCCGCGATCCTGAAGGGCTGGTTCGACCGGGTGCTAGTGGAGGGCTTCGCGTACGGCGTGCCCGCCGAGGACGGCCGTCCGCTGCGCTACGGCGCCGGGCCGCTGAGCGGAAAGCGCGCGTTCACGGTCGTCACGACGGGGTCGGCCGCGCCGGGCTTCGCGCCGCGCGGCGTCCACGGCGCGCTGCGGGACGTCCTATGGCCGCTGCTGCACGGCGTCTTCTTCTACACCGGCATGGACGTGCTGGCACCGCTGGAGATCTCCGCCGCCGACAAGGCCACGCCCGAGGACGCCGACCGGCACGCCGCGCGCCTCCGCGACCGGCTCGCCGGGCTGGCCGACGAGACGCCGATCCCGTTCCGCTCCGAGCGCGCCGACTACGAAGGCCTGCTGCTACGTCCGGACGTCGCGCCCGGACTCACCGGCCTCGACGCCCACCTGCGCTGACTACGGCCGCGCGGCGCGCAACTCTTCCATCTCGTCCAGGACACGCTTGCGTTCCCGCTTGGACAGACGGTCGATGTAGAGCTTCCCGCCCAGGTGGTCGGTCTCGTGCTGGAGGCACCGGGCGAGCACCCCGGTGCCCTCCACGCTGACCGGCGCGCCTGTGACGTCGAAGCCGTGGCACGTCGCGCGGTCGGGACGGGCGACGCGCGCGTGCGGCCCGGGCACCGACAGGCAGCCCTCCTCGCCGTCGTCCAGCCGCCGCGCGTCGCCCTCGGGCAGCACCAGCGTCGGATTCACGATGACGCCTTTTTGCGCCACATCATCGGCATCGGGGCAGTCGTACACGAAAACCCGCAGGTCAACGCCGATCTGATTGGCGGCGAGCCCCACGCCGTTCGCCTCGTACATGCTCGCGAACATGTCCTCGGTCAGCTCGGCGAGCGCGGCGTCGAACTCCGTCACCTCCCGGCACGGCCGGTGCAGAACGTCCGTCCCCACCAGCGTGATCGGTCGTGCGCGCCCGCTCATCCGGCCCTCCTCGCCAAACTCCGTCCCCCAAAGCGTATCGGCGGGTCAGGGCGTGGAGTCAAAGGTCACCCCTCGGGGGGCCTTTCCTTCCGGGGGGCGCGGCTGCATGATCGGGGCCGGAGGCGATCGCATGGCGTTCGACGGTGTGGACTTCGGTGCGGATCCCGGTGCGAACCCGCACGGCTTGCTGGCCGCGGCGCGGGCGGCGGGGCGGGCCGTGCCCGTGTTGTTCCGCGGTGAGCCCGCGCGGCTCGTCGCCCGGTACGCGGACGTCGCGGACGGGCTGGCGGCGACGGAGCTGACCGCGCCGGACGGGCGTCCCGACGTCGGCCCGTACGCCGCGCCGCATCCGCTCGACCCGGTGCTCGCGGCGACGCCGCGGGCGCTGATCCGGTCGCTCGCGGACGGGCTCGTCGCGCACCTGGACGGTGCCGCCGATCTCGTCGCCGACTTCGCCGCCCGGTACCCGTCGCTGGTCGTCTCGCGGCTGCTCGGGCTCGGCGGGTCGGCGCTGCCGGAACTGCGGTCGCTTGCCGCCGACCCGGCCGGCGCCGAGCGGTTCGCGCGGCGCCTCACCGGGCCGATCGCCGAGCGGCGCGGCGAGCCGCGCGACGACCTGCTGTCGCGGCTCGTCGCCACCGGCGCGGCGGACGAGGAGATCGTGGACTTCGTGCGGCTCCTGCTGCCCGTCGAGGCCGTCTGCCACGGCATCGGGAACCTGCTGCACGGCGTGCTGACGGCACCGGACGGGTGGGCGCGCGTGCGCGCCGACGCCGCCTACCGGGCCGCCGCGCCGGCGGAGGCGCTGCGCTGGGAGCCGCCCGCGGCCGTCCGTCCGCGCCGGGCCACCGGGCCGCTGACCTGGGGGGACGTGACGGTCGCGGACGGCGATCTGGTCCTGCTGTCGCCCGCCGGGGCCAACCGCGACCCGGACGTGTTCCCCGACCCCGACCGGTTCGACCCGGATCGTCCCGCCGCGTCCCCCGGCCTCGCCTTCCCGGACGGCCCGCACGCCGACCTGGCCCGCGCACAACTGGCCGCCGCCCTGGACGCCCTCGCCGCGCGGTTCACGACGGTCGAGCTGGCCGTGCCGCCGGACGAGGTCGTCGTGTCGGGAACGCTCGTCCGGGGTCCCGAGCGGCTGCCCGTCAAGCTGGCCTAGGTCCCCCGGTAGTTCGCCGCGATCCGCTGCCGCAGGTACTCCTCTGCGGTGATCGGCGGATAGCGCCCGGCGGGGCCTTCGATCACGACGTCGGCGTTGGCCTGCGCGAAGAACGCGATGCTCTGGCGCGGCCCCCGGTCCTCGCCCGGCCCGGGACTCTTCACCCGGTGGAAGTTGGACGGCAGCAGATCGTCGCTCCAGCGCATGAGCATGTCGCCGATGTTGCAGGTGACGGCGTCGTCGGAGGCCTCGACGGGCGTCCACGTCCCGGCGTCGCGCTCGCGGCCGGGGCACACCTGGAGGCCGCTCTGCCCGTCCCGCTGGAACAGCAGCGTGAGGCAGTCGAAGTCGGTGTGCGCGCCCGCGCGCCACAGGCCGGTCGCGTCCGGCGGCACGGCGAAGTAGTGCAGCAGGCGCAGCGTGCTGCGGTAGCCCGGGTCGGACGGGTCGTGGGCGCGGGCGAAGAAGTCCGCGTCGAACCCGAGGCGCGTCGCGAAGCAGGACAGCAGCTTCATCGCCAGGTCCCGGCACTGGGCTTCGAAGCGCAGGAGCGTCGTGCGGAACTCGTCGGAGGGCCAGAGGCCGTCCATGTGCGGACGGGTGATCTGGAACGACTCCTTCTGGTCGGGCGTCCCGACGGACGGCCGGACCTGCGACAGGCTCTCCCAGCCCGCGTTGCGCCCCTTGCGGAGCGGATAGCGGGCTTTGGTCGCGTCCGGGAGGGCGAAGAAGCGCTCGGCCGTCGCGAACGCCTCCCGGACGTCCGCGAGGTCGATCCCGTGCGCGACGACCTGGAAGAACCCGATCTCGACGGCCGCGTTCCAGACCTGCTCGGTGATCTCGTCGCGCCGGGCCGCGAAGTCCGACAGGTCGATCCGGCGGATCTCCCGCGCCATCTCGGTGCCGAGCCCGCCCATCCGGGACTCGCGGTGCAGTTCGGTCAGTTCGTAGGACATGTGGCGGTCCTCCGACACGAGACCGCGCGCACTTGTCGAGGCGGAGCAACGCAATCCGAGGCAGTCGGTGCCCGAGATTACGCGCGGTCTCTGCGATACCGCCCATCATCGGGCACGACGATCACACCGGCGTTACATCCGGCTCACCGGACGGGGACGAGAAGGTCCAGGTCAGGGCGGGGGACCCCGGCGCGGACGGCCAGCGCGTCCCGGTCCAGACCGGACATCTCGATCGCCCGCGTCAGCATCGTCGGCCCCTCCAGCGGACGCGCCGGACCCGGCTCCCGCCGCCGCATCCCCTGCCGCGCCATCCCCGCCATCGCCGCGCGGTAGACGGGTTCGGGCATGACACCGAGCGTCCGCGCCCGGTACAGCAGCGCCGCGAGGCTCACGCCCCAGCGGGCCTTCAGCGCGGCGAGCCGGTCCCAGTCGGCGAACGCGGGCAGCTCGCCCGCGATCTCGTCGGCGGGCATGAGGAACTCGGCCGCGAACCGCTGCGCCTGGTCCTCGACGATCTTCTCGCCGGGCTCGGCGTCCGCGTGCATGACGAGATGGCCCAGCTCGTGCGCGCCGTCGAACCGGTTGCGCCAGTAGTCGCCCTTGGCCGGGTTGAACAGCACCAGCGGACGCGGATGCGCTCCGACGCTGAACGCGTCCACCCGCTCGGCGACCGGCGGCAGCACCACGACGATCACGCCGCCCGCCTCCAGCAGCCGTACCACGTGCGGGACCGGTCCCGGGGACGGGCACAGCGCCGCCCGCGCCCGCCGCGCCGCGTCCGCCGGGCCCGGTCCGCCGATCTCGTCCGGCGGGACGGGACGTTCCGGCAGCGTCACCGCCGGGAACTCCACGACCTCCTCGAGCGCCGCCACGACGTCCGCCGCGATGCGGCCGTAGGCGAGGGCCTGGTCGCGCTCGATCTGCGTCGTCGCGCGCAGCGACCGGAAGTGCGCCGAGTCCAGCGCGCGCGGCGGACCGGCCGCGCCGCCGAAGAACTCGGCCGGGACGCCGAGCGCCACCGCGAGCCGGGCCGGCACCGGGTCCGGGGGACGCGCGATGCCCGCCTCGAAGCGGCCGATCGCGGCGGGCGTCGTGCCGACCGCCTGGGCGAGCTGGTTCTTGCGCAGGCCGCGCAGCCGCCGCGCCAGCGTCAGCCGTTCACCGTCGAACGGCCGACGGGCGGCGGCGGGGCGGGACGTGGGAAAACGTTCGTTCACCAGGCCGTTTCGGTGCTCGTCGCGCGCCTTCGCCGCAGGACGACGTCCGCGGCGTCGTCCGTCCACAGCGGAAGGGTGGGCTCGACGAGCTTACGGCGCGGATCGGCGCCGAGCGACGCGTCGTCCAGCGCGCGGACCCAGTGCCACGCGCCGCCGCCGTCGTCGTTGAACCGGGGACGGCCCAGGTAGAGCTCCAGTTGCAGCGGCTCCTCCGTGGCGCTGTGGGCGAGGACGAGCGTGACGATCCCGGGCGTGTCGGCCGGGACGCCGGGGATCTCCAGGGCGAGCTGCGGGTCGTCGGCGAACTCCTGGCGGGCCACGGCCTGCTTGGTGGGGCTGTCGCGATCCCAGCGGAGCGCGTGGACGGCCCCGAGGTGGTGCCTTTTCAACAGCACGCGGTACCGGCCGCAGCGCCAGCCCGGCGAGTTGTTGAGGTCGTCGCGGACGATCGGGCCCGGCTCGTCGTCGCCGATGCCGAACACGCGGTCGAGCCAGGACTCCAGGACGTCGAACGAGCTGGTCCCGAACGACCGTTCCTTGAACCCGGCGGACCTGCTCATGCCGCCGAACACGGCGAGCGTCGCCTCCTTGTGGGCCTCCCGCGCGGCGTGCAGGAACCCGGCGGCGCGCAGCGTCGCCCACGCATCCCGCTTCTCGTCCATGCTCCGCAGCCTAGGCGGGGGGTCCGACATTTTCGGGGGACGATCTGAGTACCTGAGCGGATGTCCGGGACCTCTGGTTCGTCCGACGCTGGACGCATGTCGCTCTTCTGCCCGGGATGTCATGCGCCGCTGGCGTCCCCCACCGAGACCTGCCGCAGGTGCGGGCTCGACCTCGGCCTGCCCGGCGCGGACGCCCTGTGGCGGATCGAGTACGCGCTCGCCGACCTCGTCCGGCAGCGCAACGCCCTCCTGACGTCGCTCCACGCCCGGACGCACGGCGTCGCCCCCGGTGCCCGCGCGCCCCGACCCGAGGTACCTAGGGTCGGGGTCCGCAACGTCCTGCTGGGGCTCGGTGCGGCCACGTTGGGCATCGCGGCGGTGGTGTTCACCGCGCTGACGTGGGACGCACTCGGGCTGTTCGGTCGCGCGGCGATCCTGTGCACGCTGACGGGGATCGCGCTCGGGCTGGCGTGGCCGCTGGCGCGGCGGGGGCTCGCGGCGACGGCCGAGGCGGTCGCGTTCGTCGGGCTGGTGCTGCTCGGCGTCCTCGCGGCGACGGCCTACGGATCGAACGTCGGGGGGCTGGGCGATCTATCGGCCGACCGATACGGCATCGGCGCGTCCGCCGTCGTCGCCCTGCTCTGGACGGCCTACGCCCGCGTCGCGCCCTTGCGGGCAGCCGCCCCCACGGCCGTGGTCCTCGCGCAGATTCCCGCGCTGTTCGTTATCCACGCGCTGGACGGTTCGTTCGTCGGTACGGCCGCGACGCTGCTCGGCCTGTCGCTGGCGGACCTCCTGATCCGGACCACGACCCGCAGCATCGCGCGGGGCGTCGCGACGGCGGCGGGCGCGTCCGCCGGGACGCTCGGCACGGTCGGCGCGCTCGCCGGCCTGCTCGTCGCCCTCGACACCCCGTGGACCGACGCCGCCGGGGAGCACGCGGCGGTCATCGCCCTGGCGGGCGCGGTGGCGGCGGCCTGGGCCGTCGTCGTGGACCGCCGCGCGGCGCTGGCGACCGGCGCGGCCCTCACGTCCCTGCTCACGGCTGTGGCGATCAACCCGCCGGACGTCCCGGCGCGGCTGGATCCGCCGATCGCCTGGACACCCGTCGCCCTGCTGCTCGCCGCCATCACGGTGGCCGGCACCGCCGTCCTGACGCGCGACATGCTCGGGCGGCTGTCGGACAGGGTTCGGTGGCTCGTGATCGGTGCGTCGGCGATGGGAGCCACGGGGCTGCCGTTCGCGCTGTACCTCGCGTTGGACGCCGCAGGGCAGCCGTTTCGGGTTCTGGACGCTGGCGTGTGGCAGAGCGGCGACCTGTTCGCCACGTCCCTCACCGCAGGGCCGGTGACGTTCGCCATCCTCGCGGTCGTCGGGGCGCGGTTCCCGGCGGTCGCCGTTCCAGCGGTCGTGCTGGCCGCCGTCGGGCTGCCGGGGACCGAACTCGGCCCCTTCGTAGCGGTCGGCGTGGCGGCCGGGCTCGCGGCGTGGGCCGTGCGGCGGGACGACGCGCGTCTCGCGGCGGGGATCGGTGCCGTCGTGCTCGGTGCGTGGGCGGTGACGGCGTCGCTCGCCGGTGAGGTGCGGACGGTCGGCGTCCTTGCAGCGCTGACCGCACTGGCGGCTGTCGTTGCGCTGGTGTCCGCACCGCTGCGTCCGGCGGCGCAGGCGGTCGCGGTCCTGACGGCCGGAGGGTTCGCGGCGGCGCAGGGGCTCGCCGCGGGCCTTCCGGCGCACGGCGCGGCGTTCGCGGTGCTCGCGGCGGCGGCCGCCGGGACGGCGCTCGGCCGCGTCCCGGCGGAGATCGCCGCCGCCGGCACGGGCGCGGCGGCGCTCGCGATGACGGCCGACGACCCGGTGTGGCTGAGCTGCGCGCTCGCGACCGCCGGTGTCATCGCGACGGCGGCGGCGCTGCGTCCGTCCCGGCGCGACGCCGCGTACGCGGGCTCGGCGCTGCTCGCGCTGGCGTGGTGGGTGCGGCTCGGCGCGTCCGGCGTGACCGTCCCGGAGGCGTACACGGCGCCGGTCTCGCTCGCGCTGCTCGTCGTCGGGCACCTGCGGCGGCCGAAGCTCCCGTCCTGGCTCGCCTACGGCCCGGCGCTCGCCGGGACGCTCGTCCCGAGCCTGCTCGCGTCCTGGTCCGGCGACGGCGCCGTCCGGCCCGCACTTCTGGCGCTCGGCGCGACGGCGATCGTCCTCGCGGGCGCCCGCTTCCGCCTCCAGGCCCCGCTGGCGCTCGGCGGCGCGGCCCTCCTCCTGGACGCGCTCCGCTACCTGGCGCCGCTCCTCCAGGACGTGCCGGGCTGGATCCCGATCACGGTCGTGGGCCTACTGCTGGTCGCCGTCGGCGCCACCTACGAACGCCGCCTCCGCGAACTACGCCGCGCCCGCGCCGCCTTCGCCCGCCTCAACTGAACCACCCCGGCCGCGCGCCTCAGCCCGCCTGCGCGACTCAGCCCGCCTGCGCGGGTTGGCTCGCGTGCGCGGGTTGGCTCGCGCGGGGCCGGGCGGTGCGCGGGGAGGCTAGCGGGGGACGCGGCGGGCCACCTCGTCGGCCAGGCGGTCCAGCGAGCGGCGCAGCATCCGGTTCGTCCGGTCGACGGCGCGGGCGGCGCCGCGCGCCTCGGGGCGTTCGTCGCCGAGGAAGGACAGGTGGACGACGACCTCGCTCGCCCCGTCCGCCTGATCGTTGACCTGGAGCCAGCCCGCGTAGTCGGGACGTTCGCGCAGGCCCCACTCCAGGCGGAGCTGGTCGGGGACGCGACGCAGGAGGCCGGCGTGGGCGGCGTCCGCTCCGATGTCGCGGCTGTGCGCCTCGACCAGGTCGTCGGCGATCTCGCGCGTCTCGATCTCCTCGGGCAGCCAGCCCAGTTCGGCGGCGACGTCGAACACGATCGCGCTGCCCGCCAGGATTCGGCGACTTTCCTCGTATTCCATACGGTTGCGCTACCCGAGCGCGCCGCCGCGTTAACGCCGAGTCACGGGGGTAGGGGGCGGCGCATGAACGACAACCGCAGATCCGCCCGTGAGCTGGCCGAAGAACTGGCGAGCAATCCCGACGACCCCCGCTTCCGCAACCGCAGGCCCGGCATCCGCGCCACACGCCGCATCTCCCGCGAGGACGCCGACGCTGATACGGCGGGGATGGAAGGCGGCTTCGGTACGACCGGAGGCGGCAGTCCGGGCGGCAGCGGCTTCGGTCGTACGCAGGGCCACGCCGTGCCGGACACGCCGCCCGGCGACGAGTTCGGCGAGCCGTCCACGGACGACGGGGACATTCCGCGCCCCTGAAAATAAGGGTTGCGCACGGTGCGGCGGGGCCGTCACCATGATCCGCATGATCTCTGGAAAGGCGGACCGCGAAGTCCTCCGGTGAGCCCCGCTCACGACCGCCCGGCCGACCTGCTGGAGCAGGCGCTCGCGTCGCGCGACGACTGGCTGGGCCGCGCACTGTCCACCGAACCCGCCGACCGTCCCGCCGCCGAGGCGGCGATCACCGGCCTGTACCGGCTGCTCGGCGCGCCGCCGCCCCGGTTCGTCTGGGTGCCGTCCCCCGGCGCCGCGATCGGGCACCTCGATGACGACCGCATCGACGTGCGGAATCTGCCGCCGCGCGGAGACGGCCCGCTGCCCGTCCGGCTCGCCGACCGGATGATGGAGTTGCGGCACCGGCTCCGCGACCGGATCGTCCGGCGTCCGAACCGGCAGGGTCTTCAACGGCGCGGCGATCCCCGCGTCGCGCTCGATGACGTGCTGGATCGGGCGCTCGGCGAGGCCGTCCGCGCGACCGTCCACGAGAACGTCGGCGGGCCGCTGCGCGCGGTGTTCGCTCAGGCAGGGGGCTCGTTCACCTGGTACGGCCAGCACGACGCCGCGTGGCTGACGGCGTTCGACGTCCGGCGCCGCCTCGGGCTGCTGCGGACGTCGCCCGGCGAGGACGCCGAACTCGACCTCTGGGCCGCCGTTGCCCGCTCCTGCGGCTGGTGGTGGCCCCGGGACGGGACGTGCGTCGTCGCGGAACGTCCGGTCGAAGTCCATACCGAGCCTGTGCCGGGCTCCGAGCTCGGAGTGCTGCGCCTCCATCACGGCGACGGTTTCGCAGTGCGGTACTCCGATGGCTGGGGCGTCCACGCCTGGCACGGAACCCGCGTGCCCGACTGGGTGATGACCGATCCCACCCCCGAACGCATCAGGCAGGCCGTCAACGTCGAGGTGCGGCGCTGCGCGATCGAACGCATCGGATGGGACGTCTACATCGACCAAGCGGGCCTGACGCTCGTCTCCACCGCGTCCGATCCCGGGAACCCGGGCTGTGAACTGCGGCTCTACAGCCTGCCGCCGTCGCTTCTCGCGGCACCATCGCGCGTGCTGCTCGCCGTCAACGGGTCCGTCGAACGGGACGGGCACCGCCGCCGCTACGGACTCGGCGTCCCCGGTGACATCGACGACCCCGTCGCTGCGGCGGGCTGGTCGTACGGCCTCACCGCCTCCCAGTACGCGCGGCTCCAGCGCCGCACCTGACCCCCAAGGTGATGCACATGAACCTGGCAGAACTCACCGCCCGCACCGGGCTCGACGTCCTCGACCACCTGGAGACGCAGGTGGCGATCCCCGTCCTGGACGGCCTCCAGGCGCAGGGCGACCTGCTCGTCATCCCGTTCGACGTCGTAGCGGACGCGGTCATCCCGCCCACCGACGATCGGTGGCGTCCCGTCCCGCACGCGGGCATCGAGGTGCTGCGCGGGGCGGCGGGCGGAAACCCGCACACGCTGACGGCCGAGCACGGCACCTGTCACTGGACGGACGACGCCACCGATCACGAACGCCTCACTCTCGGAATGCTGTGCGCGACCCGTCCCGTGTACCTGATCCATCCCGAGCACGGCGCGTCCGGCATCGCGCCCGGAATGTACGTGATCCGGCGGCAGCGCGAACGCGCGATGGAGAACCGGCGGAGATGGACGGGGACGAATTTCTCCGCCGACCCGGACCGCTACATCGCCGACTGACGCGGCCGTCCCGGAAATGTCGGAGGCGGCTGGCAGGATGCCGGTCGCCGGCTGTCGCGGGAGAGGGGCGTCATGGACTTCGTCTGGCAGGACTTCTTCTGGACCACCACCCTGCGCGTCGCGGGCGATCGCGGCTCGATCGTCCTCGACGGGATCGGGAACGCCGCCGACGCGCCGGTGACGCTCGCCTACGCCCCCGAGGGCGGCCGGGACGACTCGCCGCTCACCGCGCGGGAGATCGCGTCCGTCCGGGACACGATCGACGCGCTGCCGCGCATGTGGGAAGCCCTCCAACCGGACCTGCTGACGGCCTATGAGGACGTCCGCGCCTACCCGCCCGGCGGGGGCGGCCTGCCCTCGCCGGACCCGGCGTCCGGTGTCCGGCCGCTGGTGGACCTGACGCACGTGACCGTCCATCCGCTCGCACGGGACGGGAGGCCGTACGTCGGGCTGGAGTTCGCCTGCCCGTGGGACGACGGGGACGGCGTCGGCGTCCTCATGAACGGCGACCGCGTGGTGGAGGTGGGTCCCGCCGACACGGCCGCGCTGCCGTGGCTGGCCCGGCACGACGCGGCGGGCTGACGGTCAGGACGGCGCGGGCAGGTCGCGCGCGGGGTCGGCGTCGGGGTCGTCGCGGTCGGGCTCCAGCCAGTCGTCGTGGTCGTCGCCCGGGACGAACCAGTGCAGCAGCCGCCGCAGCGGTCCGTCGGGCCGGACGTTGTCGTCCTCGCGTTCGGACACGGATCCCCCCAAAGCGTCGCCGGCGCCGCCCGGCAGGCGGCTCCGCGACAGCTTGCCCGACGGAAGGTTTCGTCGACGTATGCCGCGCTACAGCGGGATCCATTCGGAATCTGTCGTGACTTCGGCGAGGCGGTCGGGGCGGGGGGCGGCGCCGATGCCGGGGCCGGACGGGACGGTGAGGTGGCCGTCGTCCAGCACGAACGGCTCGGTGATGTCGTCGGTGAAGTAGCGCGAGGAAGCGGAGGTGTCGCCGGGCAGGGTGAAGCCGGGCAGGGCGGACAGGGCGAGGTTGGCGGCGCGTCCGACGCCGGTCTCCAGCATGCCGCCGCACCAGACCGGGAGGCCGTGCGCGCGGCACAGGTCGTGGATGCGGCGCGCCTCCAGGTAGCCGCCGACCCGGCCGGGCTTGACGTTGACGACCGAACAGGACCCGAGCGAGATCGCGGCGGCGGCGTGCGCGGCGGACTCGATCGCTTCGTCCAGGCAGAGCGGGGTGCGCAGGCGGCGGGCGAGGGCGGCGTGCTGGACGAGGTCGTCCTCGGCGAGCGGCTGTTCGATGAGCAGCAGGTCGAACGGGTCGAGACGGGCGAGCAGCGGCGCGTCGGCGAGCGTGAACGCGGCGTTGGCGTCGACCTGGAGCAGCAGGTCGTCGCCGAACCGCTCCCGGACGGCCCGCACCGGCGCGACCTCCCAGCCCGGCTCGATCTTCAGCTTGACCCGGACGTACCCCTCGGCGACATATCCGGCGACGGCGTCGAGCAGCGCGGGCACCGAGTCCATGATCCCGACGGAGACGCCGCACGGCACCCGGGACGCGGACGCGCCGAGATAGGCGGCGAGGGACGTCCCGGCGGCGCGCAGTTCGGCGTCGAGCACGGCCGTCTCCAGCGCGGCCTTCGCCATCCGGTGGCCCTTGAACGGGAGCATCGCGCGCTCGGCGGCGTGGGCGTCCACGGTCCGGGGGAGGGCGGGGACGAGGAAGCGGCGCAGCACGTCCGCCGCGCCCTCCACGTACTCGGGCGAGTACAGCGGGTCGGCCATCGCGACGCACTCGCCCCAGCCCTCCGCGTCGGACGTGACGACGCGGACGAGCAGCACGTCCCGCGCGGTCTCGGTGCCGAACGACGTCCGGAACGGGAGGGCGAGCGGCAGCGCCACGCGGCGCAGCTCCACGCCCTCGATCTTCACCGGACCTCCCGCGAGGAGGGACGCTCCACAACATAGTGCGAACGGTGATGGATTCCAGCGACATGCCCGCCTTCGGCCAGCAGGCCGCCGAGCGCCTCGCGGAACATCCGCCGCCACGCGCGGGCGGCGAGCGGGTCGGTGCGGCGCAGCGCCTCGATGTCGTCGGGGATCGCGACGAGCAGTACCGACGAGCCGTCCCGGCCGCGCGCGGGCAGCCCGACGCGCTCGCCGAGGATCACCGGCGTCCCGGGCGGGACCGGGCAGCCCGGCGGGCTCCCGTGGACGGCGTCGGCGACGCGCGGATCGTCGAGCGGCCATTCCACGAGCAGCCGGTCGGTCTCGTCGCCCCGGTTGATCGCGTCCTGCACCGGTCCGTAGAAGGACGGCAGGTACTCGGTGGCGCGCGCCGCGAGTTTCCCCAGATTGAAATAGGCGTTGCGCCGGACGAGCGGGTCGAACGTCCAGGTGATCCGGGTCAGCCCGCGCTCCAGCGCCCACTCCCGCTGATGGACTTTCAGCGCGAATCCGGCACCGGGTTCGATCGTCCCGGTGACGTGCGAGTGCAGCGTCGTGCCGGGCGGGTCCGCGAGGAACCCGGCGGACGCGCCGACGAGCCGTCCGTCCCGGTACGCGCCCGCGACGTAGTTGCCCGTGTGGGCGAGGGCCGCGAGCAGCTCGACGGGGGCGGGGTCGCCGCCCGGGTCGGGCCGCCAGATGGTCTCGAAGAGGCGGCGGACGTCCGTGAACTCCGCCATGCCGCGCAACATGCGCACTTCTACGCCGGTCACCCTCCCCATGTGACCATGTGCGCTCCGTCAGCACGACACCGGGGTGCTGAGTAGCATGCACCGGTGGAGGCATGGGAGCCGGAGGTCTGGCGGGCGCGGGCGGCGGCCCACCGGGAGCGCGTGGAACAGTGGACCGGCCCCTACCTGCGGCGCCGGGAGCGCGGCGAGGCCCATCCCGTCGAGGACTTCCTGTTCACCTATTACTCCTGCCGGCCGGGACGGCTCGTCCAGTGGCATCCCGGCGCGGGCGTCGTCCTGCTCGGGGCGCGCGGGTACGGCCGCGACTACCGCGACACCGCCGACGGCGCCGTCCTCGACACGTCCGCGCTGCTGGAGCGCCGCCGCGCCTCGGTGGCCTGGATCGGCCGGCTGCTCGCCGCGACGGCGTCCCGTCCCGCGCACCTCGGCTGCTTCGGCCTGCACGAATGGGCGATGGTGTACCGGACGCCGCACGTCCGGCACGAGGCGTGGCCGCTGCGCCTGCCCCCGGACGCGGTCGCCGCCGTGGTGGACGAGCGCGGCGTGCGGTGCAGCCACTTCGACGCGTTCCGGTTCTTCACGGACGCGGCCCGTCCGCTCAACGTGCTCCAGCCGTCCCGCGACACCCAGCACGACCTGGAACAACCCGGCTGCCTGCACGCCAACATGGACCTCTACAAATGGGCGTACAAGCTCTCCCCGCTGATCCCGAGCGACCTCGTCGCGGACTGCTTCGCCCTCGCCCGCGACATCCGCGCCGTGGACATGCGCGCGAGCCCCTACGACCTCGCCGCCCTCGGCTACCCGCCGATCCGCATCGAGACGCCGTCCGGCCGCGCCGAGTACGCCGCCGAACAACGCGCCTTCACCGACCGCGCCACCCCCCTCCGCGCCCGCCTCTACACCGCCTGCGAGGCGCTGCTCAGGGGGTGAGGTGGGCGGCGCGGGCGGTCAGGTAGAGGCGTTCGGGGACGCTCGGGGTCAGGTCGGCGGCGCGGCGGTATTCGCGGATCGCGGCGGACGTGTCGCCGGACATCTCGTGCAGGTGCGCGCGGGCGGCGGCGAGGCGGTGGTTGTTCGGGAGACGGTCGTCCAGGGTGGCCAGGAGGGACAGGCCGGCGGACGGGCCGTGGGTCATCGCCGTCGCCACCGCGCGGTTCAGCGTGACGACCGGGTTGTCGGCCATGCGCTCCAGGACGTCGTAGAGGGCGAGGATCTGCGGCCAGTCGGTCGCCTCCGCGCTGGCGGCCTCGTCGTGGACTGCCGCTATCGCCGCTTGGACCTGGTAGGGGCCGGGGGCGTTCCGGGGGAGTGTGCGGGTGAGGAGGGCTATGCCTTCGTCGATGGACGCGCGGTCCCAGCGGGTCCGGTCCTGCTCGGCGAGCGGCACCGGGAGGCCGTGCGCGTCGGCGCGGGCGTCGCGGCGCGCGTCGGTCAGCAGCATCAGCGCGAGCAGGCCCGCCGCCTCGCCGTCGGCGGGCAGCAGGCGGGTGACGAGACGGGCCAGCCGGATCGCCTCGCGGGCCAGGTCACGGCGTTGCAGTTCGACCCCGCCGGCCGTGTAGCCCTCGTTGAAGATCAGGTAGAGGACGTGCAGGACGGCCGCCAGCCGCGCCTCCCGCTCGGCGGGCTCGGGCAGCCGGAACGGGAGCCGGGACGCCGCGATGCGCGCCTTCGCCCGGCTGATCCGCTGCGCCATCGTCGCCTCCGGGACGAGGAAGGCCCGCGCGATCTCCGCCGTCGTCAGCCCGCCGACCGACCGGAGCGTCAGGGCGATCGCGGACGGCGTCGTCAGCGACGGATGGCAGCACAAGAACAGCAGGACGAGCGTGTCGTCCCCGGAGACCGTCCCCGGCGGCGTCGCGGACCGGTCGGCGAGGACCCGCTCCTCCCGCGCCCGCCGCGCCGCGTCCCCCCGGATCTGCTCCACGAGCCGCCGGCTCGCGACCTGCACGAGCCAGCCGCGCGGGTTCGCCGGGACGCCGTCGCGCGGCCACTGGTCCAGCGCCGCGATCAGCGCCTCCTGCACCGCGTCCTCGGCGGCGCCGAAGTCCCCGTACCGGCGGGTGAGCACGCCGACGACCTGCGGCGCGAGCGTGCGCAGCAGGTCGTCGGGGGCGAGGTCGTCCAGCGGGTCAGACCTCCGGCTCGGAACCGATCGGACGGACCTCGATCGGCATGTTCAGCGGCCGTCCCTGCGGACCGGGCGCGGCGGACGCTGCGGCGGCCAGTTCCAGCGCCCGCCCCTCGGTCTCCACGTCCACGATCCAGTAGCCCGCGAGCCACTCCTTGGTCTCGGGGAAGGGACCGTCCGTCACGACCGGCGCGCCGTCCGCCCCGGCCCGGACGATCCGGGCCGTCGCGGGCGAGGCGAGCCCCTGCGCGTCCACGAGCTCGCCGTCCGCGACGAGCTTGGCGTTGTAGTCGCGCATGAACGCGACATGCGCCCGCACCTCGTCCGCCGACCACGACGCGATGTCCGGGAAGTCGGTTCCGGCGGCGCTGTACTGCATGAGCATCATGTACTTCATGTCGGGCTCCGTTCCCCGCGTCCCCCTGCGGGACGCTTTCACCCGGAGGTCGAAGCCGCCCGTCCCGTCCTCGACATCCGCCGGAAAAAAATTCTCAGGCGTTCTTGAGCAGGTCGTCCAGCATCGCGTCGTAGTGGTCCTCGGGACGTCCGAGGTCGATCCGTGCGCGGTAGCGCAGCCGCAGCAGCGCCTCCAGGCTGTCCTCGGCGAGCGCGGTCTCGTCCGCCGGGGCGCCCGCCGCCCGGACGGCCAGCACCACGTCGGCGCCGTTCGTCGCCCACTCGTGGCAGCCCGCCGTGTCACCCTGCTCGTACAGCACCTCCGCGACCGCCCGGTACACCTCCGGGTCGCGCGGGGCGTCGGCGCGGATGTCGTCCACCAGCGCGCGGGCCTCGGGGATGCGGCCGAGCTTGAACAGCGCGTCCGCGAGGTAGGCGCGGGCGTCGCCGTAGGTCTCGCCGCCGTCCTCCAGCGCGGCGCGGTACAGCGCCGCGGCCGCCTCGTGGTCGCCCGCGTGCTGCCACTGTTCCCCGGCGCGCAGCAGCACGTTGGCGCGCGACACCCCGCCGGACACCGCCTCGGCCAGCTCGGCGAGACGCCGGGCCGCCGCGATGTGATCGCCGGTGCGCAGGGTGTCGAACTCCAGATCGTCGAGATCGTCTTCCGTCACATGCGTCACGGTTCAACGCTACCCGCCGGTCGGCGACCGAAGCGGGCGAATTGCGTGATGATCGTGAATCGGCTACACGTCCGGACGGCGTCGAAGCCCTATCTGCGGGCGCGTTCGAGCGCGTCCCAGAATCCGCGCCGCAGGGCGTGTCGCACCTCGTCGTGGAGCAGGAAGTCGATCGGCAGCGACGATCCCTGGAGCAGCCGGGCCTCCAGGTCGGACGGCATGCGCGGCTTGCGGGCGAGCACCGCCTCCAGCCACAGCGCGGGCGCGTCGCGGGCGACGGACTCGCCGAAGTCCTGGCCCTCCTGGTGCGCGGCCTTCACCGCGTCCGAGAGCGAGGGCGCGGTCTGCTGGACGGGACGCGGCGCGATCTGCTGCGGCCCGGTGTACGGCCCGTGCTGCTGCGGCGGGGGCGGGTAGTTCGTCCCGCCGGTCTGCGGCGCGGACGTCGGCGGCGCCGGGAACGGCGGCGGGGTCACCGGCGGCGCGGGGAACGGCGACGGTGTCGCCGGGGGCACGGCGGGCGGCGGCGTCAGCCCGGTCAGCCCGTACTCCGGAGCGGCCGACGCGTAGTCCCGCGCGACGTAGTCCTTGTCGCGCGCCGCGTACTCCGCCGCGGGCACCGGCTGCCCGGTGAGCGGCGTGGACGGCGGCGCGGACGACGCGCTGCGCGGCGCCGGGGCGAGCGCGGCGGGCGTGCCCGACCCGTTGGAGGAGTGCCCGTTCGACAGCGGCCCGGACGAGGCGTCCCCGCTGCTCAGCAGGTTCACGTACGGCCGTAGATGCCCCGAACCGATCTCGATGAGGTCGTCGCACTCCTGCCGCAGGACGCGGGAGATCGTCCAGTTGCCGTCCACGGCGATGTGCAGGACCGTCACCCGGACGCCGAACTCCTGCGCGTCCGCGACGACCCGCGCGATGTCCTCGTCGCCGCTGACGACGACGGCGTCGGCGAGCGCGCCGTTGCGGGCCAGCGTCATGAGGTCGCGGTGGATCTCGGCGTCGACGCCCTCGCGCCGTCCGGGGCGGACCTTGCCGATCCGCAGCTTGAGTCCGGGCAGGTCGGCGAGGGATTCGTGCTCGGGCGCGCGGCGTCCCTCGGACGTCGCCTCGTACCAGTAGCAGCGCAGCAGCGGGCAGCCGGTGCGGTCGCGGGCGAGGCCGCCGAGCAGTTGCAGCAGGCCGCCGAAGTCCCAGGACACGGCGTCGCGGTGTCGCGTCCCGTGCACCGCCATCGCGCCGTCGGCGAGGAGGTAGCCGGCGTCCACGAACAGGGCGCAGCGATCCATGCGACACCGCCTTTCCTCAGCACGGACGGGCGTCAGTCAACCTCGTGAAGCCCAGGAGTCACGCAGGCCGTTACGGTGATTCGCCACTCTTTCACGACGATCGTCCGCGGCGCGACCCCCCGCACGCAGGTTTTCGCACGTCGCCGTGCGCGTCAGGTGCGTGTCGGTGCCGTGACGGTGACGACTCCCACGAGAACGGCGTCCCGTCCGGTGCTTAGGGTCAGGACCGGACGGTCGTTCAGGCTCGCCGAAAACCGGTCCACGTCCAGGCCGAAGGTGAGTTTCGTGCCGAGCGCGCCGGGCGTGGAGCCGTCAAGAACGTTGTTCGGGGAACGGTCGCCGGTGAGCGGTGTGAGCGGGCGTCCGGCGAGGGAGAGGGCGTCGCCGGGGAGGTCCGCGTCGCCCTCCCACGCGACGAGCCCGATCGTCGCCGGGCGCGCCGCCGCGAGCAGCCCGTTCGGCCGGACGTCCAGCTTCGCGGCGGACTGCGGACCGAGCGCGGTCGTTCGGTCCAGGACCATCGCCTGCTGGAACGGCGCCTGTGCGTCGCGGACGACGACCACCAGAGCCCACCCGGCATACCGTCCGAAGCCCGACTCCGCGGGCGCGTCCGCCCCCCACCAGACACCGCCGCCGTGTGCCCGCACCAGCGCGGTGACGTCGGCGAACGCCTGGTAAGCAGGACCGTTCGGCAGCTCCGCGGTGCCCGTCTCGGCGGCCCGGACGGTCGTGTACGCCGACGTTCCGGGCGCGCGGAGCCGCATCGTGGCGCTCCCCGGCGAGGTCGAACCGGACCAGTAGAGCCCGGCCCACAGGACGTCGGACGGCGCGTCGAGGCGGGCGGCGCTGGACGTCCGGGTCGTCGGGTCGTCGTCGCGGTCGATCGGCCGCATCGAGTAGAGGTCGTCGTCGCGGCTCGGGCCGCGCCGGTCCATCGCCTGGCGGCAGTCCGAGCGCGTCGCGTCGCAGCCGAGCAGCGCGTTGCCGGTCTCGACCGTCCGCACCCGGCCCTCGGTCGCGAACCGGGCGGGCATCCCGTCGGCGGAGACGCCCTGGTCGGCGCGGGCGGACACGGCCGTCCCGCCGCCGCTGAGGGTGAGCCGCGCGGGTGGGCCGAGCGGGGCGTCGCGCGCGACCCGGACGCGCAGGTATGCCGACGTCGTCGCGCCCGCCGGGACCGGCGCGTGCGTGCAGACGACCCGCGCGGTGCCCTGCGGCCGGCACGCCCAGCCGCCGCCGGGGGCCCGGACGGGCGTGAACGCGAGCCCGAGCCGTCCGGAGCGGGCGCCGTCGTAGGCGACGCCGGGCGGCAGGTCCACGGCGGCGGCCAGGTCGTCGGTCGCGCCGCGTCCGTCGTTGCCGACCGTCATCGCGACGATGCCGGGACGGTCGCGGACGAGCGCGCCGACCGTCCCGATCCGCGCGGTGACGTGCGCGGGCGGCCTGCTCGGCGACGCGGCCGGGGACGTGTTCGCTACGGGCTCGGCGGGCGCGGGCTTCACGGGCTTCGGCGCTGGGGCCGGGGGTTTTGCGGGCTTCGCGGGCTTGGGAGCGGCCGGTGGCGCGGCGGGCGGGGCCGCGACCTGGTGGGGCTGATCGGTCTGCGGACGTCCCGACGGGGACAGTGGCGTCGCGCCCGAGGCCAGCATCAGCGCCAGCGCGGCGGCGGCAGCGGCGACGGCCGCCGCGACCCCGCCGCCGACCGCCTGCTGCTGCCGCTTGGGCAGCCGCCGGAACCGGGTGACGACCCACGTGCCGCCCCAGCCGCCCTTCGCCAGGTACGCCAGGCCCGCCGCGCCGAGGATGATCGGCCCGAGGCCGTCCCGCAGCGCCGTGTTGACCTGCACCAGCTCGGCGTAGATCGCGGAGCAGCGGGCGCAGCCGCGCAGGTGCGCCTTGACGGTCCGGGTGTCGCGCTTGGCGAGGCCGTCCCGGACGTACGCGCCGAGCTTCTCCAGCACCGGACGGCACGCCTCGTCGGCGGGCGGCGGGTTCCCCGCGACGGGCGCGGCCGGATCGGCGAGGTGCATCTGCAGATACGCCTGCCGCAGCCCCTCGCGGGCGCGGTAGGCGAGCGCGGCGACGCCGTTGGCCGTCAGCCCGAGCAGCGGCGCGACCTCGGCGGGCTTGGCGCCCTCGATCTCGGTGTGCCACAGGACGGCCCGCCACCGTTCCGGCAGCGACCGGTACGCCCGGACGATCATCGACCGTTCCAGCCCGTGCAGCGCCGGATCCTCGAACGGCAGGCCCGCGTCCAGGCGTTCCAGCTCGTCGGTGGCCTCGACGCGGCGCTCGTCGCGGTACCGGTCGTAGACGGCGCGGCGCACCGACGTCAGCAGGTACGGCCGGAAATCGGACGCGGGCCCGCCGCCGCGCCCGATCGCGTCGAGGATGCGGGCGAACGCGTCCTGGACGGCGTCCTCGGCGGCGTCCCCGTCGATGAGGTGCCGGGCGAGGCCGCGCGCCGCCGCGAGGTGCCGTTCGTACAGCGGCCCGTACGCGGCGAGGTCGCCGGTGCGGACGCGCGCGATCAGCGCCGCGTCGCTCGGCTCGGCGGGGGCCGGGCTCGGCGCGTTCTCGGCCACGGGGGTCTCCTTGCCGTCACTTCACCGGCGCATTGCCGGGCCTCCGGGGGATCGACCGCTCACTGTAGTTCCTTGACCACCCACTGTCGCAGTAAATGGTCGGGCAAACCGCGTCATGAGACGCGTGCAACGCCGTGGGAGGGAGTGACGGCCGGACGGACGAACGGAGGGCGACGGCGAGATGGTGCATCTCTGGGACGGGAGGCGCCCCGGGGAACGGCTGGTCCCGGGCCCGGGGGAACTGCGCGAGCGGTGGCGCTGCCGGAGCGCGGAGACGGGCTGGGCGCTGACGGGCGACTGGTGGACGCCGGCCGTCGAGTCGGTCGTGTCGGCCGCGTGCGGCGAACCGGGCCTGGCGGCGGCCTGCAAACGTCTCGGCGAGGCGCGCGGCCGGGCGGGCGTGGGCATCGGCGAGACCCTGGAGGACCTCGGCGCCCTCTTCGCCGAGCTGAACTGGCCGGACCCGCCGCTGTCGCTGGTCCGCTGCGCCGCCGAGGGCTGGGCGGACGGCGGCACGCCCGAATCCCCGGACGTCACCTGCGAGGACCCGCTCACCGGCCTGATGACCGCGTCCTACCTGCGCAGCCGCCTCACCGAGCTGTACCGGGAGGCGGGCGGCGTCCCGGACGGCCACACCCTCCTCTTCGTCGACCTCCCCGAGGGCGACGAACCGTGGCGACGCCTCTCCCGCTCGCTCGTCGTGGCCCACGAACTGCGCGAGGTCTTCCGCCGAGGCGAAACGGTCGCCTTCACCGGCCCCGCCCGCGCGGCGGCCCTCATCCCCGCGGGCCGCCGAGCCGAAGCCGACGCGGTAGTACTCCGCCACCTCCTGGAACAGGCCCTGGGCGCGAGCGACGAAACCGAACTCTTCCACTCCCTCTTCGGGACGAACGGTTTCGGCGTCCGCCTGGCCCCCCTCCCCGAAGACCTGCGGACGGCCCTGGCCCTGCTGGAGCCGTCCGCTTCCTGAGCCGCCCGTCCGGCCGCTGGGGCGCGGCCGGACGGGCGGCCCCGGCGCGTCCGTCCCGAGGAGGGGGCGGGACGGACGCGCCCCACCCGTCTCCCCGCGCGGCCTTCCCCCCGCGCGGGGCACTCCGCCTCCCCCTCCCACCCACCAGAAAGGCCGCACAACACGACCCTTCACCCTTCCCCGCAACGCCTCACCCACGCCGCAAGAGCCGCCTTGCCACGTCCCTTCCCCCGCTGATGGTTGATCCAGCGATCTGTTGATGTGGCGGTGGCCGGACCGGTGACGGGCTGGTTCGCCTGCAGGTCGGCCGGTGGCGCTGGTCAGGTGGTCGGGGTGACGGGGCTAGTGGGGGCACCTGGCTAGTTCGGCTGGGGGCGGTCGCCGGGGCGCTCGTCCGGGTGCGGACCTACGAAGAGCATGACCTGGCCGGCGGCCCACAGGGCGGCGTCGTGGACGTACCAGGTGCCGGGGATCTGGCCCGGGTAGGCGACCTTGCTCTCGTTGCCCACCATGTATCGGTACTCGGGGACCGTGACGTGGCGCTTTGCGAGTGCGGCCAGAACCTCTGCCACCGGTCGCTTGCGGAAGGTCATCCCGTGCATGACCTCACCGCGGGCGTCGGCCTGGGCCGTGCTGTTGTAGTGCTCGCCAGGGCGGGCCGCGCGTGCGAAGGCGACTGCCGCGTGTCCCTTGTAGTCGACCGGGACGCGTACGCCCACCGGGCAGGTGTCACCGCCGCCGGGCACCTCGCAGGCGCCCTTCTTGTTGATGGGGGTGATATCGCCTTCGATCATCACCACGGTCCCGACGATCGAAGGGGAGGACGGGATGAGCTTCAGGTCCACATCGAGCCCGTGCTTGGCGAACTCCTCCTTGTAGCGCTCGGGGTCGGCGTACGGGTCGCGGATCCGCACGTCGATGTGGCCTCCGTTGCGTGTGAAGGTGAGGGCCGCGGCCAACTCGACCTTCGGGGCGTGGGAGGCCGAGGGCCTGGACGGTACCGGCGCCGGGGAGCCATCGCCGGGGGAGACCAGCAGGACCGTTACGGCGGTGGCGCCTGCGAGGCCGGTGGTCAGGAGAGGGAGGCCGATGGCCAGGCGTCGCCGGGTGCGGTGAGGGGACCGGATGTCCGGGGCCTCGGTGGTGGAGGTGACGATGCGGTCGGCGAGCGCGGCGGCGGTGTCCGCGGAGAGCAGGTCGGCGGCGCGGGCGTCGGTGGCGGGAGCGATCCGGCCGATCAGGAGGTCGATGTCGTTCATGCGTGTTCTCCGTGGGCGGCGGCCAGGGTGCGGGACTGGGATGCCGAGGCGCCGCGCCGCTCCAGTTCGCGGGCGAACCGGCGGCGGGCGCGGTGCAGCCGTATTCGCACCGCGTTGCGGGAGCAGCCGAGGACCGTGGCGATCTCGCCGTTGTCCAGGCCCTCCCAGCCGACCAGGGCGAGCAGTTCCCGGTCTCTTTCGGGTAGTTCGCGGAACGCCTCGGCCGCAGGGGCGAGGTCGCCCGGCTCCTCGGGGACGTAACCGGTCGCCAGATCGCTGCGCAAGCGGTCCGCCAAGTCGTGACTCAGCGCCGAGCGGCGGCGCACGCCGCGGTGATGGTTGGCCAGTACGCGGCGCGCAACGCCGTACAGCCACAGCCGGGCCTCGGCGCCGTGCGGCACGGCGTCCAGCCGACGCCAGGCGATCAGGAACGTCTCGGCGAGGATGTCGGCCGCGTCCTGCGGGTCGGACGTACGCCGCAATGCGTAGCCGAGGATCTGTACGCGGTGCGCGGCGTAGAGTTCGTCGAAACGGCACCGCCCGTCATCGGGCGGTCGCGAAGCCTTCGGGGTGGCTGACAAGGGGCACCCTCTCGTCGTGTGGGACCGGACGACCACCACATGTCCGCCACGAGCAGAGCATTTCACCGTGCGTGTGGCCCTGCGCGGGACCTTGCGCGGGGTGCTGGATTCCTACGCGGGTGCCTTTCTCCGTCTGTGCGACGTTCGTCCGTGCGGCGGTTCGCTTCGTCCGCCGCGTCGTCGGCCACTCGCGCGGGGCACCGCGTCGGCCGCGAGGCGCGTGTGCGGGCGCGTGAGTCTGGCGCGCGGTGTCCCTGCGCGGGCGGCGGGTGGTGCGTCTTTGGCCGGTTGTCCGGGCGGCCCCGCGCGGGCGGGAAGCCCGCGCGTGGACGAGGGAGCCGTGCGGGTTGGGTCAGGGGGTGAGGGTTGCTCGGGCGATTGTCTTCAGGTGGTCGGGGGTTGTGGGGGAGTCCCAGTGGACGCGGGCTGCGCGGCCGTTCAGCTCGATTGTCGCTATGGCGTTCTCGAACCACGGGCCGTCCGTCAGGCGCCAGCGGATCGGTGGGGTGGGGACGCGGGCCAGGCGGGCCAGGAGGCGGGGGCCGGTGGCCAGGACGCTGGAGATTCCCAGGCGTTGCGCGAAGCGGAATTTCGGCGGGAGCGGGTTGCGCAGGGGGGAGCAGACCAGTTGTGCGATCTGTGACGTCGTGCCGGGGGAGGTCACGCGGGCCACGTAGGAGTAGTGGACGTCGCCGGACAGGAACGCGATGCTCGCGGGCGCCGGGCCTCGTTCGCCGCGTGCTACGGCGAGGATGTCGCGGGCCACTTCGCGGAACGATGTTCCGAATGCGGCCCAGTGTTCGAGGTCGGCGGCCTGGCGCAGTTTTTCGGCGAAGCGGGCGCCGGCGCGGCCCCAGGCGCCGTCGGCCAGCGCCTCGTTCCATGCCTCGGCGTGGTGGATGCCGGGGGCGAGCAGGTAGGGGAGCGAGCTGGCGATCAGAAGGTGGTCCACGCCGCCTTGGAGTTGGGCGTCGAGCCAGGCGAATTCCTCGTCGTCCAGCATGCCGCGGCGGTCTTCGGTGAGCAGGCGTGAGCAGCGGCTGTCGACGACGACGAGCCTTGTTCCGCCCCATTCGTGCGCGTAACTCCAGCGCATCGTGGCGGGTTCGGCGTCGGCGCGTTCGGCGAAGGCGTCCAGGATCGCGCCGCCGTCGCCGCCGTCTTTGGACGCGTCGCGGACGGCCGCGAGGACCGGGTCGGCCGCGCGTTCGTCCGGTGCCAGGTTCCCCAGGTGCTGGTAGACCCAGTAGGAGCCGATGCCGCCGACGATGCGGTCCCGCCACCAGGGCAGTTCCGCCATCTGGCGGCGCCAGGCCAGCGAGGTGTTCCAGTCGTCGCGGATGTCGTGGTCGTCGAAGATCGCGAAGGTCGGGACGGTCGACAGCACCCACCGCACCGCCGGGTCCTCGCACCACGCGAGCTTGTAGAGGTGGGTGTAGTCCTCGTAGTCGGCGATCTCGTCCTTCGGTTCGGCGTCGGGGCCGCGCCGGGCGTGGACGAACGCGCGCATCTCGTCGCTCAGCTCGTCCGCGTACACCTGGTCGCCGACCATGAGGACGGCGTCGGGCCACGCGGCGTCCGGCCCGGCGAGGTGGTGGGCCAGCGCGGCGAGCGCGTCCAGGCCGTGGACGCGGCGCGGGTCGGGGGAGCGGCGGCACGACCCGAACGACAGCCGCAGCGCGCCGGACACGTCCAGCGTGCGCAGCGCGGGCGCGGGGAACGGCGACCCGTCCTCGGGCCACACGCGCTCCCCGTCGATCAGCACCTCGTAGGGGACGGACGCGCCCGCCGGGAGGTCGGCGACGTCCACGAGCGCGTAGTGGTGGCCGTGGACGGTGAACGTCTCCGCCGTCGCGGCGGCCTCGCCCGCCCGGACGGCCACCTCGCCGGGACGTGCGGTCTCCACCCAGAGCGTCGCGGTGTGTTCGCCGACATGACGGAGAAGGGGGCCGAGCACCAGTGCGGTCATGCCGCTTCTCTAGCGGATCTCCGCCGATTCGTCCACGGAACGCCGCGATGTGTGTTTGGCCGCGAACGTGACTCGCGACCTCCGCGGCCGGACGGGATGTGTGCTCCGGAGCACTATCGGTGCGGCGGCGCGGGGGCCATGCTGTGGCGCGTCGATCATCTCGCCGAGGAGGACGAAGATGCGGGTCCCTCTGCGCGCGTCCGCTGCTGTGCTCGCCGTCACCGCCGCAGGCGCCGCCCTGACCGCGCCCGCCTACGCGGCGGAGCGGCGGGAAACGACGGTCACCACCAACAGTTCGCCGGTGAAGGGCGTGGTGGAGAGCGTCGTACGGGTCAAGGTGCCGTTGCCCAAGGCGGTGGGGCCGCATCCCGCCGCGTGCGACTGGTTGTCGTATCTGCGGTTCCGGGACGTCCACGGGCCGGCGTCCTCGGCGAAGGCGGACCGGATCCTCGTCGCGCAGCCCGGCATCCTGGAGGGCGCGGGCGCGTTCGACAGCGTGGCGCGCAACACGATCACGGCCGCCGCTGCCAAGGGGAAGCACCTGGAGTTCTGGGCGCTGGACCGGCGCTCGAACTGCCTGGACGACACCACCGGTGTGCTCGCGGGACTCGCTGCCAAAGACCCGCATGTCGCGGTCGACTACTACTACCGGAAGAAGCGCGTCGACGGACGGGTGTTCGCCGGGTACCAGTCCAACGACCAGGTGAAATGGCTCCAGAACGTCGGGCTGGAGCAGACCGTCCGGGACGAGTACGACCTGCTGCGCGCCGAACTCCCCGACCAGAAGCTGCGCAAGCGGAAGGTGCTGTGCGGCGGGCACTCGCTCGGCGGTACGCTCACCGGCTTCTTCGCCGAATGGGACTTCGACGGGAACCCGGCCACGACCGCCGACGCCGGATACAACCAGTGCGCGGGGTATTTCGCGCTCGACACCCGCGTCGCGACGTCGCTCATGGGCATGGGCGACTTCCCCAAAGAAATGGTGCCGCTGCTCCAGTTCGGCGCGGGCGCGGTGAAGGCCGGACTGGAATCGGGCGTCGTGCCCCGGACGGTCTCGGGCCCCGCGCTCATCAACGCCGAGACGATGAACCTGCTGGCCATCGCGGGTCTCGCGGCGCGCGTGGCGCCGTCCGGACGGTCCGACCTCGCGACCTACATTCCGTCCAGCTTCAACACCGACACGACGTACCGGCTCCTGTTCTCCAAGGATTTCGCGACGTTCATCGCGGGCACGCCGACCATCGCCGACTTCCGGTTCACCAACGCCGCCGCGCTCGGCGCGCTGCTGGACGACGACTCCCAGCCGCTCGCCTTCCTCCAGGCGAGCGTCGGGTTCTTCTCCGGCGGGCCGGTCGTGGACAAGGACTTCCCCGTCCCGAACGAGATGATCCTGTCCGGGAACGGCGCGTGGAAGAGCCTGCTCGGCACCGAGCGGAAGGCGATCCCCGCGACGCCGGACGGGCCCCAATACGGCTGGCAGAACTACGACGCCGTCAAGAACGTCCCGAAGGCCAAGGACGGGCAGCCGTTCACCACGCCCGCCAAAGAGGTCACCGACATCGCGGAACTCGCCCGCAGCCTGTCGGAGCACCCGCTCGATTTCACCGAGCACTATTTCCCGACGCGGATCGTCACCGACATCGCGCTCGCGGGGGCGCCGGGCGTCGCTGACGGCGCCGTCCACAAGAACGGCATCACGGCCAATCCGGTCATCAACCTGGAGGCCGGGGACGGGCTCGGCACGCGCCACCCCGAGCCCGGCGACGTCATCGCGCCCGGCTACCAGCATCTGGACGTCCTGACGGCCGCGCCGCGCCAGAACGGCGGCAGGCCCGAGCCCATTTCCACCAACCTGGCCGCTTTCGCCACGAAGCCGTGAGTTAGGTTAGCCTTCCCAAACTCGACGGGGAGGTTCGTGTGACGGCCGGGGACGTGTTGCGGCGCGCGGTGGCGGCCGACCGGTGGTCGGTGCTGGCCGCCGCCGTCCTGCTCATGGCCTGGCAGGTGTGCGAGGCGCTGGTCCCGGTCGTCGTCGGCGCGGCGATCGACCGGGCCGTCGCCCCGCACGACGGACGCGCGATCCTGCTCTGGCTCGGCGTGCTCGGCGTCCTGTTCCTCGTCCTGTCGCTGTCGTTCCGGTTCGGCGCGCGGACGGCGAAGGCCGCGGCCGAGCGCGCCGCGAACCGGACCCGCCTCGCGGTCGCCGGGGCGGCCCTGGACCCCCGCACTCGGCCCGACCCCGAGCGGCGGACCGGGACGCTCGTCTCCATCGCGTCCGGCGACGCCGACCGGGTGGGCGAGTTCCTGAGCGTCGTCCCGCGCACGTGCTCGGCGCTCGCGGCGGTGCTGGTCGTGGCGGTCGCGCTGCTGCGGATCTCGGTTCCGCTCGGGCTGCTCGTCCTGCTCGGGGCGCCGCCGCTGCTGTTCGCCGTCCAGCGGCTCGGCGGCCCGCTGGAGCGCCGGTCCGGCGTCGAGCAGGCCCGCGCCGCCGAGGCCGCCGACCTCGCGACCGACCTCGTCACCGGGCTGCGCGTGCTGAAGGGCTTCGGCGGGGAGCGCGCCGCCGCCGACCGGTACCGCGCCGCGAGCCGCCGGTCGCTGCGCGCCACCCTGCGCGCGGCCCGCGCCGAGGCCGTCTACTCCGGCGCGACGCTGCTGCTCACGCTGTGCTTCGTCGCGCTGGTCGCGCTCGTCGGCGGACGGTTCGCCGCGCAGCACCGCATCAGCGTCGGCGACCTCGTCGCGGCGGTCGGGCTGGCGCAGTTCCTGCTCGGGCCGCTGTCGGCGTTCACGATGGCGGGGGCACGGCTGGCGCAGGGACGGGCGTCGGCGGCGCGCGTCGCGGCCGTCCTGGACGCGCCCCGGCACGCGGGTTCGGCCGCCGCGCCCGCGTCCCGGGGCGCGCTGGAGGTGCCCGGTGCGTTCGCCGCCGCGCCTCCGTCCCCGGGCGAGCTGGAGGTGCCCGGTGCGTTCGCCGCCGCGCCTGCGTCCGGGGGCGAGCTGGAGGTGCCCGGTGCGTTCGCCGCCGCGCCTCCGTCCCGGGGCGAGCCGGAGGTGGCCGGGTTCGCCGTCGCGCCGGGCGAGACGCTCGGGATCGCCGCCGACGGCGCGTCGGCGCTCGCGCTCGCGGACCTGCTCGCGTCCGCGCCCTACGACGGCGGCGTCGTCGTGGACGGCGCCGAGGTCGCCGATCTCACCCCGGACGCGGCCCGGCGGACGCTGCTGGTCGCCCGGCACGACGCGCCGCTGTTCGCCGCGAGCGTCCAGGACAACGTCGCCGCGTCGGCCGCCGCCCCCGACCGCGTCGCGCCCGCGCTGGCCGCCGCCGACGCGGCCCAGGTCGCCGCGACGCTCCCGGACGGGCTCGCGACCGTCCTCACCGAGCGCGGCGCGTCGCTGTCGGGCGGGCAGCGGCAGCGGGTCGCGCTGGCCCGCGCGCTCGCGGCGGACCCGGCGGTGCTCGTCCTGCACGACCCGACCACCGCCGTGGACGCGGCCACCGAGGCGCGCATGGCGGCCGGGCTGCGGGACGTCCGCGCCGACCGCACCACCGTGATCATCGCGACGAGCCCGGCGCTGCTCGCCGCGTGCGACAGGGTCCTGCTCGTCCGGGACGGCGCCGTCCGCGCCGAGGGCACCCACGCCGACCTGGCCGCCGACCCCGCCTACCGTGACCTGGTGCTCGCATGACGCTCCCCACCGCAAGTCCCGCCGCGACCCGCCGCGCGCTGCGCGAACTCGCCCGGCCGCACCGGGGCGCGGCGGCCGGGGCCGTGCTGACGCTCGTCGCCGCGACCGCGTGCGGGCTCGTCGTCCCGCCCGTCCTCGGGCATCTCGTGGACGTCGTGCTGGACGGACGGGGCGCCGGAGCCGTCACCGCGCCCGTCCTGCTGCTCCTCGCCGCCGCCGTCGGGCAGGCCGTCCTGACCGGCGTCGGGAACGCGCTCGTCGCCCGGTTCGGCGAGACGCTGCTGGCCGGGCTGCGGGAGAACGTCGTGGACCGGGCGCTGCGGCTGCCGTCCGACCAGGTCGAACGCGCCGGACGCGGCGAACTGGTGGCCCGGGTGAGCGGGGACGTCGCGGTGATCGCCGGGGCCGTCCGGACCGCGCTGCCCGCCCTCGCCGGCTCCGGGCTGACCGTCCTGCTCACCGTCGCGGGCCTCGCCGCGCTGGACTGGCGGTTCGCGCTCGCCGGACTGCTCGCCGCGCCGCTCCAGTTCGCCGCGCTGCGCTGGTACCTGCGCCGCTCGACGCCGGTGTTCGCGGCCGAGCGCGCGGCGGCGGGCGACCGGACGCGCCAGATCCTCGACTCGATCGGCGGCGCCGACGCCCTGCGCGCCTACGGGCTCGGGGCCGCGCACCGCGCCGCCGTCGCGGGCCGGTCGTCCGCCGCGCTCGACCAGGCGCTCACCGCCAGCCGCCTGGCGACGCGGTTCTTCGGCCGGCTCAACCTCGCCGAGTTCGTCGGGCTCGGCGCGATCCTCGGCACCGGGTACCTGCTCGTCGGCGCGGGGAGCGCGACGGTCGGGGCGACGGCCGCCGCCGCGCTCTACTTCCACCGCGTCTTCGACCCGGTCAACACGCTGCTCGGCGAGTTCGGGACGGCGCAGGAGGCGGCGGCGGGGCTCGCCCGTCTCGTCGGCGTCGCGGACGCGCCCCTGCCGCCCGCTTCCGGCGACGCCGTCCCGCGCGACGGCGGCGTGACGGCCACGGGCATCACGTTCGCCTACACGCCGTCGCATCCCGTGCTGCACGACGTCGCGTTCTCCGCCGCTCCCGGCGAGCACGTGGCGCTCGTCGGGACGAGCGGGGCCGGGAAGACGACGCTCGCCAAGGTCGTCGCGGGCGTCCATCCGCCGCGCGCCGGGACCGTGCTGCTCGGCGGGGCGCCGGTGGACGCGCTGGCCGAGCCGCGCCGCCACATCGCACTGGTGACGCAGGAGGTCCACGTCTTCGCCGGGCCCCTCGCGGACGACCTGCGCCTGGCCGCCCCGGCCGCGTCCGACGCCGACCTGCGCGCCGCGCTCGCCGACGTCGGCGCGCTGACCTGGGCGGACGCCCTGCCACGCGGGCTCGCGACCGTCGTCGGCGAGGGCGGCCACCGGCTCACCACGACCGAGGCGCAGCAGCTCGCGCTGGCCCGGGTGCTGCTCGCGGACCCGGCCGTGGTCGTCCTGGACGAGGCCACCGCCGACGCGGGCAGCGCCGGGGCGCGGCTCCTCGACCGGGCCGCCGAGCGCGTCCTGTCCGGACGGACGGCGCTGATCGTCGCGCACCGCCTCAACCAGGCCGCCGCCGACCGGATCGTCGTCCTGGACGCGGGACGGATCGTGGAGTCCGGCACCCACGACGCCCTCGCCGCGTCCGGCGGGCGTTATGCGGCGCTCTGGACGGCCTGGTCCGGAGCCCGGTGAACTACCGGCGGCCGTAGCGCCGCACCGACAGCACGGCGAACACCCCCGAGATGAGCAGCGGCCAGACGACGGCCAGGGCAAGGGCGTGGTCCGCCGCCCATCCGCCGGACGGCGCGGTGTCGCCGAACAGGTCGCGGCACGCGGTGACCGTGGCCGACAGCGGGTTCCACTCGGCGATCGCCCCGAGCCACCCCGGCATCGTCTCCGGAGCGATCAGCGCGCTGGACAGGAACCCGACCGGCCACACGAGCACCTGCGCGACGACCACCGCCTCCGGGCCGGACGCGACCAGGCCGAGGTACACGCCCGTCCACACGAGCGCGAACCGCAGGAGCAGCAGCAGCCCGAGCCCGGCGAGGGCGCGGCCGGCCCCGTCGTGCCAGCGCCAGCCGACGAGCAGCCCGCAGCCGATCATGACGGCGAGCGCGACGGCCCCGTGGAGCATGTCCGCCACGGCCCGTCCGGCGACCGGGGCCGACGGCGCCACCGGCATGGCCCGGAACCGGTCGGTGACACCGCGCGCCCGGTCGGACGCGACGGCCGCGAACGTCGTCTCGACGCCGAACAGCATCGTCATCGCGAACATGCCGGGCATGATGAACTCCCGGTAGCCGCCCCCGCCGGGGACGTCCATCTGCCCGCCGAACAGGTAGCCCATCATCAGCGCGACCATGACGGGGAACAGCAGGGCCACGGCGACCGGCCCCGGCTGACGGGCCCAGTGCGCCAGCGACCGGAGCGTGATCGTCCACGTGTCGGCGGCGGCCGTGCGCGGCGTCATGCGGCCTCCTTCGCGGTGTCGGTGAGACGCAGGAACACTTCGTCGAGGGTCGGGCGGCGCAGCCCGACGTCGGCCACCCCGACACCGGCCGCGTCCAGCGCACGGACCGTCTCGGTGAGGGCGGCTACGCGGTCGGTGACGGGCGCGCCGATCCGCAGCGCGGCCTCGTCCACGACGGGCGCCGCGCCCGCGATCCGGCCGACGATCTCCGCCGCCGCCGCGAGGTCGGCCGCGTCGTGGACGACGACGTCGAGCCGGTCCCCGCCGAGGTCGGACTTGAGCCGTTCGGGCGTGCCGTCCGCGACGACCCGGCCCCGCGCCAGGACCGAGATCGTGCCGGCGAGCCGGTCGGCCTCCTCCAGGTACTGCGTGGTGAGCAGGACGGCCGTGCCCCGGTCCGCGAGGTCGCGGACGGCGTCCCAGACCTCGGCCCGGGACCGCGGGTCCAGGCCGGTGGTCGGCTCGTCCAGGAACAGCACCGCCGGGGCGACGATCATGCTCGCGGCCAGGTCGAGCCGCCGCCGCATCCCGCCCGAGTAGCGCCCGGCGGGCAGGTCGCCGGTGCCGTCGAGCCCGAACGCCGCGAGCAGTTCGTCGGCGCGGCGGCGGGCGGCGCGGGCGCCGAGGTGGTGGAGCCGTCCGAACATCACGAGGTTCTGCCGTCCGCTCAGCGGCTCGTCCACCGCCGGGTGCTGGCCGACGAGCCCGATCCGGGCGCGGACGCGCGCCGCGTCCCGCACGACGTCGAGCCCGGCCACCTCGGCCCGGCCGCCGTCGGGCCGCAGCAGGGTCGCCAGGATCCGCACCGCCGTCGTCTTCCCCGCGCCGTTCGGCCCGAGCAGGCCGTGGACGGCCCCGGCGGGCACCGCCAGGTCGATCCCGGCGAGCGCGTCGGCGTCGCCGTACCGCTTGCGCAGCCCCTCGGCGACGATCGCGTATGCCATGCGCCCTCCAACTCTGTACTTCCTACGGAGTTTTCGGGGACAATAGCGTACGCCTTACGGAGTTTAATTCCCGGCACTCGCTCAAAGCGCGACGGCGGCCCGTCCGGACGACTTGAGCGTCCGCTCAGACCAGCAGCGCGGCGAGCACGAGCCCGATCCTGGCGGCTCCGGCGACGCGCGGGACGCGGCTCAGCGCCCCGGTGGTGAGAGCCGTGACGATCGCGCCGGCGACGAGCAGGCCGCCGGTCGTGGGCGTCCGCGCCGCGACCGGCAGCCATGCGAGCGCCGCGACGAACTGCACGAGCAGCGCCCACCGGAACGGCGGCGCCACGACGCGCGGCAGCTCCTCGGCGACGAGGCCGAGCATCGCCGCGCTCATCCCGATCAGCGCCGCGCAGGTCACGACGCCCGGCAGGACGAGCCACCCGCCGAACGGCATCAACACCAGGCAGTAGCCGAGCGCGGGCGTCAGGAACAGGCCCGTCCCGGCGGCCAGCGCGCCGGACGCGAGCAGGCGCCGGGCGGTGGCCGGGTTCATCGGCCGGCGCGGCGCAGGCGGGTGCGGACGGCGCGGCGGACGACCGGGCCGAGGTCGTCCAGTGCCGACATCAGCACGGCGAACTGCTCCAGCGCGGCCGTCGCGCGGCGGGCGGACGCCTCGTCCACGCCGCCGTACAGGTCCAGGCCGAGGAACGACGCGGCGAGCGCGCGGGCGAGGCCGTCGGTGTCCACGAACTCGGCGAGCGGCGTTCCGGTGAGGACGCGGCGCAGGACGTTCCGCAGCTCGGCCACCCACAGCTCCAGGCCGCGCGCGGTCGCCTCCGCGAGCCGGGGGTTGGCCCGGCCGCCCGCGAGGAGCTGCGCGATGACGGTCATGTTCCGCTCGGCCTCGTCGTCCTCGCGCAGCGCGCGGCTCAGCTCGACCAGCCCGCCGATCGAGGTCACGCGGTCGAACCGGCCGCGGTACCGCGCGACCTGCTCTTCGGCGCCGTGCTCCAGGGCGGCGACGAGCAGCTCGTCCATGCTGCCGAAGTGGTAGAAGACGAGCGCCTGGTTGACCCCGGCCGCGCCCGCGACGGCCCGGGCGGACGTGCCCGCGATCCCGCGCGTCCGCAGCGTCTCCAGTGCTCCGACCAGCAACTTCGCCCGCGTGTCCGCCATCGGAACCCCTCTCTTGAGCGACTGCTCAACGCGCAGCCTAGCGCGCTGTTGAGCATCCGCTCAATCGGGGACGCCGGGGGGCTGGCCCCACCCCCGATCGGGTGGCTGGGCCGATGGTGACCGGGGCGTGCGCTTCCTAGCGTGGGAACCATGCACCGGAAATGGCGCAAGACGTTCATCGCCGCGCTGGTCGCGGCGGCGGCCCTGCTGACCACGGCGGCCCACCCGCCCGCCCACACGCTCGGCGGCCCCCACGCCGCCGCCCGCCCCTGAGATCAGGCAGGTTGCCGCAGGTGTCGTCGAAGACGCGGCCCCATCTCCCATCGGCTCCTGCGTGAAGCGGACGCCGAGCGCGCAAAGGCCCCCGGCGGGTACCGGGGGCCTTCACAAAACGATTACTTCACCAGGGACGGCCTGGACGCGGAGACCGTCAGCTTGTCGGCGGCCTCGTCCAGGTCCACGACCACCTCGTCGCCGTCGCGGACGGACCCCGACAGCAGCTCGCGCGCGAGCTGGTCGCCGATCGCCGTCTGCACCAGGCGGCGCAGCGGACGCGCCCCGTACAGCGGGTCGTAGCCGGTCAGCGCCAGCCACTCGCGCGCGGCGGGCGTGACGGTCAGGGTGAGCTGACGGTCGGCCAGCCGGGCGGCGAGCCGGTCCACCTGGAGGTCCACGATGCGGGTCAGCTCGTCCGTGGACAGCGCGTCGAACAGGATCACGTCGTCCAGCCGGTTCAGGAACTCCGGCTTGAACGACGCCCGCACGGCCGTCAGCACCGCCTCGCGGCGCGCCCCCGCGTCCAGGGAGGGATCCACCAGGAACTGCGACCCCAGGTTGGACGTCAGGATCAGGATCGTGTTCCGGAAGTCGACCGTGCGGCCCTGCCCGTCGGTGAGGCGCCCGTCGTCCAGCACCTGGAGCAGGATGTCGAAGACCTCGGGGTGCGCCTTCTCCACCTCGTCCAGCAGCACCACCGAGTACGGACGCCGCCGCACCGCCTCGGTGAGCTGCCCGCCCTCCTCGTACCCGACGTAGCCGGGCGGCGCCCCGACGAGCCGCGCCACCGAGTGCTTCTCGGAGTACTCGGACATGTCGATCCGCGTCGTCGCCCGCTCGTCGTCGAACAGGAACTCCGCGAGCGCCTTGGCCAGCTCGGTCTTCCCGACGCCCGTCGGCCCGAGGAACAGGAACGACCCGGTCGGACGGTCGGGGTCGGCGATCCCGGCGCGGGCCCGGCGCACCGCGTCCGACACGGCCTGGACGGCGGCGGACTGCCCGATCAGCCGGCGGCCCAGCTCGTCCTCCATGCGCAGCAGCTTGGCGGTCTCGCCCTCCAGCAGCCGGCCGGCGGGGATGCCGGTCCACGAGCCGACGACGTCGGCGACGTCGTCCGGGCCGACCTCCTCCTTGACCATCGCGTCCCGGTCGTCGGCCTGCGCCGCCGCCTCCGAGAGCTGCTTCTCCAGCGCCGGGATCTCGCCGTAGGTCAGCCGCGCCGAGGTCTCCAGGTCCCCGTCGCGCTGCGCCCGCTCGGCCTCGCCGCGCAACTGGTCGATGCGCTCCTTGATCTCGCCGACGCGGTTCAGCCCGGCCTTCTCCCGGTCCCACCGGGCGACGAGCGCGTTCAGCGACTCCTGCCGGTCGGCGAGGTCGCGGCGCAGCCGCTCCAGCCGCTGCTTGGACGCCTCGTCGGTCTCCTTGGCGAGCGCCAGCTCCTCCATCCGGAGCCGGTCCACCTGCCGTTGCAGCTCGTCGATCTCGACGGGCCGCGAGTCGATCTCCATCCGGAGCCGGGACGCGGCCTCGTCCACCAGGTCGATCGCCTTGTCCGGCAGGAACCGCGCGGTGATGTAGCGGTCGGACAGCGTCGCCGCCGCCACCAGCGCCGAGTCGTTGATCTGCACCTTGTGGTGCGCCTCGTACCGGCCCTTCAGCCCGCGCAGGATCGCGATCGTGTCCTCGACGGTCGGCTCGCCGACGAACACCTGCTGGAAGCGCCGCTCCAGCGCCGGGTCCTTCTCGATGCGCTCGCGGTACTCGTCCAGCGTCGTCGCGCCGATCAGCCGCAGCTCGCCGCGCGCCAGCATCGGCTTGAGCATGTTGCCGGCGTCCATCGAGCCCTCGGCCGCGCCCGCACCGACGACTGTGTGCAGCTCGTCGATGAACGTGACGATCTGCCCATCGCTCTGCTTGATCTCGTTGAGGACGGCCTTCAGCCGCTCCTCGAACTCGCCCCGGTACTTCGCCCCGGCGACCATCGCGCCGAGGTCCAGGGAGACCAAGCGCTTGTTACGCAGGGACTCCGGGACGTCCCCGGCGATGATCCGCTGCGCCAGCCCCTCGACCACGGCGGTCTTCCCGACGCCGGGCTCGCCGATGAGCACCGGGTTGTTCTTCGTCCGCCGCGACAGCACCTGGACGACCCGGCGGATCTCCGAGTCCCGTCCGATGACCGGGTCCAGGCCGCCCTCGCGGGCCTGCGCCGTCAGGTCGACGCCGTACTTCTCCAGTGACTGATAGGTGTCCTCGGGGTTCTCACTCGTCACCCGCTGGTGACCGCGCACCTTGCCGAACGCCTCCAGCAGCGCCTGCGGCGTCGCCCCGGCGTCCTTCAGCAGGTCCGCGACGGGCCCGCCGTCGGCGGCGAGCCCGACCAGCAGGTGCTCGGTCGAGACGTACTCGTCCTGCAACTCCTCCGCGCGGTGCTGCGCGGTGGCCAGCACCCGCTGGAGCTGGCCCGAGACGCGCGGCTCGGGCACCGTCGACCCGCTGGCCTTCGGCTGCCGCGCCAGCAGTTCCTCGGCCCGCCGCCGCACGGCCGCCGGGTCCGCCCCGACCGCCTCCAGCAGCGGGACGGTCGTCCCCTCCGGCTGGACCAGCAGCCCCGCCAGCAGATGCGCGGGCAGGATCTCGGGGTGCCCCTCGGCGGCCGCGCGCCGGATCGCCACCGACATCGCCTCACGGCTCTTCAACGTCAGCTTGTTGTCCATGTCCCTTCCCCGTCCTACTCGCGCCCGCGCTCATGCCACAGGACGACCCGCGTCCGGTGGATCGGCACCAGATCGCCGCCGCCCGACGACGTCCCGGCCCCGCCCTGCCGCGCCTGCTGCGCCAGCCGCGCCGCCACCGCCCGCGTCGACTCCAGCTCGCCCGCGAGCTGGTTCAGCGACGCGTGCGCCCGCTCCAGCTCGTCCCGGAGCCGGACGTTCTCCCGCTGCAATTCGAGGATGTGCTTGATCCCGGCGAGGTTGATGCCCTCCTCCTGGGACAGCCGCTGGATCTCGCGCAACATCACGATGTCGCGCATCGAGTACCGGCGGCCCCGCCCGGTCGTCCGGCCGGGCGAGACCAGGCCCATCCGGTCGTAGGTGCGGAGCGTCTGCGGATGCAGCCCGGACAGCTCCGCCGCCACGGAGATCACGTAGACCGGCGTGTCGTCTCCGAACGGGTCCCTGGTCACCGCGTCACCTCACTCCTTGGCCCGCGCGGCCAGCTCGCCGCGCAGCTCCTCGCCCTCGCCCGCCGCGCGCAGCCGCTCCAGCGCCTCGCGCGTCGTCTCGTCCACCTTCTGCGGCACGTGGACGTCCACCGTGACCAGCAGATCGCCCTTGGTGCCGTCGCGGCGGGGGGCGCCGCGCCCCTTCACCCGGAGCGTCCGGCCGTTCGGCGTGCCCTCCGGCAGCCGCAGCGTCACCGGCTGCCCCTGGAACGTCGGGACGCGGATCTCCGCGCCGAGCGCCGCCTCCGGGTACGTCACCGGGACGGTCAGCGTCAGGTTGTCGCCCGCGCGGCCGAACACCGCGTGCGGCGCCACCTTCACGTTCACGTACAGATCGCCCGCCGGGCCGCCGTTCTCGCCCGGGGCGCCCTTGCCCTTCAACCGGATCCGCTGGCCGTCGGCGACGCCCGCCGGGATCCGCGCCTGGATCGTCCGCGTGCCGGTCGCCCGGCCGCTGCCGTGGCAGGTGACGCACGGGTCGTCCACGACGAGCCCGCGCCCGTGGCACAGGTGGCACGGCTCCTGCACGCCGAAGCTGCCGAGGTTGCGGGTCTCCTGCCCGGTGCCCTCGCAGTTCGGGCACACGCGCGGGACGGTCCCCGCCTTGGCGCCCGTGCCCCGGCACGTCGGGCACGCCTTCTCGCTCGTCAGCTTGATCGGGACGGTCACGCCGTTGATCGCCCGGTCGAACGTCAGCGCAACGTCGGTCTCCACGTCCGCGCCGCGCCGCGCCCGGCGGGCGCCCGCCCGCGTGCCGCCGCCGCCCCGGTTGAACAGCCCGCCGAACAGGTCGCCGAACCGGTCCCCGGCGCCCGCGCCGCCGGCCCCGCCGCCGCCCTGCTGGCCGAAGAGGTCCCCGAAGTCGAACCCGAAGCCGCCCTGCTGGCCGCCGCGCGGCATCGCGCGCACCGCGTCGTACTCCTTACGGCGCTTCTCGTCCGACAGGACGTCGTAGGCCTCGGAGACCTCCTTGAAGCGCTCCTCGGCGTCGGCGTCACCGCGGTTGGCGTCCGGGTGGAACTGCCGGGCCAGCTTGCGGTACGACTTCTTGATCTCTTCCTGGGAGGCCGTCTTCGCGACACCGAGGACCTTGTAGTAGTCCTTCTCCAAATAGTCCCTGGTGCTCACGCCGCCCCGCTCTCTGCTCTCGCCACTGCACGCCCGCCGGGCCGGACGGTCCCGTCGCCGGGACCGTCCGGAGCCGGATCACTCGTCGTCGTCCTCGGAGGCCGCCCCGGCGGGCTCGGCCTCCGGCTCGACGACCGCGACCCGCGCGGGGCGCAGGATCCGGTCGCCGATGCGGTATCCGGGTTCGAGGACGGTCTGCACGCTCGTCTCGGTCGCGTCCGCCGAGTACGAGTGCAGCAGCGCCTCGTGGACGTTCGGGTCGAACGGCTCGCCGACCTCCCCGAACTTCTCCAGGCCGAGCTTGGCGACCGTGGCCTCCAGGCCCTCGCCCACCGACTTGAACCCGCCGGTCAGCTCGTTGTGCTGCCGGGCGCGGCCCACGTCGTCCAGGATCGGGAGCAGCTCGGCGAGGACGTTCCCCACCGCGACCTGGCGGAGCGCGGTCTTGTCGCGCTCGACCCGCTTGCGGTAGTTCGCGTACTCCGCCTGGAGCCGCTGGAGGTCGGCGGTCCGCTCGTCGAGCTGGGCCTTCAGCTCGGCGGCCTCGGTGTTCTCCGGCTCCTTCTCCGCCGGCTCCGGAGCCGGGGCGGCCGCGCGGACCTTGCCGGTCTCGGGGTCGATGCGCCGCCGGTCGCGGATCACCGGGCCGTCGTGCTCCTCACCCGTGTCGGGAGCGGTCACGACGCACCGCCCTTGGGCTTGTCGTCGTCCACGATCTCGGCGTCGACGACCTCGTCGTCCTGCGCCTCGGCCGTCGGGCCCTCGTCCGCCGCCGCAGCGCCCTCGGGGTTCTGCGCGTACAGCGCCGCGCCCATCTTCTGGCTGACCTGGCCGAGCTTGTCGGTCGCGGCCTTGATGGCGTCGACGTCGGTGCCGTCCAGGGCCTGGCGGACCTCGGCGACCGCGGCCTCGACCTCGGTCTTGAGGTCGCCCGCGACCTTGTCCTCGTTGTCCTTGAGGAACTTCTCCGTCGAGTAGGCGAGGGTGTCGGCCTGGTTGCGGGCCTCGGCCTCCTCCTTGCGGCGGCGGTCCTCCTCGGCGTACTGCTCGGCCTCGCGGACCATCTTGTCGATGTCGTCCTTCGGCAGCGCCGAGCCGCCGGTGATCGTCATCGACTGCTCCCGGCCGGTGCCCTGGTCCTTCGCGCTGACGTTCACGATGCCGTTGGCGTCGATGTCGAAGGTGACCTCGATCTGCGGGACGCCGCGCGGCGCCGGCGGCAGGCCGGTGAGCTGGAACGTGCCGAGCTTCTTGTTCTGCGCCGCCATCGGACGCTCGCCCTGGTAGACCTGGATCTCCACGGACGGCTGGTTGTCGTCGGCGGTGCTGAACACCTCCGACCGCTTGGTCGGGATCGTGGTGTTCCGCTCGATGATCTTGGTGAAGACGCCGCCCTTGGTCTCGATGCCGAGGCTGAGCGGGGTGACGTCCAGGAGCAGGACGTCCTTCACCTCGCCCTTCAGGACGCCCGCCTGGAGCGCCGCGCCGATGGCGACGACCTCGTCGGGGTTGACGCCCTTGTTGGGCTCCTTGCCGGTCAGCTCCTTCACCAGCTCGGACACGGCGGGCATACGGGTCGAACCGCCGACCAGGACGACCTGGTCGATCTGCGACATCGTGACGCCGCCGTCCTTGAGGACCTGGTTCAGCGGAGCCTTCGTCCGCTCCAGCAGGTCCGCGGTGAGGCGCTGGAACTCGGCGCGCGTCAGCTTCTCGTCCAGGTGCAGCGGGCCCTCGGCGGACGCCGTGATGTAGGGCAGGTTGACCTGGGTCTCCGAGGAGCTGGACAGCTCGATCTTCGCCCGCTCGGCCGCGTCGCGCAGCCGCTGGAGCGCCATCTTGTCCTTGGCGAGGTCGACGCCGGTCTCTTTCTTGAACCGGCCCGCGAGCCACTCGACGACCTTGTCGTCCCAGTCGTCGCCGCCGAGGTGGTTGTCGCCGCTGGTGGCCTTCACCTCGACCACGCCGTCGCCGACCTCCAGCAGGGACACGTCGAACGTGCCGCCGCCGAGGTCGAAGACGAGGATCGTCGCCTCGTTCTCCTTCTCCAGGTGGTACGCCAGCGCCGCCGAGGTCGGCTCGTTGATGATGCGCAGGACGTTCAGCCCCGCGATCGTCCCGGCCTCCTTGGTGGCCTGGCGCTGGTGGTCGGAGAAGTACGCGGGCACCGTGATGACCGCGTCGGTCACCGGCTCGCCCAGGTAGGACTCGGCGTCGCGCTTGAGCTTCTGCAGCACGAACGCGCTGATCTGCTGCGGCGTGAAGTCCTTGCCGTCGATGGACTGCTTCCAGTCCGTGCCGATCTCGCGCTTGACCGACCGGATGGTCCGGTCCACGTTCGTCACCGCCTGGCGCTTGGCCGGGGCGCCGACGATGGCCTCGCCCTCCTTCTTGCCGAAGGCGACGACGGACGGGGTCGTCCGGTCGCCCTCGGAGTTGGCGATGACGGTGGGCTCGCCGCCCTCCAGGACCGCGACGACCGAGTTGGTCGTCCCGAGGTCGATGCCGACCGCACGTGCCATGTCTTCGTCCTCCGTGTCACTGAGTCGCGGGCCTTGCCGCCCCGCTCGCGTCCCCCGCGCTGCGGCGGCCCGCCTTCGTCTGCTGCTGTCCAGAATGCCGCGCCGGGCGCTCTGCTGTCAAATGAGTTGAGCCTGAGCGACTCAACTTTGCTGACGTCTTCATTAACAGGACGCTTGAGCCGTCTATTCCGGTTCCCCTCTGCCCGAACTTCCGCCCTCCGAACGAGCGCCCCTCCGCCTCCCGGACGACCCGGACATGACGAAGCACGCCGACCCGTGGATCGGCGTGCTTCGGGAGAACGGTCAGGCCAGGTCGGACGGGGTGGTGCCGGGGTCGGTGAGGGGCAGGTTCAGGGCGGCGCGTTCGGTCAGCCAGCGGCTCGGGCGGTAGCGCGGGTCGCCGGTGCGGGTCAGCAGGCCGGTGAGGACGGCGTGGATCCGCGCCGCGCCCTCCGTGTCGCCCCACTCCAGGGGGCCGCGCGGGTAGCCGAGTCCGAGGCGGACGGCAGCGTCGATGTCGGCCGGGGTCGCCAGGCGCTGGCCGGCGATCTCGGCCGCCACGTTGACGATGGACGCGAGCAGCCTTGCCGCTATGGGGGCGGGGGCGTCGCGGACGACGGTGACGGGCCGTCCGGTCGCGGCCAGTGCCGCCCAGGCCGCGCGGCCCGCCGCCGGGTCCACGCCGGGGTGGACGGCCAGGGTGAGCCGGGTGAAGAAGCCGCCGAACGGGTCCACGCCCAGGGTGCGTTCGGCGGGAAGGTCGGCTTCCAGCGCGACGTCCAGCGCGGCGCGGTCCTCGGGGGCGACGAGCACGACGGCCTCGGCGGACGGCGTTTCGCCTGTCTCGACGGTGACGTTCGCCGTGCCGAGCAGGGCTGCGAGCTTTTCGCGCGTTCCGGGCGTCGTGTCGTGGATCCAGACCGGGCGCGGCGCGGCGTCCGGGGTGGTTTCGGGCGGTTCTTCCTTCGTGCCGCCCGGGTAGCGGTAGAAGCCTTCGCCGGTCTTGCGTCCGAGCAGGCCCGCTTCGTAGCGCTGCCGTGTGATCCGGGACGGACGCAGCCTCGGCTCACCGTGGAAGCCCGTCCAGATCGTCTCCAGGACGGGGTGCGACACGTCCAGCCCGGTCAGGTCAATCAGCTCGAACGGCCCCATCCTGAGGCCGAGGACGTCCCGGGCGATCCGGTCGACGTCCACCGGTTCCGCCACGGCCTCGGCGAGGATCTGGAGCGCCTCGGTGGCGAGCCCCCGGCCCGCGTGGTTGACGAGGAAGCCCGGGGTGTCGGGCGCGATCACCGGCGTGTGGCCGAGGCGCCGGACGAGCGCGGCGAACCCGTCCGGGATCCAGCCGGCGGTGCGCGCCCCCGGAACCACCTCGACGACCTTCATCAGCGGCACCGGGTTGAAGAAGTGGAGGCCGGCCAGCCGGGACGGATCCACCAGCGCTGCACCGATCGCCGTCACGGACAGGGAACTGGTGTTCGTGGCGAAGACCGTCTCTTCGGGCGCGTACTTCTCCAACTCGGCGAACAGCTCGCGCTTGACGGCCAGGTCCTCCCGGACGGCCTCCACCACGAGGTCGCAGCCCGCCAGCGGCGTCAGCGGATCGCCCACGGGACGCAGCCGGGCACGCGCGGCGTCCGCTTCGTCGGCGGTCATCCGGCCCTTCGCGGCGAGGCGCGCGAACATCGCGCCCACCTGCTCGACGGCCGTCGCGACCGCCTCGGGACGCGCGTCGGCCAGTTCGACCGTCACGCCGCCCGCCGCCGCCCACTGCGCGATGCCGCGTCCCATCGCGCCGGTACCGATCACGCGGACCACCCGCACCCGCTCCGCCCAGTCGGTCATGGCCGCCTCCCTCGCCGTCCCTTCGGCGGACGGTACCCGAGGCGGAGCCGCGCATCCCTAGGCGGGCGGCGTCCAGGACGGGTCGCGGCCCGACAGCGCGACGAGCCGGTCCAAACCGGGGGCGTCCGGCGGGACGGGCACGGGAGCGCCGAACACGCCGAGCGCGCGGAACTCGTCCGGCAGGGACTCCAGCAGGCCGATGCAGGCGGTGACGTCGGCGGCGTCGGCGGTGTAGGGGAGCCGGACGGCCCGCGCGAGGTCCCAGCCGTGCAGGACCAGCTCGTTCAGCGTGTGCGTCCCGGCGAACGCGGCGGGGACCTCGCGTCCGGCGAGGGACGTGACGCCCTCCCACGCCGCCGGGTCCGCCCACGCCTCGGCGAGGATCTTCAGCCGGGCGGGGACGCCGCCGCGCCAGTCGGACCGCAGGCCCGTCCCGGACGGGTCGGGGCGCGGTCGTTTCCCGGCCGTCGCCGTCAGCCGCAACGCCAGCGTGTCGAAGTGCTCGATGAGCCCGGCGACGGACAGGCCCGCGCAGGGCGTCGGGGCGGTGAGCAGGGCGTCGGGCACTTCGGCGAGCAGCGTCGCGGCGCGGGCGGCGGCGGTGTCGAGGGTCATGGGGGCTCCCTCCGGACGGATGGACGGACGAGACCGGTCTACCCGCGTGCGGAAGATCATCCCCGAAAATGTCGGTGGCGTCTGCGAGAGTGACGACATGGAAGCAGAACGTGAAGTCATGCAGGTGGCGGCCCCGTGTTGTCACTGTCTGACAAGGGCCGGTTCCGGTTCGTATCCGCAGGTGAGGGGGTGATTGCGGGCATGGAACGCGTCGCTATATAAAGCGGGCTCACGTAGGTCGCGTTCCGTGTCGGGCCGGAGCCTGGGGCGACACATAAGCTACTGGCGAGTAGTATCCAGGGACCCGGATGAAGTCCAGTCTGTCCGCGAGCCCTACGCTGACAGCCAACGCCCGTACCGCAGGAGGACGGAACAGTGTTCTGGGTCACATTGATAATCGGGATCGTCGGTGCGGCGGTCACGCTGGCGCTCGCCGGGCGCCGGGTCCTGTTCCTCTGGAAGCTGTTCAAGAGCGGTCAGCCCGACCCCGAGCGCGTCCTCCAGGTCAAGCGCGACCCGAAGGCCGACATCGAGGGCCAGGTCGTCGAGGTCATGGGCCAGCGCAAGCTGCTCAAGTGGACCATCGCCGGAATGGCGCACTTCGCGGTCATGTGGGCGTTCATCCTGCTGGCGACCGTCTACCTCGAAGCGGCCGTCGCGCTGCTGTTCGGGCTGGACGCCAAGATCCCCGGGCTGCAGACCTGGGCGCCGATCGGGTTCGTCCAGGACACGATCGCGCTCGCCTGCACCCTCGGCCTGGTCGTCTTCGCGATCATCCGGATCAAGAACTCGCCGAAGAAGCTGGACCGCAAGTCCCGGTTCAAGGGCTCGCACACCGGCGGCGCGTGGGTCATCCTCTTCATGATCTTCAACGTCGTCTGGACGATGTTCTTCTTCCGCGGCGTCGAGTGGGCCAACGGCAACCTCGACTACGGCAAGGGCGCGTACTTCTCCTGGCTCGTCGGGCAGCCCTTCAAGGGCACGAGCCACGACACGCTGGAAGTCCTGGAGTCGATCGGCCTGCTCCTGCACATCGGCGTCGCGCTGGTCTTCCTCGTCATCGTCGTCAACTCCAAGCACCTGCACATCTTCATCGCGCCGCTGAACGTCATGTTCAAGCGCCGTCCCGACGGCCTCGGCCCGGCGCAGCCGATGATGAGCAAGGGCAAGCCCCTCGACTTCGAGGAGGCCGACCCCGACGAGGACACCTTCGGCCGCGGCAAGATCGAGGACTTCACCTGGAAGGGCTACCTCGACATGGCGACCTGCACCGAGTGCGGTCGCTGCCAGTCCCAGTGCCCCGCGTGGAACACCGGCAAGCCGCTGTCGCCGAAGATGGTCATCCTCGAACTCCGCGACCACGCCTTCGCCAAGGCCCCGTACCTGCTCGCCTCCGAGGAGGAGCGCGAGAAGTTCACCGACGAGCAGAAGACCGCCATGCAGGTGGACAAAGAGCTCGTCGGCGAGGACGGCGTCATCCACCCGGACGTCCTGTGGTCCTGCACCAACTGCGGCGCCTGCGTCGAGCAGTGCCCGGTCGACATCGAACACATCGACCACATCCTCGACATGCGCCGCTTCCAGGTGATGATCGAGTCCTCGTTCCCCAGCGAGGCCGGCGTCATGCTGAAGAACCTGGAGAACAAGGGCAACCCGTGGGGCATGTCCGAGATGAAGCGCCTCGAATGGATCGAGGAGCTGGACTTCGAGGTCGAGGTCGTCGACGAGAAGCTCCCCGAGGACACCGAGTACCTCTTCTGGGTCGGCTGCGCCGGCGCCCTGGAGGACCGCGCGAAGAAGACCACCAAGGCCGTCGCGGAGCTGCTGCACATCGCGGGCGTCAAGTTCGCCGTGCTCGGCCCGATGGAGGCGTGCACCGGTGACCCGGCCCGCCGCCTCGGCATGGAGTTCGTCTTCCAGATGCTCGGCCAGCAGAACGTCGAGACGCTGAACGAGGCGGGCGCCAAGAAGATCGTCGCGACCTGCCCGCACTGCTTCAACACGCTCGCCAACGAGTACCCGCAGATCGGCGGGAACTACGAGGTCGTCCACCACACCCAGTTGCTCGCGCACCTGGTCGAGGAGGGCAAGCTCACCCCGGTCACGCCGATCGAGGAGAACATCACCTACCACGACCCCTGCTTCCTCGGCCGGCACAACAAGGTCTACAAGCAGCCGCGCGACATCATGGCGACCGTCCCGGGCGTCAAGACGCAGGAGATGCACCGCCACAAGGACCGCGGCTTCTGCTGCGGCGCGGGCGGCGCGCGGATGTGGATGGAAGAGCGCATCGGCAAGCGCATCAACACCGAGCGCGTGGACGAGGCGCTGGAGACCAACCCCGACACCGTCTCGACCGCCTGCCCGTTCTGCCTCGTGATGCTCGGCGACGCCATCAACGAGAAGAAGAACGAGGGTCTGGCGAAGGAGTCGCTGGAGGTCGTGGACGTGTCCCAGCTCCTCATCCGCTCGATCAAGGGCGAGAAGGAGCCGGCCGCGGCCGAGTGACCTGCCTGACGGCCCCGGTTCCGCACGCGGAACCGGGGCCGTCTTTATTTCAGGGGCGCACGGGGCCGGAGCCGGCGTGGGCGGCGACTGCGGCGATCTCGTCCAGGTCGGCGGGGGCCAGGGTCAGCGCGGACGCGCCGATCCAGCCGTCCACCTGCGCGGGACGGCGTGCGCCGACGATCGCGCCGGTGATCCCGGGCCACGCCAGCACCCACGCGAGGGCGACCTCCGTGACGGACGCGCCGTGCCGGGCCGCGACGGGACGCAGCGCGTCCGCCACCCGCAGGTTCGCGGCCAGGCCGGACGTGAAGTCCGGGTGTGTCGCGCGCCAGTCGTCGGCGGGCAGCGCGGCGACCCGGTCCGCGGAGAACGTCCCGGTGAGCAGCCCGGACACCAGCGGCGAGTAGGCGATCACCCCGGTGCCGTGCGCCCGCGCCCACGCGACCTCGTCGGCGGCGGACCGGCGGACGGCCGAGAACGGCGGCTGGATCGCGTCCACGTGCGCGATGCGCTCCGCCGCGTCCAACTGCTCGACGGAGTGGTTCGACAGGCCGATCGCGCGGACCTTGCCCTCGGCCTTCAGATCGGCCATGACTTGCCAGTACTCCTCCAGCGGCGTCGCGTCCGGGCCGATGTCGCCGGACGCGGAGCCGACCGTCCCGAGCGGCGTCCCGGTGTCCGGCCAGTGGACCTGGTAGAGGTCGATGCGCTCCACGCCGAGCCGCCGCAGCGAGTCCTCCAGCTCCCGGCGGACGCTCGCCGGCTTCATGCAGCGAAGCGGCGGGGCCAGCGGGTCGGCGGCGTCCCAGACGAGCCCGACCTTCGTGAACAGGAGCGGCCGGTCGGCCTCGGGCAGGCCCGCGACGGCCTTCCCGACGATCTCCTCGGAGTGGCCGAGCCCGTAGACGGCGGCCGTGTCGATCCAGTTCACCCCCGACTCGACCGCGTGCCGGATCGTCGCGACGGACTCGGCGTCGTCGGTGGCGCCCCACCCGAACCCCCAGCCCGTCCCCGCGACCGCCCACGAGCCGAAGCCGAGACGGCTGACGGTCATGCCGGTCGTTCCCAGTTGTGCAGTGCTGACCACGGAATCTCCCTTGCCGGAACGGACCCCCTCAGCGTGCTCCGCGCGGGACCACCCGGCCCAGTGGCGGCCCGTGCCTGGGCACCGCGCGACCACCTCGGCGATACTGGCCGCATGGCACTGGACAGACGGACGGAACTCGGCGCGTTCCTCCGGTCCCGCCGCGCGCGGCTCCGTCCGGACGACCTCGGTCTCCCCGGGCACGGCGGGCGCCGCCGCGTCCCGGGCCTGCGGCGCGAGGAACTCGCGATGCTGGCCGGGGTGAGCGTGGACCACTACGTCCGGCTGGAGCAGGGCCGGACGCTGCACTTCTCCGACGCCGTCCTCGACGCCGTGGCCCGCGCGCTGCGCCTGGACCCGGCCGAGCGCGACCACCTGCACCGGCTCGCGCGGCCGTCGTCCGGCACGGCCCCGTCGCCGCAGGAGGTGCGGCCGGGGCTGCGGCGCCTGCTGGACCAGGCGGGGGACGTGCCCGGCTACGTCCTCGGGCGCGACCTCGACGTCCTCGCGTGGAATCCGCTGGCCTGCGCGCTGCTCGCCGACTTCGGCGCGCTGCCGCCCCGCGAGCGCAACCTCGCCCGGCTGATCTTCCTGGACCCGCGGCTGCGCGACCTCTACGTCGACTGGCGCGGCAAGGCCGGGGACGTGGTGGCGTTCCTGCGGCTGGACGCGTCCCGCCGTCCGGGGGACCCGGCGACGACCGCGCTGGTCGAGGAACTGTCCGCGCTCAGCCCCGACTTCCGGACGCTCTGGGCCGAGCACCGCCTCAAGGACAAAACGCACGGACGGTACGTCTACCGGCATCCCGTCGTGGGCGAACTGGAACTGGGCTTCGAGACGCTGCGCCTGCCCGACGACCCGGACCAGGCGTTCATCGCGCACACCGTCGAACCGGGCTCGCCGTCCGAGACCGCGCTGCGCCTCCTCGCGAAGACCGCGACGGGCCGCTGATCAGGGCTTGCGGGCGACGACGCCGTACTGGGCGACGAGCGGGGGCTCGACGCCGTCCCGGCGCTTCGGGGCGCGCCAGCGCGAGCAGGACACCAGACCGGGTTCCTCCAGCTCCAGGCCGTGCAGGAAGGCGGCGACCTGCACGCCCGTCCGGGCGCGGAGCGGCGGTTCGGCGTTGCTGTTGAAGAACTCCATCGCCTCGGTGTTGGCGTCGCCGCCGAGTTCCAGCGTCGGGTGCGTGATCGCGACGTAGGAACCGGACGGGACGGCCGCGACGAGATCGTCCACCACGGCCTGCGCCTCGCCGTCGTCCAGGACGAAGTTGAGGATGCCGAGCATCATGATCGCCACGGGCTCGTTCAGCTCCAGCGTGCGGCGGGCCCGGGCGAGGACGGCCTCGGTGTCGCGGACGTCGGCCTCCATGTAGTCGGTCGCGCCCTCGGGCGTGCTGGTCAGGAGCGTCCGCGCCTGCCGCAGGACGAGCGGGTCGTTGTCCACGTACAGGACGCGGGCGGCGGGCGCGACGCGCTGCGCGACCTCGTGGGTGTTGTCGGCGGTCGGCAGGCCCGTCCCGAGGTCGAGGAACTGCCGGACGCCGCGCTCGCCGGCGAGGAACCGCACCGCGCGGCCGAGGAACGCCCGGTCGGCGCGGGCGACCTGGACGATGCTCGGATACATGCGGTAGACGCGGTCGCCGACCAGCCGGTCCGCGGTGAAGTTGTCCTTGCCGCCGAGCCAGTAGTTCCAGACCCGGGCGTTCTGCGCGGTCTCCGTGCGCAGGTCAGGCTGCTCGTTCGCCATGCAGGTCATCATTCCCCACCGGCCGCGCCTCCACCGGCCGCGCGGGGACGCGCGTGACGCGGTCGAGGAAGACGGCGAGAACGACGATGGCGACGGCGCCCTCGAACCCGGTGGCGGCGCTGACGCGGTCCAGGCCCGTCAGGACGACGCCGCCGAGCCCGCCCGCGCCGACCAGCCCGGCCGTGACGACCATCCCCAGAGCCGGAACAACGATCCGGTTCGCTTCCTCGGGGTCCGGCCGGTCGCGCAGCCCGGACTCGACGAGCCGCACGGCGGCCGGAAGCGCGAACACGGCCGTGGCGACGACGCCGGGCGTCGTCCCGATGCTGAACAGGAACGCGGCCGGAACGAGGTAGACGAACACCGGCACCGAGGGCACACCGTCCAGGACGGGCCGCACGACCCGCTTCGCCGCCGCGTACCGCGCGACGACGAGCCCGATCGGCACCGCGACCGCCAGCGCGACGACCGCCGAGACGGCGACCAGCGACAACGAGTCCATCGCGGGCCGCCACAGCCGCATGCCGTCGATCAGCGCGAACCCGGCGAACGTGAACAGAGCGAGCCGCCAGCCGCGCGCCGCGTACGCCAGCGCGGCGAGCAGCGCGGTCAGGACGAGCGGAGGAAAGAACGCGAGAACGCCGCCGAGCCCGTCCACCAGGTCGGTCACGACGGTCGCGAACCCGTCGAAGAACACGCCGCCATGAGCGACGGACCAGGACGCGCCTTCAGCGAACCACCGGCCGACCGGAACGCGAGGAACGTCCCGGCTCAAAACGGTAGTAAGGCGGGGGGCTGAACAACGCATCGCTCGAAACTACTCGCCCCGGAGAAGCGGCCGTCAAACCTCCGTGCGGTGGAAGTTCAGATACGACCGCGACGGCGTCGGCCCACGCTGGTTCTGATACCGCGACCCGTACTTGGGCGACCCGTACGGGTACTCGGCGGGGGAGCTCGTCCGGAACAGGCACATCTGCCCGATCTTCATGCCCGGCCAGAGCTTGATCGGCAGCGTGGCGACGTTCGACAGCTCCAACGTGACATGCCCGTTGAACCCTGGATCGATCCACCCGGCCGTCGAGTGCGTGAGCAGCCCGAGCCGTCCGAGCGAACTCTTCCCCTCCAGCCGCGCGGCGAGATCGTCCGGCAACGCGAACACCTCGTACGTGGACGCGAGAACGAACTCACCCGGATGCAGCACGAACGCCTCATCCGACTCCACATCCACCAGCCGGGTGAGATCAGCCTGCTCGATCGCCGGATCGATATGCGGATACCGGTGGTTCTCGAACACACGGAAGTACCGGTCGAGCCGGACGTCCACACTGGACGGCTGGACCATCTCGGGCGCGAACGGATCGATCTTGACCCGTCCAGCGTCGATCTCGGCCCTGATGTCGCGATCGGAGAGCAGCACGTGCAAAAACTACCGTCTCCGCCACCACCTCCCGCACACGACGGCACCCCGACCCCCCACACGACGCCGCCAACCCGTCTGCGCAACCCCCGACTTTCCGGTAAGCTGACCGAGCAGCCGAGGCAGAGCCCTCGCACGCGGGTGTGGTTCAATGGTAGAACTTCAGCTTCCCAAGCTGACGACGCGGGTTCGATTCCCGTCGCCCGCTCCACAACGTCAAAGCCCCAGGTCAGGGACTAGATCCCGGACGCTGGGGCTTCGTGTTTCACAGGCTCGTCAGAGGCCGCCGTGCCCGTTGCGTGCTCGACGGATTCGTCGCCTGGCTTGCTCTCGTTCGTCTTCTTCCGGCTCGCGCAACCTTCTGCGACCATGGTCATCCGGTCCCCGGCCATGTGCATGGCAAGTATTCCGGAGGGCGGCAACGTGCAAGTGAGCGGTCGTCGCGGCAGCGTCATTCTCGACGGTGAGTGGGTCGAAATCCTTCACGGCGATCCCAATCAAGAAGCGACACGTAAGGCTGCTACGCGCGTCCACATCTCCAAGATCATTGGCGTGGCGATCAGACCACCCGGCCTGTTCACGAACGGGTTCTTCCGGCTGATCCTGCAAGGGGACGCGGACGCCGGGTTCGACCGCAACGGCCTGTTCTTCACACGCGGACAGCGCGGCGAATTCGACGTACTGCGCGCCGAGATCGAGCGTAGCCTGCCGACTCACCGCACCTGAGGGCCCCACATCATGTGGTCGGGCGACCATGACAGCAGGTCGCGTGATCTCAAAGGCCTGCACCCGCCCGGCTCGGCCGAGCGGGCGCTGACGCTAGTGCGCGCCGCCGACGCTCGGCCCACCGCCGTGTGAGGTCACGCGCCGCCGCCAAAGATCCGCGCTCACCTGCGGCCCCAGCGTGCCAGTGCGCGGACGGTCGCAGGGATGTCCTCGGACCGCGCCTTCATCAGGGCCACGACACCGAGCACCAGCCAGACGACGCAGAAGGCAACGATGGCCACAGCCATCGCCGACGCTGTTTTGAGCAGGGAAATCAGTACGCCTACGGGCATGACAACTACACCTCTTCGCGTGAGGCGTAGTCAGCCCGAGATTAAGTCGGATGGCGCTAGCATCCTTCACATCGGGAAGACTGACGCTCTTTCCTGGGGCGTGAGAAGTAAGCGCGCTGTCAGGCTAGCAAGTGCCTCCGGCGCGGGCACTCCGGCTCCGGGTAGCCCAGCGGGGAGCCTTGCGGTTGCCGGGGTTCAGGTGGCGCCCGGTCTTCAAGGGCGCGTGCACCCGATGCGCCAACCATGTGGTCTTTCCGTCCGGTCCCGCAACACCGGGCCGTCGGTCGCCCCGACGGCGAACGCGTGGCTGAACAGGTGCGCAGCATTCCGAGGTAGCGGTTATCCCTGCTCGGCAGATGGAGCCTCACTGTCCCTGCGCCGCTCCCGGTACATGCGCACCAGCGTCACCGCTCCGCCGCCGGCACCGATGAGAAGAGCCGCGCCGGCGATCCAGAAGGCGAGAGTTCCGGACTCGAAGCCGGTGGCAGAGGCGACGGCGACCGCGAGTGCCCACGTGCCGAAGGCGGTTACGGTCAATGCTGTCGCACACCGATCACCTTGTCGCCGCCACCGGTAGAACATCACCATCATTCCTCCGCCGCCCAGGTAGAAGGCGATCCCCTCCAGGGCAGCGGACCGACTGCCCCCGGAGAGCACGATGACCGCCACGGCAGAGCTGACCACCATCGCGGCGACTTGAAGGGACGCGGCGTTCGGCCTGTACGACAACCTGCACCTCACAGCGGGGAAAGAGCACGCCTCATCCTCGGGTGGCCTGTCTTGTGATGCGGGCCGGAGGCGGTCACGTGTGTTGGGCCTTGATTAGTTTCGGGCGCCTTCATCTGTTACGCAATCATGGGCTGTCTCGCAGCTGTCGGCCAGGGTGCGGAAACTGCGTGGCCGACGAGTTCGCGCGCCGGTATCGTCCGGTTCCCGGCCTGCCGTATCGGCGGACCACGTTTAGAAAGCGATGCTAGATGACCAGTCGGCGAGCGACGACGACCTTGTGGCGCCCTACCGGGCCGAGGGAGCTGGAGCTGGTTCGAGAGCTGAACTGGCGTGCTTGGCCGCCGCGGCTGCCTGAGCAGCCGATTCTCTACCCGGTTCTCAATGAGGACTACGCGGTCAGGATCGCGCGGGACTGGAACGTGAAGCACGACGGCGCCGGGTTCGTCACTCGTTTCGAGGTCGAGTCGGAGTTCTTGAGTCGGTATCCCGTCCGGCAGGCCGGCGGAAAGACGATCCTCGAGCTGTGGGTTCCGGCCGAAGAGCTGGACGACTTCAACGCCCACATCGTCGGCGAGATCCAGGTGGTCCACGAGTTCCGCTGATGCGGCGCGGCGTGCCGACGGGGCACGCCGTGGGGCGGCGATCCGAAGCGGCGATGTGGTCGCGCGGTGGCCGCCGGACGTGCGGGCCGCCGGGAACTCCGTTGCCACCGTGCGGAATGCCTGCTCGTCCGTCCGGTTAGGGCAAACCCGTGACGCGCCCGCTCTGCGCATGCCAAGGTGCGGGCCATGGAGAGAACGCGGACGGTCGTGGCGAGACTGAGCATCGTCGGAGGTGCGCTGCTTGTAATCGGAGTGTTCCTCGGGTGCAGGCCGATTCACCGCGACGGTTACTCGTGCGGCACGGTCTTCTTCGGGAACTCAGACGCGAGCTCGTACGACATCACGCCCTTTCAAGCCGCCCCTGACTGTGACGGCGCACGGGCTTCCAGCCGACCTCTCGTCCTGCTCTCGCTGGGACTTGGTGGAGGCGCCCTGGCTACCGCTTGGGTGGTCGCCGGTTTGACCAGACCGGCTCGCGGAGGCTTCCGTACCGAGAGATACTTCCTGGGGCGCAGGATCGATTCTGATGATGGGTCGTCAGACGGTCCAGATTGAACGCGATTGACGGAAGCAGACGATCTAGAGTCACGTGATTTCGCCTTCTGTCGCCCCTCCGTACCCGAAGACCGGGCGAGAGATACGCGTCCCACCGCTCGGTCGTTGACCCCCTCACACCCCGGGTCGACTCGTGCTGCCTCACGCTCGGCCAGCGGTGATGCTGCGCGGGCCGCGAGTTCTTTGCCGCCTGCGCTGGATGGCGCTCCCCGTGTCGATGCGCATTGCAGTCGCCGGATTACCTACAGATCGCCGCTGTTCAGGTCGGGTGGCTCTGATCCCTCGGGCCGTACGTTCTTCCCTGTCGTATCGGTAACGCGACGCTGACGGTCGCGACCCAGGGAGCGTTTCCTCTTGTCTTCGCTCCGGGGCCTCTCGGCATCACCGGTGTGATCAGGGTCGGTGATGCGGCGGCGGTCGCCACAGTGGCCGGACGGGGGAGGTCGGCGGTGGGGTGCGGGCGCGGACGTTTGGAAGATCTTTTTTGGGTGAAGTCTGGCGGAAAAAAGCGCTGACCTGCGGTTTCCCCGGCTAGGGGTGGATCGGTGACGGGTGCTGGCAGTGGACGGGCGTTGCTAGCTTTGGGGGTCATGGATGGGGATATGTCTGGTGAGCTGGCGGTGCTCGTCCGGGACATCGGTGACGCCGGTGTCGCGGAGATGTCCACCGTGCCGGGGCTCGCCGCCGCCGTGGACCAGCATGTGGCCGAGATCCGGGCCACGCTCGGGGTGGCCGGGCACGACGAGTTGATGGCGTATCTCTGCCGGTTCGCCGAGGACGCGTTCAATCGCGGGTGGTGGCCGGAGAGCACGCGGGACTTCGAGTTCGTACGGATCGTCGCCGTGTGCTGGCTGCTCAGCCGGGACGAACACGCCGCGTGACCCGCCCGGTATAGGCGTGGTGCGCGGTAAGGGGCGGTCTTAAGCTGGTCGGCGCGCCCATCCATCGACCACCCCACGGGAGCCCACGGTGTCCGAGGCCATCACGCCCCGTTTCCGTTCCGTCCTCGACCGGTTCGCGGCCTACAAGCCGGGCCGGGTCGCGCTGTCGCCGGACGGACGGTCGTTCAAGCTCTCGTCCAACGAGTCGCCGCACGAGCCGCTGCCGTCCGTCCAGAAGGCGATCATGGAGGCGGCGCGGGACGTCAACCGGTACCCCGACAACAGCGCCACCGCGCTGATCGACGCCATCGCGGAGCGGTACGGCGTCGCGGCGGAGCGCGTCGCGGTCGGGTGCGGGTCGGTGGGCGTCGCGCAGATGCTGCTGGAGGCGGTCGCCGAGCCGGGCGCGGAGATCTTGTACGCGTGGCGGAGCTTTGAGGCTTATCCGCTGCTGGTGGCGCTTTCGGGGGCGACCAGCGTGCAGGTCCCGTTGAAGGACGAGGTCCATGATCTTGAAGCGATGGCCGAGGCGATCACGCCGCGCACGCGCCTGATTTTCGTTTGCAGTCCGAACAACCCCACCGGCACGGTCGTCGGGCGCGACGAGCTGAACGCCTTCCTGGACCGGGTGCCGGCCGACTGCCTCGTCGTCCTGGACGAGGCCTACCGCGAGTACATCCGCGACGAGAGCGTCGCCGACGCCCTGGACCTCGCCGAGGGCAGGCCGAACGTCGTGGTGCTCCGGACGTTCTCCAAGGCCTACGGGCTGGCGGGCCTGCGCATCGGGTTCCTCGTCGCGCACCCCGAGGTGGCCACCGCGATCCGCAAGACCTACCTGCCGTTCAGCGTCAACTCGATCGCGCAGGCCGCCGCCATCGCCTCGCTCGGCGCGACGGGCGAGCTGCTGGACCGCGTCGAGGGCACGGTCGCCGAGCGCACCCGCGTCGTGGACGAGCTGCGCAAGGACGGCTGGACGATCCCGCCCACCCAGGCCAACTTCCTCTGGCTCGCCCTCGGCGACCGCGCGCAGGAGTTCTCCGACGCGTGCGACGAGCACGGCGTGAGCGTCCGCCCGTTCCCCCCGGACGGTGTCCGGGTCTCGATCGGCTCGCCCGAGGAGAACGACGCGTTCCTCGCCGTCGCCCGCGCCTACCCGCACCGGGTCTGACGCGGGCGACGGTTCACGCGCGCGGCCCGAGCTTCTCCACGATGAGCCGGTAGAGCTGGCGCGGACGGCCCGGCTGCGGCGTCCGGTTCGGCGGCAGCGGCCAGGCCAGGCCCTCCTCCACGAGCGTGCGCAGCAGGCGGCGGGCGGTGCGCGGCGTCACGCCGAGCATCCGGCCCGCGTTCTCGGCGTCCACGATCAGCGGCTGCTCCTGGTCGCCGAGCTTGTCGGCGAGCCGGGCGAGGATCTCCAGCCCCTTCGGCTTGGCCTGCGGCGGCGTGCGGGGCGGCGTGCGGGGCGCCGGGACGAGCGCGCGCCCGTCGCGGTCCAGCGTGAAGCCCTGCGCCCGCTGCGAACTCTGCGACCGGGCCAGCGCCGCGCGGGCGTGCGACTCGGCCTCGTGCGCCGTCCGGCCCATGCCGATGCCGACCTCGATGGCGAGGCCCAGCTCCTCGCGGACGCGTTCCACGAACGGCGGCGTCCGGAACCCCTCGGTCCCGGCGGTCACCGACCCGCGCGTCGCGATGACGAGGTAGCTGTGGTCGTCCAGCGGCCACACCGAGGCGTTCATCCGGTGCGCCTCCTGGAGCAGGACGCGGTGCAGCGCGAGCTTCAGCTCGTCCCGCCAGTAGCGCGGGGTGACGCGGCGGGGCGTCTCGCGCAGCGTCGGGACGTCCACGAGGACGGTCACGAGCTGCGACTCCTCCAGCCGGTGGTGCGCGCCGAGCAGCGCGGCCGTCTGGAGCGAGCTGCGGATCGCGGCGCCGGTCGGGCGGACGCGGATCGTCGGCACCCCGGCCAGCTCCATGCGCTCGGCCGTCGCGTGGACGCACGTCATCGCGACCGTCGTGGCCCCGCGCCGCCACAGCCGCTCGTGGAACGCGGCGAGCGTCCCCGGGCCGGCGGCCTCCTCGCGCAGGTGGACCTGGTCGGTGCCGAGGCTGATCTCCGAGTACGCCTCCTCGACCTCGGCGCGGCCGAGGACGTCGATGCTGACCCGGGTGGGGTCGAAGCGCTCGTCCAGCGAGGCGCGCAGCAGGGCGCCCTGGAGCGCGGCGCCGTTGAGCGGGACGTAGGTCGCGGGCATGGTCAGCACCCCGGCCTTGCGCGCGAAGTCGTAGGGGACGGGGCTGGCGAACAGGCAGACGTCCACGCCGGTGCCGAGCCGGACGACCTTGTCGGCGGCCTCCTGCTCGTCCCGGTAGGCGGCGGCGACCAGCCGCGACGGCACCGGGGTCGGGCCGTGCCCCATGAGCATGACGCGTTCGACCAGGTCATGCGGGCCGACGACGCCGATCGTGAGGTCGGGGGTGATCCCGCCCGCTCGCGCCGTGGTCATCGGTGACCGCTCGCTTCCCGGCCGGCCGGGGGGTCCCGGTCCGGCTCCGGCCCTGCGTTCGCGCACGCTCCGCCCAACGGTTGACTCATGGCTTTTCGCCCCTGCCTTGTGACCCAGCACCGCAGTTCCCGTGCGATTCGTTCCTCAGTGGACGGATCGGGTCAGGGTGCCATCTCGTGGCGCCCGGACGCGAAATCGAATCAAGAGTGCGGCGAAAAAGTAACCTACGCGACCCCCTGGGAAGTAATTTGTCACCATTCGGCCAGCCTTGATCCTGCATCTTCGGGTGTCCGAAGTTAAAAGACAAGACCCGAAAACGTGCGAGGCGCCTGACCGGGCCGTCATAGTGTGCGCACGCGGCGGGGGGAAGGCCGATTCGTTCGGGACGGCGGCGGGCGACCGTCCATCCCGGTCCCGCTCAGTGGGAAGAACGACGGATCCGCCCGGCGAGGGATGGTATCGACCTCGCCGGGCGGTTAGCAGTGCCTTGACCGGTTTTGTTAGCCGACTTCGCGTTCGATGTCGGCTCCGACCTGCGAAAGCCGCTCGGCCGTGTGGGCGTGGCCGCGGTCCAGGTAGTACGCGGAGGTGATCGTCGTCTCGCCCTCGGCCGCGAGCCCGGCGAGGACGAGCGCGCTGCCGCACCGCAGGTCGTGCGCCTCGACCTCGGCGCCGCGCAGCGGGGTCGCCCCGAGGACCTTCGCGCGGTTGCCGTTGACCTCGATGTCGGCGCCCATCTTGCGAAGTTCGTCCGCGAGTTTGAAGCGGCCGTCGAAAATGCGCTCGTAAATGTAGGACGGGCCGTCCGCGAAGCAGGACACGGCCATGATCGGCGACTGGAGATCCGTCGCGAATCCCGGGTACTCGTCGGTGATCACGTTGATCGGGCGCAGCGGACGGTCGCGCCGGACGTGCAGCACCGCGCCCTGCTGGTGGAACTCGACGCCCATCTGCTCCAGCTTGTCGCCGGCGACGCCGAGGTGCTCCAGCGCCGCGCCGACGAGGTTCAGCTCGCCCCCGGTGATCGCGGCGGCCATCACGAAGACGCCGGCGTCGATCCGGTCCGGCATGACGGTGTGCTCGACCGCGCGCAGGCCGTCGACGCCCTCGACGGTGATGAAGCCCGTCCCGCCGCCGCTGATCTTCGCGCCCATCGCCTGGAGGAAGGCGATGTTGTCCAGGACCTCGGGCTCCAGCGCCGCGTTCTTGATCAGCGTGGTGCCATGCGCGAGGGCCGCCGCCATGATCAGGTTCTCGGTGCCGGTGTGCGAGGGAGTGTCGCAGTAGAGGGTGCCGCCGCGCAGGTCGCCGGCCTTGATGTGGATGACGCCGTCGTCGCCCGCCATCTGCTCGGTGACGGTCGCGCCCATGCGCTTGAAGCCGTTGTAGTGGAAGTCCAGGTTACGGCTGCCGAGGTTGCATCCGCCGACGCCCTCGATGACGGCCTCGCCCAGCCGGTGCAGCAGCGCCGGGACGAACAGGAACGAGCCGCGGAACCGCGCGGCGATCTCGGCGGGCAGCACCGGGCTCGACAGCGTCGAGGCGTCGATGACCAGCGTCCGCTCGGCCTCGTGCAGCTCGGCCTTCGCGCCGAGGGCCTGTGCCAGCTCGACGGCGCGGCGCACGTCCTCGATGATCGGGACGTTGCGCAGCACGGTGCGCCCCTCGGACGCCATCAGCGACGCGCCGATCATCGGCAGCACGGCGTTCTTCGCGCCCTGGATGAAGACGGTCCCGTCCAGCCGCCGTCCGCCGCGGACCCGGTAGCGGACCTCCTGCCCGGCGTTCACGCGGCGCTCCCCGCGCGCTCGCGACGACGTCGCGCCTCCCCCGTGGCGGGCCTCCCGGCCCGGCGTGCGGCGCGGGTCTCCAGTCCACTGATGCGCATGTGACTCCTTAGCTGCGGGAAACGGATGCATGCCGGAGCGGGAAATCGGATCCGCCCGCCCGGCGCGGAAATCGCGGGCTCGGGATCGCGGGCGTGCCAGGGACGCCCCCTGCGGTGTGAACGCAGCCCCAGTAAACCACCGGATCGGTGGCGAAGCGCCCCGAGCGCGCCCGGTTTACCCACTCTCTGGTGTTTTCAGATGGTCCGTGTACCTCAATCGTTCCGTTCTGTCCCGATCCGGACGGAACGGAACGCGAACGCGCTTCCCGCAGTCTAAGTTGATCATGAAAACGGACCCGCACCCGGGGTCACGCGTCCAGCACCTCGACCGGGTCGCCGACCGTCAGCGTCCCGAACGACCGGGGAACGGCGTTGTGCCCGAACAGCAGGCCCCGGTCCAGCATCCGGTAGGTCGCGAGCGTGCGCAGCGGCTCGCGCCCCCGCTCGGCCGTGCGCTGGTCGATCGTGGTGATCACGCAGCGGGCGGACGGCTTGACCATCTCGATCACCGCCCCGCCCACCCGCAGCCGCCGCACCCGGTCCTCGCCGTACGCGCCGAGGCCGCGCAGCACGAGATTCGGGCGGAACCGGTCCATCGGCAGCGGCGCGTCCAGCCGCGCGTTCAGGTCGTCCAGGGACTCCTCGGAGATCACCAGCAGCGGGTAGCCGTCGGCGAACATCAGCTCGCCGCCGCCCCGCGACGTCGGGCGGTGCCCGGTGAACCGGACGAGCCGGCAGTCCAGCCCGAGCACGGACCCGAACCACAACGCGGCCTCGTCGCCCTGGTCGACGCCCGCGCAGTCCTTGCCGTGGACGGTCACGTCGCGCACCGGGCCGTCCACCGTCGCCTTGTGGACGAGCGGCTCGGCGGCGCCCGGCGCGGCGACCGTCAGCGCCTCGCCGTCGAAGGCGGGCCGCAGCAGCGCCATCTCCGGGCTCGTGCGCTGGGACAGGAAACGGCCGTCGGCGTCGACCAGCATGAACTCGCGGTCGTGCCGGAGCCCCCGGGACACCAGCCCGGCGGTCGTCAGCGGCGTGCCCCCGCCGCTCTTCAGCGGGTACACGGTGAGCCCGGTGAGGGTCGCGGTCACGGCCGTCTCCTGTTCCGGCGGGATTACGTCAAGGCTGCCAAACGGTCGAACATCGGGGCCAGGCGCGCCACGAACCGCTCGGGACGCGACACCTCGTCCAGGCGCGCCTCGTCCAGCGCGAGACCCGCCGCGGCGGCCTCCTCGCGCAGCGTCGCGCGGAACGGGACGCCCGTCTCCCAGGTGCGCATCGCGGCGCGCTGGACGAGCGGGTACGCCTCGTCGTCGCGGGACATCCCGGCCTCGACCAGCTCCAGCAGGACGGTGGACGTGTAGATCAGCCCGCCGGTCGACTCCAGGTTCTCCTGCATCCGCGCCTTGTCTACCACCAGGCCGGACATGAGGCGGTTCGTCAGGTTCAGCATGTAGTCGAGCGCGATGGAGGCGTCCGGCAGCGCGATCCGCTCCGTGGACGAGTGCGAAATGTCGCGCTCATGCCACAGCGGGATGCCCTCCATGACCGGGACGATCTGCGCCCGCACGATCCGCGCCATCCCCGCCAGCCGCTCGGAGATGATCGGGTTCTTCTTGTGCGGCATCGCCGACGAGCCCTTCTGGCCCTTGCCGAACGGCTCCCACAGCTCGCGGACCTCGGTGCGCTGCCCGTGCCGGACCTCCAGCGCGATGGCCTCGCAGACCGTCGCCATGATCGCCAGCGCGGACGTCCACTCGGCGATGCCGTCGCGCAGCACGACCTGTGTGGACACGTCGGCGGGCGTCAGGTCCAGCCGGTCGGCGACGTGCCGCTCGATGGCCGGGTCGATGTTGGAGTACGTCCCGACGGCGCCGGAGATCGCCATCACGCCGACGGCCTCGCGCGCCCGCCGCAGCCGGTCGCGGGACCTCGCCATCGCGAAGGCGAAGTCGGCGACGCGGTGGCCCCAGACGTCCGGTTCGCCGTGGATGCCGTGCGTCCGGCCCACGCGGAACGTCGCGCGGTGCTCCAGCGCGTGGTCGCGCAGCGTCACGACGAGCCGGTCGGCCTTGTCCAGCAGGATGTCGGTCGCCTCGACGAGCTGGAGGGCCAGCGCGGTGTCCAGCAGGTCCGACGACGTCATGCCGAAGTGGACGAACCGGGCGGCCTCGCGCGGCTCGGTGTTGTCCGCCCACGCCGACAGGAACGCGATCACGTCGTGCTGGGTGACGGCCTCGATCGCGTGCACCGCCTCCGGGGTGGGCGGCGGCGCGTTGCGGACCGGCTCCACGACGTCGGCGGGGATCGTCCCCGCGGCGGCGTGGGCCTCGACCACCAGGGTCTCCACCCGGCACCACAGCTCGTACTTGTGCGCGTCGCTCCAGACGCGGCCCATCTCCGGAAGTGTGTACCGTTCGATCACGGCTCGATTGTCGCAGGTGGTTCCGCGTGCTCGCGTCCGGCGCGGTGTTCGGCGAGCAGCGCGACGACGAGCACCGCCGTGAGCAGGGCCAGCTCCGCGCCCGCCGCCCAGAGCCCGGCCGGGACGGCGGCGAGGCTCGCGACCGCCGCGCCGATCCTGATCTTGGACGGCCCGATGCCGATGATCCGCCGGAACAGCGCGTCGCCCGCGAGGTAGAGCGCGAGGCCGCCGCCGAGGGCCAGCGCGGGGCCGGTGTGCAGGTGGTCGGCCGCGTGCCCGACGGCCTTCTTCAGCCCGGCCGCCAGCACCAGGACGCCCACAAGCAGCGGGATGTGGGCGTAGAAGTAGCCGAACATGGTGAGCTGGACGCGGCGGACCTCGCCCGCCTCGGTCAGCTTCTCCTCGGCGCGCTCGTCGTCGCCGTCGAAGTACGTCCACCAGAGGGCGGCGGCGAGCGCGAGGCCGAGCAGGACCGCGAGGACGAGCCCCGCGTCCAGCTCCAGCGCCGCCGCGCCCGCGCCCATCGCCGCGATCGACTCGCCGAGCGTGATCATGACGAGCAGGCCGTGGCGCTCCACGATGTGCGCGGGCCGGAGCCGGAACCGTCCGCCCGCCGGGACGAGGTAGGGCTGCACGATCGGGACGACCAGCGCGAGCGTCCACAGCACCCACACCGCCGGGCCGTCCGCCAGCACGCCCGCCGCGACGATCAGCGCGCCGGCCAGGACGTTCGCGGGCAGCACCCGGAAGATCTGCGGGTTCTCACGGCTGTAGAGCGCGGCGTGTGCGCCGACCAGGACGAGATAGCCGATGCCCCAGAAGATCCCGCCGCGTCCGAAACCGGTGGGGGTGGCGAGCGCGACCATGAAGAACCCGCCCATGCCGACGAGCACGAGCAGCCGCCGTCCGGGCGTCGTGGGGGCGAGCGTGTTGGTCAGCCACGCGTACCCGGCGTACATCCACCACAGGACGCCGAACATGATCACGACCTGCGCCAGGCCGGCCGGGTTCAGATGGTGGGTGAAGACGCCGGTGAGCTGGGTGAGCGCGAAGACGAAGACGAGGTCGAAGAACAGTTCCAGGGTGGTGACCCGGTAGACCTCGCCTTCATCGTCGAGGGGAGGGGCGGGGGTGTGCGCGGGGGCCATGCGGTGCTCCGACCAGCGGGGTAATCATGTAATCCGGAGATCTTGCCCGATTCGGGCAGGTGGAGCAACGCGGGTCATCCTTCGCGGGCGTCCGCGACGGCCGTGTCGAGGATCTGGCCGATCCGGGCGGCGCCGGTGGACGGCTGCTGCTTCAGGCGCGTCCGGATCCTCAGGTTCGCGTCCTGCTGGTGCGGGGCGACCCGGGCGCGGAGGACGGCGTCGCCGTCGTGGCCGGTGATCTGGAGCGCCATCTCGATGTCGGCCTCGTCCACGACCAGGTTGGGCAGGGTGAGCATCGAGAGCACGGGAACGGAGACGTGGACGTTCTTCACCGCCGTCTCCTGGAGTTCCGGATCGAATTCGAGACGGCGGACGTCGAATTCGAGCGTCCGGGCGACTTTGCGTCCGTGCTCGTCGGTGGAGAATCCGAGGCCGTCGATGACGCGGGCCGCCTCCTGGAAAGCGCCCGCCTGCGCGCGGACGACGCCCTGGTAGGCGGCGGCGAGCAACTGTTCGACGCGCAAGGACGCCAGCGCGCCGGCGTCCCCGGATTCGCTCATGCGGTGCCTCTCCCTGGGGCCGGCTCGTCGCCGAGCAGGAAACGCAGCCGTCGTGCTCCGCGCGCGGGTCGGGCGCCGACCGAGACGGCGCCCGACTCCGCCCGCGAATACACGACCTCGAATTCCACGTGGTGAACGTGGAGCCGGGAACCCTCTCCCGGCCGCCACGCGTCGTGGAGACGGCGTTCCGCCCGTTCGGCGGAGCGGGCCAACCCGACGATGAGGTCGTCCAGTGTCAGGTCGGCCATGGCGCTTCCTACTTCTGCGGCTGCGGCGAGTCGGTGATGGCCGATTCGAGCAGGTTGAGCACCCGCTGAAGACCGGCGGGCATGTCGTCCTGGACGGCCTCGACGTGGACCCCGAGCGTCGCCGACCGGTTCGTCGTGTCGTCCTGGGCGCTCTTGGACTCGTACGTCGCCTTGAACGACGCCGAGACGCCCCAGAAACCGCCGCTCGCCCCCGCATCCGCCGCCGCGTCGGTGTCCTGCTGCTCGACGGTCGTGGACTCGATCTTCACCTCGAAGTCGAGCTGCGTCCGCTTCAACTGGAGATACGGAATGGGCACCATCGTGAGGAGCGGAACGCTGAGTTCCACGTCCTGGCCGACGGCCCCCGCGCCGTCACTCGACGGCCTCTTGAAAGAGAAGTCGACCGTACGAGCGGTGCTCCGGCCGTCCTCGCCGGATTGCAGGCCCACGCTCTGGATGAAGTCGGCGGTCGAACTGCCCGCCATCGCCCCGGCCTTGACCACGCTCTGCAGTGGTGCGCCGATGAGCTGCTCGAAAGGAAGGGCCAGCTCACGCCCGAGATCGACCGCCATGCATTACCTCCTCCCGCACCGCCTCGACCGACGGTAACAAGGGGCGGGCAGGCACCCGGCCAAGCCGTCCGCAAGCGCTCCCATCGGAACGCCCAATTCCGCGAACCCCGCCAACGAGCCCGCCGCGAACCCCGCGCGGCGCAAACCCCGCGCCGCGGCAATCGAGCGCGACGGAAATCCCGGTGCGCAAGCCCTGCGCGGCGGCAACCGAGCGCGGCGGTCCCGCCGTCGGCGCGTGGGCCGTCAGGCGAGCGCGGCGCCGTCGGCCTGGGCGGCGATGTCGGTGCGGTAGTGGCCGCCGCGCATCTTCAGCTTTGCGAGCGCCGCGTAGGCCGCCGCCCGAGCTTCCGCCACGTCCGCGCCCGTGCCGACCACGTTGAGGACGCGTCCGCCGTTGGCGACCAGCAGGCCTTCGCCGTCCAGCGCGGTGCCCGCGTGCAGCACGTACGCGCCCGCCACGGCGTCCGCCTCGGCGACGCCCGCGATGACGTCGCCCTTCACCGGCGCGGCCGGGTAGTCCTCCGCCGCGACGACGACCGTCACGGCGGCGCCCGGCGTCCACTCCAGCGCCGCCGACGGGTCGAGGACGCCGAGCGCGCACGCCTGGAGCAGCCCGCCGAGCGGGGTCGCGAGCCGGTCCAGGACGACCTGCGTCTCCGGGTCCCCGAACCGCGCGTTGAACTCCACGACCCGCACCCCGGCCGACGTCAGCGCGAGCCCCGCGTAGAGCACCCCGACGTACGGCGTGCCCCGGGAGCGCAACTCGTCCAGCGTGGGCCGGACGACCGTCGCCATCACCTCGTCCACCAGGCCCGCGGGCGCCCACGGCAGCGGCGTGTAGGCGCCCATGCCGCCGGTGTTCGGCCCTTCGTCGCCGTCCAGCGCTCGCTTGAAGTCCTGCGCGGGCAGCAGCGGGACGGCGCTGACGCCGTCGCACAGCGCGAACAGCGACACCTCGGGCCCGTCCAGATACGCCTCGACGACGACGCGGTCGCAGGCGGCGGCGTGCGCGAGCGCGGCGGCGCGGTCGGACGTCACGACGACGCCCTTGCCCGCCGCGAGCCCGTCGTCCTTCACCACGTAGGGCGGGCCGTAGGCGTCGAGCGCGGCCTCGACGTCGACCATCGAGTCGCAGACCTGCGCGTCGGCGGTCGGCACCCCGGCGGCGCGCATCACGTCCTTGGCGAACGCCTTGGAGCCCTCGATCCGCGCGGCCTCGGCGTCCGGGCCGAAGCAGGCGATCCCGGCGGCGCGCAGCGCGTCCCCGACGCCCGCGACGAGCACCGCCTCGGGGCCGACGACGACGAGGTCGACGCCGAGCCGTCCGGCCAGCTCGACCACGGCGGCCGGGTCGGTCGGGTCGATCTGGTGGTTGGTCGCGACGGCGGCCGTCCCCGGGTTGCCGGGCCCGCAGTGCAGGTCGGTGACGGCGGGGTCGCGGCGCAGGGCGCGGGCGAGCGCGTGCTCGCGGCCACCCGGTCCAAGGACGAGTACTCGCACGATCGGGGAGCTTACCGACTGCCCGCGCGGCCCCACGCCGCCGGGTTTCACGCGTGCGCGCGGTCGCCGTCCCGGACGGGCCGGTGTACGACACGGGACGCCCGGATGAGGTCGGAGGCAACTTCCGCGTTGTCAACTGCGTCTCATATGTCGGCTGGTAGTCTTCAAAAGTCTTGAGACGCTCGACGGTGGTGAAGGAGGTGGTCGGGATGAGTCCTGGTGATACGTGCAGTTCGCCGGAGAACCCTCACAGTCCGAGCGGGACTGTCCGACCGACCGCCGTCCCACGGCGTCCGGACGCACTCCCTCACGCGCGCTCCCCGCACTGACCGGGCCGGGCGCGCGCAGGCGCGTGCGACCGGGCGGTTAGGAGCACCTCATGGCCATGACGCGTGTACGTCCCGGGCGTCCGACGATGGCGCTGTTCAAGCCGCGCAGCAGGCCCGAGCGGCTGACCCGCGCCGCCGTCCGCGACACCGCGGTGATCGACTGGGCCGCCTACATCGACGGGCACCGCGTCTGCACGGACTCGGTCGCCGACGCCGTCCGGCTCATCCGCGACGGCCGCCTCGACGCCGGTGACGAGGAGAGCGCCGGGTTCGTCTGGGTCGGGCTGCACGAGCCGTCCGCCGCCGAGCTGACCGAGCTGGCCGAGGTGTTCGGCCTGCACCCGCTCGCCGTCGAGGACGCCATCAACGCCCACCAGCGGCCGAAACTGGAACGCTACGACGACACGCACTTCTTCGTGATGAAGACCGTCGGTTACGTCCGGCGTCCGCCCGAGGAGGCGGAGGTCGTGGAGACCGGCGAGCTGATGGTGTTCTGCGGCGCGGACTTCGTGGTGACCGTCCGGCACGGCGCGCACGGGGAGCTGGCGACCGTCCGGGCGCGGCTGGAGGAGCGGCCGGAGCGCCTCGCGCTCGGCCCCGCCGCCGTGCTGCACGCCGTCGCCGACCGCGTGGTGGACGGGTACGTGAACGTCGCCGAGGCCCTCCAGGAGGACATCGACGAGGTCGAGGAGACGGTGTTCTCGCCCGAGCGCACCGACGAGGCCCGCCGCATCTACCGGCTGAAGCGCGAGGTCATCCAGCTCAAGCGCGCCGTCGGGCCGCTCGCGGGGCCGCTGCGCAACCTGACCGGGCGGCGGTTCGTCCCCGACGACATCAAGGAGTACCTGCGCGACGTCGAGGACCACCTGACCCGCGTCCGGGAGCTGGTGGAGTCCTACGACGAGCTGCTGAACCCGATCCTCCAGGCGCACATGACGCAGGTGACGGTCGCCGACAACCAGGACATGCGGAAGATCTCGGCGTGGGGCGCGATCTTCATGGTCCCGACGGCCATCGCCGGGATGTACGGCATGAACTTCGACCACATGCCGGAGCTGCACTGGCGGTACGGCTATCCGATGATCGTCGGCGTCATCGCGACCATCTGCCTGACGCTCTACCGGGGTTTCCGCCGCAACGGGTGGCTCTGACCGCGCCGCACGCCCGCGACCGCCTACGATCGGGCTGATGTCCGGGACGCTCGTAGTCAAGAATCTCGCCGCGGGTCATGGCGACCGCGCACTGTTCAGCGGTCTCGACCTGGTGGTGGCGCCGGGGGACGTGATCGGGCTCGTCGGGGCCAACGGCGCCGGCAAGTCCACGTTGCTGCGGATCCTCGCGGGGCTCACGCCGCCGGAGGACGGCGAGGTGCGCCTGTCGCCGCCGTCGGCCGTCGTGGGGCACCTGCCGCAGGAGGCGCAGCGGCGCGACGGCGAGACCGTCCGGGCGTTCCTGGCCCGCCGGACGGGCGTCGCCGCGGCTCAGGAGGCGATGGACGCCGCCACCCAGGGCCTGGTGGACGACGCGCCCGGCGCCGGTGACGCCTACGCCGAGAGCCTGGAGCGCTGGCTCGACCTCGGCGGCGCGGACCTGGACGAGCGCGCCGAGAGCGTCGCCGCCTCGCTCGGGCTGGCCGTCGACCTCGCCACCCCGATGACCGCGCTGTCGGGCGGGCAGGCGGCGCGGGCGGGGCTGGCGTCGCTGCTGCTGTCGCGGCACGACGTGTTCCTGCTGGACGAGCCCACCAACGACCTCGACCTCGACGGCCTCGCGCGGCTGGAGGAGTTCGTCCAGAGCCTGCGCGCGGGCGTGGTCGTCGTCAGCCACGACCGCGAGTTCCTCACCCGAACGGCCACCAAGATCCTCGAACTGGACCTGGCGCAGCAGCAGATCACGCTGTTCGGCGGCGGTTACGCGTCCTACCTGGAGGAACGCGCGGTCGCGCGGCGGCACGCCCGCGAGAACTACGAGGAGTACGCCGACCGCCGCGCCGCGCTGGAGGACCGGGCGCGCACGCAGCGGGCGTGGATGGACAAGGGCGTCCGCAACGCGCGCCGCAAGAGCACCGACAACGACAAGATCGGCAAGAAGTTCCGCGCCGAGGCGTCGGAGAAGCAGGCCGCGAAGGTCCGGCAGTCCGAGCGGATGATCGAGCGGATGGAGACGGTCGAGGAACCGCGCAAGGAGTGGGAGCTGCGGATGCAGATCGCCGCCGCGCCCCGCTCGGGCGCGGTCGTCGCGACGCTGCGGGACGCCGTGGTGAAGCGCGGCGCGTTCACGTTCGGCCCGGCGACGCTCCAGATCGACTGGGCGGACCGCGTGGCGATCACCGGCGCGAACGGGTCGGGGAAGTCGACGCTGCTCGGCGCGCTGCTCGGCCGCGTCCCGCTGGACGCGGGGTCGGCGGCGCTCGGCCCCGGCGTCGTCGTCGGCGAGATCGACCAGGCCCGCGCGCTGTTCCACGGCGGCGAGGGCCTGCTGGACGCGTTCCGCGCCGCCGTCCCGGAGACCTCGCCCGCCGACGTCCGGACGCTGCTCGCCAAGTTCGGCCTGCGCGCCGACCACGTGACGCGTCCGGCCGCGAGCCTGTCGCCCGGCGAGCGGACGCGCGCGGCCCTCGCGCTGCTCCAGGGACGCGGCGTGAACCTGCTCGTCCTGGACGAGCCGACCAACCACCTCGACCTGCCCGCGATCGAGCAGTTGGAGTCCGCGCTCGACTCCTACACCGGCACGCTGCTGCTGGTGACGCACGACCGCCGGATGCTCGACGCCGTGCGGACGACGCGCCGCATCGAGATGGCCGCCGGGACGCCCGCCGAACGCTGACCTACGTCGCGAACGTCGCGATGTAGGCGAGCGCGCCGTCCAGCGCGGTCCGCAGCGGGTGGGACGTGCGCCGCACCTGCGTGAGCAGCAGCCCGCCCTGGAGCGCCGCGAGCAGGACGGTCGCGAGATCGTGCGGGTCGGCGTCGGCCCGCAGCTTGCCGCGTCCCCGCAACCGGACCAGGCCGACGCGGATCGGCTCCTCCCAGCGCTCGAACGAGGCGGCCAGCGCGGTGCGCGTCTCCGGGCAGGACTCGGCCAGCTCGCTGGCGAGCGACCCGACCTCGCAGCCGCCGGCGCAGCCGCGCCCGTCCTGGATCGCGACGACGGAGTCGGACCACGCGCGCAGCCCCTCGAAGCTGTCCAGCGCCTCCAGCAGCGGGCGCTGGTGGACGAGCGCCTGCTCGGTCCGGTACTCGATCACCGCGCGGACGAGCCCCTGCTTGTCCTTGAAGTAGTGGTAGATCTGCGACGCGCTGACCCCGGCGGCCTGCTGGATGTCGGGGATGCTCGTCCCCGCGACGCCCTTGCGGAACATCAGCTCGGCGGCCGTCTCGACGATGCGCTCGCGCGTGCGGCGCCCGGGTGCGGTCAGGCGTGGCTCGGCGGCGCTCATGCGCTCATCCTACCCGGATTGGAATTGACATTCCAATCTTGCCCCTGGTACTCCTGGAAAGGTCATTCCAACTACTGGGGAGTCACTCGTGTCCTCTTCGCTCACCGGCAAGACCGCTCTCGTGACCGGCTCCACCAGCGGCATCGGCCGCGCCGTCGCCGACCTCCTCGCCGAGCGCGGCGCGCACGTCATCGTCTCCGGCCGGGACGCCGGACGCGGCGCGCAGGCGGTCGAGGCCATCCGCGCGGCGGGCGGCAAGGCCGACTTCGTCCAGGCCGACCTGACCTCGGCCGACGGCGCCCGCGCGCTCGCCCGGGAGGCGTCGGCGATCACCGGCCGGATCGACGTCCTGGTCAACAACGCGGGCATCTTCCCGTTCGCGCCGACCGCCGACACCACCGAGGAGATCCTCGACACCGTCTACGCCGTCAACGTGAAGGCGCCGTTCCTGCTCGTCGCCGAACTCGCGCCCGCGATGGCCGCGCGGGGCGGCGGCGCGATCGTCAACATCAGCTCCGTCGTCGCGACCCGGGGCTCCAAGGACGCCGTCGTCTACGCCCTCAGCAAGGCCGCGCTCGACAACCTCTCGCGGTCGTGGACGGCCGAGTTCGCGGCGTCGGGCGTCCGCGTCAACACCGTGAGCCCCGGCCCGATCGTCACCGAGGGCGCGCGCGACCTCCTCACCGCCAACCGGGACGCGTTCGAGGCGCGCGTCCCGGCGGGCAGGCTCGGCGAGCCGCGCGAGGTCGCCGCGGCCGTCGCGTTCCTCGCCGCGGACGAGGCCGGGTTCGTCCACGGCGCCAACCTCACCGCGGACGGCGGCTTCACCGCGGCCTGACCGGAACAGGACTGTGTCGGGACCAGCCGTGGCCTTTCACGCTTCGCACTGATATTTCCGACACAGTCCATCCCACTTTCCCCCGGGGAGTTCCGTGTCCTCTCTCACCGGCAAGACCGCCCTCGTGACCGGTTCCACGAGCGGTATCGGCCGTGCCGTCGCCGAGGTCCTCGCCGAGCGCGGCGCGCACGTCATCGTCTCCGGCCGCGACGCCGACCGCGGCGCGCGGACGGTCGAGGCGCTGCGCGCCGCCGGCGGCGCGGCCGACTTCGCGCCCGCCGACCTCGCCGCCCCCGGCGGCCCGGGCTCCCTCGCCCGGGCCGCGCTCGCGATCACCGGGCAGGTCGACATCCTGGTCAACAACGCGGGCATCTTCCCGTTCCTGCCGGTCGCCGACACCACCGAGGAGGTCTTCGACTCCATCTACGCCGTCAACGTGAAGGCGCCGTTCTTCCTGGTCGCCGAACTCGCGCCGAAAATGGCCGAGCGCGGCGGCGGCGCGATCGTCAACATCAGCACGGTCGTCTCGCGCCAGGCGGCGAAGGACGTCGTCGCCTACGCGTCCAGCAAGGCCGCGCTGAACAACCTCACGCAATCCTGGACGGCCGAGTACGCGCCCTCGGGAATCCGCGTGAACACCGTCAGCCCCGGTGCGATCGCCACCGAGGGCACCCGCGACATGCTCGCCGTCACCGGAGAGGACTTCGCGAAGACCGTCCCGTCCCGGCGCATCGGCACGCCGGGCGACATCGCCGCGGCGGTCGCGTTCCTGGTCTCGGACGACGCCGATTACGTGCACGGCGCCTACATCGCCGTGGACGGGGGCATCGGCGCGTTCTGATCAGGGTTCCCGGCCGAGCGCACGGGCCAGCCAGTCCAGGCAGCCGGTGTCCAGCGCGCTTTCCGCGATGCGCTTCGCCGTGTCGGTGGTGAGCTGCGCGAGCGAGGTGTCGATCCACGGCTGCACGTTCTGATTGCCCTGGCTCCGGTATTCGACGGCCTGGAGCAGGCATTCGAGTTTGTCGGCGTCCCGGGCGCACACGGCCTCCGGGCTCGCCTTTCCCTCGTACTCGCCGACGACCCCGCCGAGAAAGGCGGCCAGAACTTCGGGGAGGGCGCGCGCCTGGTCCGCGGTGACCTCCTCGTTGTCCGCCTTCGTCACGTACGGACGCGACAGATACGGCAGATCCGTGAGCCGTGTCTCCTGCGTGTCGTGGAAAAGGGCGAGCAGCGCGGCGCGGTCCGGATTCGCGCCCTCCAGGACGGCGAGGACGGCGGCGATGACGGCCGTCCGCATGGAATGGTCGGCGATGCTCTCGGGACCGGCGACGCCCGCGACCAGCCAGCCCGTCCGCTTGTAGCGCTTGAGCAGGCCGATCTCGAACAGGAAATCGGCGAGCGGCCCGCTCATCCGTGGATCTCCCCGGTCGGGCCGTCGGCGTCCAGCGTGGCGAGCCGGACGGCGACCGCCGCGACGTCCGGCAGGTCCGGCGCGACCGCGTTCACCTTGACGTGCGTGCCGCGCAGCGCCTTGGCGTACTCCAGCGTCAGGACGTCCAGCGCGGCCCGCGACACGTCACCGGCGGGCGTGCGGGCCGCGCCCGGCCCGGCGGACGCGTTGACGACCCGGCCCGCCGGGGACCGCAGCAGCAGCGGGAGCAGCGCCCGCGTCACCCGGAACGTTCCGAGCACGTTGACCTCCAGCGCCCGGCGCAGCTCGTCCTCGTCCAGCTCGTCGAACGCCCGGTCGCCGGTGACGCCCGCGCTGTTGACGAGCACGTCCAGCCGCCCGTACCCGGACGCCACCGCGTCGGCTGCGGCGGCGACGTCGGCCGGATCGGCGGTGTCCAGCAGCAGCGGACGGACGTCCAGCCCCTCGGCGCTCAGCTCCAGCGCCGCGGCCGTGGCCGGTTCCGCGCCGGACGAGCCGAGCAGGACGTGCTGGCCCCGCTCGGCGAGCCGCCGGGCGATCTCCCGTCCCCTGCCGCGGTCGGCGCCGGTCACGAGCGCGACCGTGCGCGGCGGTGCGTTCATCCAAGATCCTCCCCGGCCGGAACGTACCCCTGGGGGGAAAGCCGAATCTGTCGTCCCGCCGGATTGCCGCCTGACGGAAAGGCGCGTCGCGGGCCGGCCACCGGTCACTTGCCCGGTGTGGAACTCCGCGTGACGACGCGATTGCCGTCCGTGTGTCCGGGCATCTCGCGAACGTCAGTCCGAAGGAGAGGAGTTCCCCATGGTGAATCGGTGGACGTCCGCGCTGGCGGCGGGCGTGACGGCCCTCGCGATGAGCGCGGTGCTCGCGGCGGTTCCGGCGCGGGCCGAGGTCGCCGGGCACGGGCACGGCGGCGACTGCAGCGACGCCGCCCTGCTGGCGATCCCGATCAACCTCGTCGGCAACCAGAACGCCGGCGCCTGCGCGGGCGACCGCGACTGAACGCGAGCGCGGCCCCGCACGTCCTGTGCGGGGCCGCCTCCGGTCTTGATGAAACCAGTCAGGAGGGGTTCCCTTTCGCGTCAGGAAATGTTTTATTCGGGACAACGCTCGTCCCGGCGCGTGACGCGGAGGCGCGATGGAACCCCCGACGACCCCCGCCACCTGCCTCGACGTCGCGGCGGCCGTCGCCGGCGCGACCGGACGCGTCCTCGCGGTCGCGGGGCGGCCGGTCACCCACCTCGCCGAGACGCTGAGCGACCTGCCGGACTTCGAGTGGGCGGTCGGGGAGAAGAGCGCCGTCGAGTCGGCGGTCGGGCTGTCGGCGGCGGGCGTCCGGTCCTGCGCGGTGATGAAGCACAACGGGCTCGCGGCGGCCCTGGACCCGCTCGCCAACGCCGCCGTCCACGGCATCGGGGCCGGACTGGTCGTGGTGTCCGGGGACGATCTCGACGCCGCCGCGTCCACCACGCTCAACGACTCGCGCGCGCTCGGCCGTCTTGCCGGGCTACCCGTCCTCGACCCGGCGGGGGCCGGCGACGCGCGCGCGGCGGTGCGCGACGCGTTTTTGCTTTCGGAGCGGACGGGCGTGCCGGTCATCGTCCGGGTGACGTCCGCGCTGCACGCCGACTGCGGCGACGGCCGTCTGCGGGCGCGGCCGGGTCCGGCGGACGCGGGCGGCCGGGTGGACCGGACGGTCGCCCACCGGCTGACGAAACTGGGCCGCCACCAGCACCGGCGCCTGGTCGTCCAGCCCGCCGTCCAGGCCGAACTGGACGGCCACACGACCGCCACCTGCGCGGAGACCTGCGACGACGCGGTGATCGCCGTCGGCGCGGCCCAGCGGCACGTCACCGGCGCCGGATGCCTGCTCCGCGTCCGCGCGGGCTGGCCGCTGCCCGTCCCGGCCGTCGCGTTCGCCGACCGGCACGCCCGCGTGCTCGTCGTGGAGGAGCCGCTGCCGTTCGCCGAGCACCTGATCCGCGAGGCCGCCGCCGACCGGACGCGGGTGCGCGGCAGGCTCACCGGCCACCTCCCGCCCGAGGGCTCGCTGTCACCGGACCTGCTCCGCCGCGCCTGGGCCGACCCGCCCGGCACCTGGACCGACATCGCGCACAAACCGGACGACCAGCCGCCGCCGCGCCGCTACGCCACCCTCTACGCGGCGCTCGCCGGGCTGGACGTCTTCGTCGCCGCCGACGTCGGCTCGTCCATCCGCCTCTGTTACCCGCCCTACTCCGCCGCCGAGGTCGCGCTCGGCCTCGGGTCCGCCGTCGCGGTCGCGGGCGGCGCGGCCCGCACCGGACGCCCCGCCATCGGCGTCATCGGCGACTACGCCCTGCTGCACAGCGGCATGGAATCGCTGCTGGACACGGCCCTGCGGCGCCTGCCGGTGCTCGTGACCGTCCTCGCCAACGGGACGCAGGCGCAGACCGGCGGCCAGCCGGTCCCGCCCGTCGACCTGCGGCGGCTCGCCGGGGCGCTGTCGATCGGCGTCGTGGACGAGTGGGAGCACGCCGCGCTCGACGTCGCCGCGACCCGGCGGCGGCTGGCCGGGCTGCTCGCCGGGCCGCTGCCCGCGCTGGCGCTGGTCCGGGACGCGGCGTGACCGTCCACGTCGTCGTCCTCGCGGGCGGCGCCGGGACCCGGCTGTGGCCGCTCAGCCGCGCGCACCGCCCGAAGTTCCTCCTCGACCCCGGCACCGGGCAGCCGCCGCTGGCGAACGCGCTGGCCAGGGCGGTGCAGCTCGCCGATCCCGAGCACGTCCGGATCGTGACGGGACGCGCGCACGCCGCCGACGTCCGCGCGGTCGCCGCGCCGTTCGGCGTGACGCGCGTGCTCGTGGAACCGCTCGCGCGGGACACGGCGGCGGCCGTCGCGTTCGGCGTCGCGTCGGTGGACGATCCCGGCGCGATCGTCGTGTCCATGCCCGCCGACCAGCTCGTCGCGTCCGGCGCGCAGACGTGGCGGGACGTGCTCGGGGAGGCCGTCCGCGCGGCGGCCGGGGGCGCGCTGGTCTGCGTCGGGGTCGTCCCGGACCGTCCGGCGACCGCCTACGGCTACGCGCACGCCCCGGCCGGCACGGGCGACGGCGCACGCCCGGTCGCGGCGTTCCATGAGAAACCGGACGCCGCGACGGCCGCGTCCTACCTCGCGGCGGGCGGCTTCTACTGGAACACGGCGATCATGGCGTTCCGGGCGGCGACGTTCGCCGGGCTCGTCCGCGACCACGCGCCGTCCCTCGTCCCGGTGCTGTCCGGCGCCACGACCTGGGACGACCTGCCGCGCGTCGCCGTCGAACCCGCGGTCGTGGAGCCCGCCGCCGCCGACGGGCGGGTGCTGCTCGTCCCGGCGCGCCTCCGCTGGAACGACATCGGCTCGTGGACGGACTTCCCCGGCGCGTCCGGCGGCGTCGTGGCGGTCGACGCCGACGGCTGCCGCGTCCTGTCCGGCGACCGCCGCTACGCGCTGCTCGGCGTGCGCGACCTGCTCGTCGTGGACGCCGGGGACGTCGTGCTCGTCGCCGACCGCGCCCGCGACCAGGACCTGCGGCGGCTCGTCGGGGAGGTCGCCGCGCGCTGGCCCGACCTGCTCTGACGGTCAGCGCGCGAAGAAGATCCGGACGGTCGTCCCGGCGGCGGTCGTGTGGACGCGCACCAGGTCCGCCATGCGGTTGACCAGCAGGATCCCGCGTCCGCCCGGCGTCAGCGGGTCCGCCGGGCGCCGTCCGGCCAGCGGATCGGCGATGTGCCCGCTGTCACGGACCTCGAACGCCGCGAGGTCCCCCTCCCGCCACGCCGCGAGGACGCCGGTGCCGCCGCCGTGGACGATCGAGTTCGCGACCAGCTCGCTCACGGCCAGCTCGGCGTCGCGTCCGCGCTCGTCGCTCAGCCCGGCCGCCGCCGACCGCTCCAGGGCGAAGGCGCGGCAGCGCTCGAACACGTCCCAGTCGAACGGGAGCGTCGCCGCGTCGGCGGGGGCGGGCGGGAGCGGACGGTTGTAGCCGTCCACCACGGCCTCGGGCGCGTACTCGTCGCTGTCCCACTCGGCGTCGCGGTCGAGGAGGACGGGGTGGGTGCGGGCCGCGTCGGCGAGCGCCCGGTCGTCCAGATCGTCGGCGTCGTAGGGGCAGAGGATCGCGACGTTCCGGCCGGTGAACGCCATGTTGATCAGTGCTTCGTGCTGGGCGCAGGCCGGGTACTCCAGCTCGGAGCGGCCCTGCCAGATCGGCTCGCCGATGATCCGGACGCGCTCGTGCGGGTGGCGGTCGGCGAAGTCGCGCAGGACGCCGGGGATGATCCACGCGGGGTTGCGCCCGGCGCGGCCCATGTCGAGGAAGCGGACGTGGTCGGCGTCGGGGCCGACGTCCGCGCGCAGCGCCTTCTCCAGCAGCGCCAGCCGCGCCGCCGGGACCGCGACGGCCACCGGGTCGCCCGCGAGGACGCCGTCGCGGACGAACGGAAGGCAACCGTCGAGGAACTGTGCGTCACCGCGGTAGAACAGCGCGGGGTGCCAGAAACCGACTGCTCCCCTGGCGTGTCCCACAGCGTTCTTCCCCGTCCTGGCGTCCCAGCCCCCACTGAGTGCCTACTCCGCCCATGCTAATAGAAAGAATTCTTAAAATGCCCTGGGCGGGGCACGCATCTGTGCTGGTCAGGGCGAGCCTCCCATCGACCGCGGCTTGGGAGCCCGTCCGTCCGGATGAAACGGGTCCCGGGCACGGCGGCCGGGACAAGGAATGTGACGTGCGAACACGTGCCGTCGTTCCACGAAATGGGGCGCGGTCGCGATTTGGAACGTTCCCGGTCTGGTGATCCCCGGGCCGGGGGATCACGCTCAGTGCTCCACCGGGAGCGTCGTCGGACCGAGCATGAGCGACCCGGTGCGCCACTCGATCGAGCCGGGCGGGACGGCGAGCCGCAGCCGGGGGAACCGCGTCACCAGTTCGGCCAGCGCGATCTGGAGTTCGGCGCGCGCCAGGCTCGCGCCGAGGCAGTAGTGCGGGCCGCGCCCGAAGGCGAGGTGGTCGGCGGTGGGCCGGGCGATGTCGAACACGTCCGGCCGGTCGAACTTCGCCGGGTCCCGATTCGCGGCGGACGTGACGGCGAGGACGGCTTCCCCGGCGCGGACCCGTCCGGACGGCAGGCGCACGTCCTCGGTCGCGACGCGCAGGAACGCGGCGTCGGCGGGCGGATCGTGGCGCAGGATCTCCTCGACGGCGGCCGGGACGCGGCCCGGATCGTCGGCGAGGTCCGCGTACCGGCCGGTCACGAGCAGCCGGAACACGCCCCTGGACAGCGCCGCCGTGGTCGCCTCGTGCCCGGCGACGATGAGGCTGAACGTCATCAGGACGAGTTCGTCCTCGCTGAGCCGGTCCTCCTCGTCGCGGGCGCGGATCAGCGCGTCGAGCAGCCCGTCGCCGGGCGCGGCCCGCCGCCGCCGGATCATCTCGCGCGCGTACTCCTGGAGCTGTTCGAGCGCCGCGACGCGCTCCTCCAGCGGGTGCGCCGAAAGCGACACGTACGCGCTGGACCAGTCGCGGAACCGGTCCAGATCGGTGCGGGGGACGCCGAGCATCTCGCAGATGACCACCATCGGCATGGGAAAGGCGAAGGCGTCGATGAGGTCGGCGGGATTCGCCAGCCCGTCCAGCAGCTCCCCGCAGACAGCCCGGATTCGGGGCCGCTGCCGTTCGACCAGCCGGGGCGTGAACGCGCCGGCAACGAGCCTGCGCACCCGCGTGTGCTCCGGCGGATCCAGATTGAGGATGGCGCCGGGCAGATCGGAGACGTCGAAGTCCGCCGCGACGCGCGGCGCCCCCGGATAGGTGAGGTTCCGCGTGAAGGCCCGGCTCGCGAGCACCTCGGCGACGTCGTCGTACCGCACGGCGAGCCACGCCCGATCACCGCTCGGCAACTCGACGGCGTCCAGCGGCGCCGCCCTCAGCCGCCGGACGAATTCCGGCGCGATTTCGCCCGCCCCGGCCCAGAACGGATAACGCTCCACTGATCCCATGAGAACCATCTCACCCCACCCGTCTCGCCGACCGCCAGTCACACTCTCGTGCCTTTTGGCCATCCCCGCCTCGCCACGGATGGGAGTTGGCATAGCCTGACCAATCGCGCAAGCTGATCAAAAAAGATTGTCCGCTCCCGGCCGTTCATATCCGCTTATGTAGTGCATTGCTAGGCTGCCGATCGTCAAAGCAGACGGTGTCATGTTTCTGTCCAATAGGACAAAGATGGGGCGGCTGTATGCGCGAGGGTCGGTGGACGACGGTCACCGAGTCGGAGTTCGATCACGAACGCCGCGGCCTCGAAGCGATCCGCGCGCTGCTGCCCGACGCCGACCCCTGGTACGCGTGGTCCAACTTCTCCTTCACCTCCCGCCAGGGCCGGGTCCGCGAGGTGGACCTGCTGGTCATCACGCCCACCGGGCTGGTGATGGTCGAGCTGAAGAACTGGCACGGCCGCCTGGGATTCGACGGCGGGACCTGGGTGCAGTTCAGGCCGTCCGGGTCGCGCCAGAACCACGGCAACCCGTTCCATCTGGTGGACCAGAAGTCCAAAGAACTGGCCGGGCTGATCCGCAGCAAAGGCGAGAAGGCGTGGGTTTCGCCCGCGGTGTGCTTCACCGAGAAGTCGCTGCGGATCGAGCTTCCGGAGAACGACCGCAACGGGGTCCACCTCGGCGCGGAGGCGCTGGTCGAGGCGCTGAACGAACGGCGTCGCGACGCGCGGCGTCAGATCAACGGGCCGGACGCCAAAAAGATCAAAGAAGCGCTGGGCCGTGTCGGGATCAAGAAAAGCCTCGCCAGTTTCAACGTCGGCCCCTATCGCATGCACGGTAAACCGCTGGACACCGGACCGGGCTGGGTCGACTATTCCGCCCGGCACGGCGATCTGGAAGACCCGGCGCGCATCCGCATCTACCTGCGCTCGGACGAGCCGGTCGAGTCCGTCGAGGCGGTCGCGCGCCGGGAGGCGGCCGTCCTGCGCCGGTTCCGGCACCCGGGCGTCGTCCAGTTCCGCGACCTCTACGTGTCCGGACACCGGGCCGGGCCTGCGCTCGCGTTCGACTACACGCCGGGAACGCTCCGATTGGACGCCTACCTCGCCCGGTACGGCGACCGGCTCGACCTGCTGGACCGGCTGACCCTGGTGCGGCAGCTCGCCGAGACCGTCCGGTCCGCCCATTCCCAGCGCGTGTGGCACCGAGCGCTCGCGGCCGGATCCGTCCACGTCGTTCCACGTGTCGGCGACGGCACCGACCCGACGGGCGACGCGGCGTGGCTCCGGCCACGGCTGCAGATCTCCGAGTGGCAGATCGCGCTGGCCCGGGGCGGCAGGATCTCGCGGCTCGTCCCGTCGTCCCTGTCGTCGTTCCCCGTCGCGGACGACGCCGAGCCGTACCTGGCGCCCGAGCTGACGGCCCTGCGCCCCGACCCGGTGATGATCGACGTCTACGGGCTCGGCGCGCTCGCCTACCTGCTGGTGACCGGGCAGGCGCCCGGCGCGAGCCAGTCCGACGTGATCGGGCGGCTGGAGGCGTCGGGCGGGCTGCGGCCGAGCGCCGTGCTGGACGACCTGGGCACCGATCTGGACGACTTCATCCACCAGGCCACACACAAGAACCCCGACGAACGACCGTCGACGGTCGATGAGTTCCTGGGCCTGCTCGACGTGGTCGAGGAGGCGCTGACACGTCCGTCCGACGACCCGGTGCGCAACGACGAGCCGGACAAGGACCCGCTGGACGCGGTGACGGGCGACGTCCTCGCCGGCCGCTGGGAGGTCCGCCGCAAGCTGGGCCGCGGTGCCACGGGGCTCGCGCTGCTCGTCCGGGACCTCGCGCACGACCCCGCGCGGCGCGGCTCGCGACCGTACGTGGTGCTCAAGGCGGCGGTGACGGAGCAGGCCGCCGACACGCTGCGCCGCGAAGCCGAGGTGATGGGACGGCTGGACTCCGCCACCGGGATCATCCGCCTGATCGAGCCCGAGCCGCTGGTGGTCGGGGGCCGGACGGTCCTGGTGATCGAGTACGTCGGCGACGAGCGCGGCCTCGACGACGACTCCGGGACCGGCAGCAAACCGTCCCGGTTCCGCTACGAAACAGTGGGCCGCCAGATCCAGGCGCACGGCCGGCTGCCGGTCGACCAACTCGAATCCTATGGCGACTATCTCTTCGCCGCCGTGGACTCCCTGGAGAGCGAAGGCATCTGGCACCGCGACCTCAAGCCGGACAACATCGCCATCCGAGTGCGGCGGAACCGCTCAAAAGAACTCCTGCTCATCGACTTCTCCCACGCCGGCCTGCCCGCCAACCACATCGAATCAGGCACCGAGGGGTTCCTTGACCCGTTCCTCGGCTCCATTACCCGCTCGTCCTACGACGGACATGCCGAGCGTTATTCACTGGCTGTGACCTTGCATTACATGGCGTCACGAGAAATGCCGGAATGGGGCGGTGGCCGGGTCACCGCGCCGCAGACGGACCCGGTCGAGTGGCCGTTCCCGACCATCGCGACCGAGGCGTTCGACCCGGCGATCCGGGACGGCCTGACGGCGTTCTTCCAGAAGGCGCTGCACCGGGATCTCGGCGAACGCTTCAGCGACCTCAAGCCGATGCGGGACATGTGGCGCCGCGTGTTCCTGGACGCCCGGACGACCACACCGTCCACCCCGGCGGGCACGGACGAGGAGGGCACCGAGACGGTCGAGCAGTTGCGCGACCGGCTCGCCGAGGTGGCGACCCGCGACACCAACTTGGCCTCGTCGGGCCTGTCGGAGGTCGCCCAGTCCATCCTGTTCGGCCTCGGGCTGACGACCGTCGGCGACCTGCTGGACTACTCCCAGCGCACTCTCGTCAACGCACGCGGAATGGGTCCGAAGACCCGGACCGAGATTCAGCGACGCCAACGGGAATGGGGCGATCGCCTGGGCCGGAGCGTCCCGTCCCCGATCTCCAGCGAAGGCCGGGCCGACGCCCGCCGCGAACGCGCCGAAACCGGCTCGGCCGACAAGCGCGTAGCCGGAACCGACACCGCGGACGCCGCGCTGCGCTCGCTGAGCCTGGATCCGCTCGTCGCACTTTTCGTCCCGGAACTGCGAACGAACGGCGTGAACCGCAAGGAACGCGAGATGGTGCGGCTCCTGCTGCGCATCCCCGACGAGCACGGCGAGCCGGCCGACATCCCGGCATGGCCGAACCAGCGGGAGGTGGCCGAACAGATCGGTCTGAGCACCGGCCGCGTCCCGCAGATGCTCAAGGCCCAGCGCGCCCGATGGAAAAAGGCATCCGAGGTACGAGACCTGCGCGCCCAGATCATCGAACTGCTCGAAGAGCACGACCGGATCGCATCGGTAGCCGAGATCGCCGACGTCCTGGTCCGCGTCCGAGGCACCTGGCAGGTCGGAACGAACCGGCGCGCGATGGCTCTGGCCGCCGTCCGCGCAGTGATCGAAGTAGAACAAGTCAACCCGGACGCAGCGGAGTTCCGCCACGTCGCCAACCGCCGCGCGACCGACCCGGCCGTGGCGGCGGGCCTGCTGGCCCTCGAAGTACGCGACGGCGACGACCCGGACACCCCATCAGCACCCGGCCTGCTCGACTACGCGCAGCGCCTGGGCAAGGTCGCCGACCGCCTGGCGAAACAAGAAAGCATCCCGACAGCGACAACGGTCCTCGCCGAACTCAACGCCATCACGCGTCCTGCGGGCACCATCGCCTGGGAGGACGCGCGGCTGGTGCAAATAGCAGCCGCCGCGTCATCAAACGCCGCCGCAAGCCCCCGCCTGGAGATCTACCCGCGCGACCTGCCCCTGGTACGAGCACTACGCCTCACCCAGGCCGGCCTGGTCCCGGTGGTACCGGGAAGGCTCATTGATCAGCAGCCGGGCCTTACGGTCGAACAGATCCACGAAAGAGTCCTGGCACGCTTCCCTGAAATAGCCGGCGGCCGCTCCCTGCCGACAGGTACGTCCCTGACGAAGGAACTGCACGAAGCGGGCTTCAACCTCAAGCTAGGGACGCACGCGGAGACGGGACAGACGCGCTACGTCCCAGCGGACTTCGGTGAACGCTCGACCAGTTGGGCGAGCGGTGTCCGACGCGGTCCCACGTCCGCCACACGGATAACGCGCTACCACAGCGATCCCGCACTGGCTGCGGCAGCACGAGCCGAAGACCAGCTCGTCGCCGCAGCCTCACGCGATGGATTCCGCGTCCTGACCGTCCGGATGATGCTGTTCTCAGAAGCACTCGAAGAACTAACAGGCAGCCCCGGCGACGCCTCAGCCCAGAACAACACCCCAGGCGGCCGGTTCGGTGGTACCGAAGTATCTGCCACGCGACTCTTCTTGGACGCCCTGCACAGCCTCACCGCCCCAGGAAAAAGACCGACCTGGGAAACGATTTTGCGGGCCGACAACGCCGAGCCGAACGAGAAGTCCGCACACAAGTTCGCCGAGTACGCGACAACCGCTCTGGGCAGAGTAGAGCCGCACCTCTGCAACCTCCTGGCATCAGGAAATGGTCCGATCATCCTGACCGACGCCACAGTCTTCGCCCATTACAACGCAATGGACACGCTGTCCCGTATAGCAGACGCGGCACGATCAGGAAAACGCGGCCTATGGCTCGTTTGCCCGCAAAGCGACCCGGCCCGCGAACCCCGCCTAGGCCGCCGCGCAGTCCCCTACCAGCCAGCGCTCTCCGAGTGGGTTGAACTCAATGACCACTGGGCTCGAAATCGTCACAGATCAGAGGAAGTAGCCCCGGAAGAGGAGAGGTCTGCGTGATCGACCGCAAATCGCTTCTCGGCGATCTAAAAAAGCAGGTTAGGGCAGCAGAGGGCGACCTACACGGTCAAGTGGATGCGCTGTCGGAGACAAAAGAGCGACTGAAAACCGAGCACACGGAAGCGTTCCGGCTAGGCCGAACCGCCGCGACCTTCTCTTCCTGGCTGGGCGAACGGATCACGCAAGTCGCGGTGGCATGGGTCCTCGGCACGGTATTTGTCCGGTTCTGCGAAGATAACGAGCTGATTCCCGAGCCATACCTGACGGCACCTGACCAGGCCCGCCACGACATCGCCCAAGCGCGATACGAAAGTTATGTTGAGACGGCCGAGAACCCCACTTATCGGGGTTGGTTGAAACTGGCGTTCGCCGAGCTGGGCCAAGGCCAACCCGGCCGGCTATTGTTCGACCGCGAACACAACCCTCTCTACCAGATACCGCTTTCTCATGACGCGGCCCGGAAACTCGTGGAGTTCTGGCGTCGCCGTCGCGACGACGGCACGCTAATTCACGACTTCATCGACCAACTGAGCACAGATAAAAAATCCGGTTGGGATACTCGGTTTTTGGGTGATCTTTATCAGGATCTTTCGGAATCAGCGCGCGAGACTTTTGCTCTCCTTCAGACTCCCGAGTTCGTGGAAGAGTTCATTCTCGACCGTACGCTGAACCCGGCACTGGAAGAGTTCGGCTACGAAAACATCAAAATTATCGACCCGACGTGCGGATCGGGTCATTTCGTACTGGGTACATTTAGCCGTCTAGTAAAGTTGTGGGCCGAAAATCCGCGCGGCAAGGACCCATACGCCCAGGTACGCGCAGCGCTTGAATCGGTGCACGGTGTGGACATCAACCCGTTCGCGGTAGCCATCGCGCGCTTTCGCCTCTTCGTAGCAGCGATGGCGGCAGCAAAATTTCGGTCGTTGGCCGAAGCAGCGCAGTATGAGTGGCCGATTCAGCTCGCGGTAGGCGACTCGCTGATCAAACGAAGGCAGTTGGAGCTAACGTTGATCAGCGCCGAGACTGGTGACCTGATTGCAGAACACTCTTATTCGACAGAGGATATTCAGGACTTTCCCGAACTTCTGAAGGAAGGTCGCTATCACGTGGTGGTAGGGAACCCGCCGTACCCCACCGTGAAGGACCGCAAGTTGAATGAATACTATCGACAAGCTTACAACGCATGTGCTGGGACTTATGCACTATCGGTCCCCTTCGCCCAAAGGTTTTTCGAACTAGCGAAACGTGGCGAACCCGACGATACCGGATATGGAATGGTCGGCCAGATCACCGCCAACTCGTTTATGAAGCGAGAGTTTGGAAAGAAGCTTGTTGAGGAATTCTTCGCAGCGAAAGTAGAGCTAGTCGAGGTCATTGATATGTCTGGTGCGTATGTACCCGGACACGGAACGCCGACAGTAATTTTGATCGGGCGGACCCGGGCAGGCGCGGCTAGGTCCGGAACTGTTCGCACTGTGCGAAGTGTGCAGGCCGAGCCCACGACGCCAAAAGAGCCGAGTGAGGGCCGAGTCTGGAGTTCTATCCGTCGTCATGTGGACGATCCCGGGTTCGTAAATGAATGGATCTCGGTGGATGACTTGGAACGCGCGCGGTACTTCGGCCAGCAGCCTTGGGTGCTTCTGGATGGCGGCCTTGAACTGCTGGAATCTATCCAGAAAAATGCTTCGAATCAACTGGCATCGATCGCTATACGTGTCGGATTGTACGGTGATACACACGCAGACGATGCCTTCCGTTTTTCTCGCCGACATCTTGCCGTGCGTGCCGCTGAAGATAGCGCCATCAGGCCGATTGGTGTGGGAGACGAAGTACGAGACTACGTGCTTTCAGCAGATGGTTGGGTAATACATCCATACGATGATGAGCGTTCGATAGCGCCGGTATTTAGAATGCCGAATATAGGGCGCATGCTATGGCCGAACCGCACAGAACTGGGAAATCGTGCCACTGGATCCCGGGGTAATTATTTCAGCAAGGGGAAGGCTTGGTGGTCGTGGCATCAGCTTTCGAGAGATGAGGATGCGCATTGCTGGTCAATCAACTTCGCCTTCGTCGCCACGCATACTCACTTCGTTTTGGTGCGTAGTCCAATGGCATTTACTCGAACTGCTCCGATGATTAAGCTTCCGGCGAACTGTGGCGAAAAAGAGCACCTTTCTTTGCTTGGGCCGCTCAATAGCTCGACGGCATGCTTTTGGCTAAAGCAAGTCAGTCATTGTAAGGGCTCGGAAGGGTATCAATCGGGAATCAAGACGGAGCGATGGGAATATTTCTATGAATTCACGGGAACTAAGCTTTTAAATTTCCCGCTGCCCCTTGGGCAGTCACTAGGGCTGGCCAAATTGATCGATCGGCTGGGGCATGGGCTTTTGGCCTGCGCTCCAAGTACGCTCACAAAAGACCAGGTGCCCGAAAATTCTGCTTTGCGTGAGGCGCAGGTTCGGTGGAATTTGATTCGGGCTCGGATGATTTCGTTGCAGGAAGAGTTGGACTGGCAGGTGTACTCGCTCTACAAGCTGCTTCCTGAGGATCTTCGGGCGGCTGAGGATGATGTGCCGGAGCTTGCGTTGGGAGAGCGGGCGTTCGAGATCGTGCTTGCTCGGCGGGTTGCGGCGGGGGAGGCGTCTGATGAGTGGTTTAGGCGGCATGGGTCTACGCCGATCACCGAGATTCCTGAGCGGTGGCCGGAGGGATATCGGCGGGTCGTGCAGAAGAGGATCGACGCTATCGAGTCCTCTCAAGCCATCGGGATGATCGAGCGGTCTGAGTACAAGCGGCGGTGGGCCACTGAGGGGTGGGACTCGCTGCAGGAGAAGGCTCTTCGAGGGTGGTTGCTTGATCGGATGGAGGCTCGGGAGCACTGGTTTGATGACGGGCTGCCTGTGGTTCGTACTTTGTCGCAGCTCGCGGACATGCTTTCGCGCGACGACGAGTTTGTGTCTGTTTCTCGTATTTTCGCGCCGCGTGATGAGTTGCGGGACGTCGTTGGCAAGCTCATCTCGGGCGAGCATGTGCCTTTTATTGCGGCGTTGCGGTACAAGCCGTCGGGGCTTAAGAAGCGTGCGGACTGGGAGCACGTCTGGGATCTTCAGCGGCGGGAGGACGCAGCCGCCGACGAGATTGCCAAGAGGAGGATCCGGGACGCCACGCCTGTTCCTCCTAAGTATACGTCTGCCGATTTCTTGCGGCCGTCGTTCTGGCGGGCACGGGGGAAGCTCGACGTCCCGAAGGAACGGTTCATTTCCTATGGGGAGATTAACGTCGCCACCCCGAGTCTGTACGGCTGGGCCGGGTGGGATCACAAGGAGCAGGCGCAAGCGCTCGCTGCTCACATCGCGGACCAGGATTTGAGTAGCGAGGAGATCCGGCCTTATCTCGCCGGACTGCTGGAGCTTCAGCCGTGGATTGAGCAGTGGCATGACGCGTTCGACGACCTGTACGGCGGCTCACCGGCCGCGTTCTTCGCCGGCTACCGCACCCAGACGCAGAGCGAGCACGGCCTGACCGATGACGACCTGCGTTCGTGGCGGCCCCCGGCGGCGCGCGGGCGCCGTGCGAAGCGCTAGTCCGTCCCGAAGGAGGAGGAACACCTCATGGCAGAGCCGCCCCTGCTGCACGATGTCATCGACATCAAGGAGACGATCTCCACTTCGGACTACGTCCTCAAACTCGCCGACGCCGTCACGCCCGAAGGTGCCGAGCGGGCGCTGGCGGACTATGTCATCACCGATCGGCTGGTGGACAATTTCGATCAGGCGCTCGGGCTCATCAAGGCGGCCCTGGACGGCGGTTCGTCCAAGGCCGCTTACCTGCACGGCTCGTTCGGGTCCGGCAAGTCGCACTTCATGGCGGTGCTGTTCGCGTTGCTGTCGAACAACCCGAGCGCGGTGCGGCGTGAGGAGTTCGACCGGCTGCTCGTCCGGCATGACTGGCTCACCGAGGACGGCCGCAAGTTCCTCCTTGTGCCGTACCACATGCTCGGTGCGAAGACTATGGAGCAGCGCGTGCTCGGCGGGTACGTCAAGCACATCCGCAGGCTGCACAGCGATGACGTCCCGCTGCCCGCCGTCTACCGCACGGACGGCCTGTTCGCCGATCTCCGCGCGATGCGCGAACGGTTCGGCGACGACGCCGTCATCGGCGGCCTCACCGACGACACCGGCGAGGACGACGAGTGGGGCGACTCGTTCGCCTGGACACCGGAAAAGCTCGACATTGCGATGTCGGCGCCCGAGCACTATGCCGATGTCGACGGCGTCGAAAGCCTCGACCTGACGCATCCCACAGCCCCGCACGAACTGCGCGCGAAACTCGTCCAGGACGCCGGCACGACGCTCTTCCCCGGCTTCACCCGCAGCGCCGCCGAGGACGAGGGAGGTTTCATCTCCCTCGACGCCGGGCTGACCGTGATAGCCGAGCACGCCAAGTCCCTCGGCTACGACGGCATCGTCCTCTTCCTGGACGAGCTGATCCTCTGGCTCACCACGCTGATCAACGACGAGAAGCGCGCCACGCTGGAGGCCGGAAAGATCACCAACTTCGTGGAGGGCGGCGACGCGCACCGGGCGATCCCGATCGTGTCGTTCATCGCCCGCCAGCGCGACCTGCGCGAACTCGTCGGCGAGAAGATGTCGGGCGCGGCGGAGACGTCGATCCAGGACACGCTGAACCTCGCGTCCGGACGGTTCGACAAGATCACCCTGGAGGACCGCAACCTTCCCCAGGTCGCGCACAGCCGCCTGCTGCGCCCGAAGGACGACGCCGCGCGGAAACTGATCGACGAGGCGTTCCGGAAGACCAAACGGCAGGGCGCCCGCGTCTGGGACATGCTGCTCGGCTCCGACGAGATCGTCACCGGCGCGGACGAAGACGCGTTCCGCCTGACCTATCCATTCTCGCCCGCGTTCATGGACACGCTTGTCCACCTGTCGGCCGCACTCCAGCGCAACCGGACGGCCCTGAAGCTCATGGGCGAATTGCTGGCCAAACACCGCGACCGGCTGCGGCTCGGCGACCTGGTCCCGCTCGGTGACCTCTACGCGGAGATCGCACAGGGCGGCGACCGGCCGTTCGTGGACTCCCAGAAGGTGATCTTCGATAACGCGGACAAGCTGTACCGCACCAAGCTGCGTCCGTACCTCCTCAACTCCAACGATGTGACGGAGGAGGACGTCGAACGGTACCTGCGGCGTCCCGAGGACGTCGCCGACGCCACCCTGGCGGGCCGCTGCCGGGCGTTCGTCACCGACGACCGGCTGGTCTGCACACTTCTGCTGTCCGCGCTGACGCCGGGCGTGCCGACGCTCAACGACCTGACCGTCCGGCGGCTCGGTGCGCTCAACCACGGCATCGTCACGTCGCCGATTCCCAACGCCGAGCGCAACATCATCGGGACGAAGATCGGGACCTGGGCCGCCCAGTTCCCGGAGATCAAGGTCGGCGGCAGCGACGCGATGCCGACCGTCCGGCTGGAGCTGGACGGTGTCGACGTCAACGGCGTCATCGCCAACTCCGAGGTCAACGACAACATCGGCAACCGCCGGTCGCTGATCCGTCGGCTGCTCGCCGCCGAGTTGGGCGTGTCGCGCGAGGACGGACGGATGGGCGCCGACGAGCTGTCCTTCGTCTGGCGCGGCACCGAGCGGACCGTCGAGATCGTCTTCGGCAACGTCGCCGACCGGGAGGAACTGCCCGACCACGACATGCAGCCGTCCCTCCCCGGCCAGTGGCGCATCATCGTCGACCTGCCGTACGACGAGGGCGAACTCGGCCCGCGTGAGGACGCCGACCGGATGCGCGACCTGCGCGAGCGGCAGGGCGAGCCGACCCGCACGCTCGCCTGGCTGCCGACGCACCTGTCGGCGCAGCGGTACGCGGACTTCCGCCGGCTCGTCAAGATCGACAAGGCGCTGGAGGACGACCAGCGCTTCCACCACCACTACGCCGCCCACCTGAACGCCGACGACCGCGCCCGCGCGAAGGGGATGCTGGAGGGACAGCGCGAGGCGCTGCTCAAGCAGGTGCGCGCCGCGTTCCGGCAGGCGTACGGGCTGGCGCAGAAGCAGCCGGCCGACGTCGATCCCAGTTTCAGCGACCATCTCGTCGCGCTGCCCGACCTCGGCGACCTGCCCCTGTCGATCGGGCAGCCGCTGGACAAGGCGCTCCGGGACGTGGCCGGACGCCTCCTCGCCCACCAGTTCCCCGCCCACCCCGACCTCGACCCGAACGGGACCGGCGTCGCGGTGAAGCCCGCCGAGGCGCGCACCGTCCTCGCGCACGTCCGGGCCGCCGCCGAGGCCAAGGACGGACGCGCCGAGATCCCGCCCAAGGACCGCAAGATCATGGACCGGCTCGTCGCGCCGCTGGAACTCGGCGAGCAGATGGAGGTCTACTTCCGGCTGTCGCACCGCTGGGCGGACCACTTCCGCCGGCTCGCCCGCCGCGACGGCGTCACCGGCGACCACACGGTCGCGGCGCTGCGCGGCTGGCTGGACGAGCCCGAACCGCGCGGCCTGCCCGGCTTCCTCGCCGACCTCGTCATCGCGGCGTTCGCCGAGACCGACGACCGGGTGTGGGTGCGGGCGGGCGCGCCGCTGGAGCCGCCGCCCGATCTCGGCCGCGTCCAGAACGCCGACGCGCTGCGCGACCAGCCGCTGCCCGCCGAGGACGTCTGGGACGCGGCACGGGAGCGCTACGAGGAGATCTTCGGGGCGAAGGCGCCCGTGCTGCGGCGCGGACGGATCGTCAACCACTTCGCCGACACGGTCGTCGAGGCCGTCCGCCGGTACCGGACGTCCGCCGAGGACCTGGTGCGGCGGCTGGAGGAGCACGCCGGCTTCCTCGGGCTGGACGACGCCGAGGACGGCCGGCTGGCCATCGCGCGCCGCGCCCTCGACCTGCTGCACGAGGTCCAGGCGACGCGGGAGCGGGGCGGCAGCGCCAAGCGCGTGGTCGAGGTGTTCGGCGGGTTCGACCTCGGGCCGGTCGAGCCGGAGCGGTACGGGACGTCCGTCAAGCGGGCGGCGCACGTCACGCAGGCGCTCGTCCTCGCGCCGTGGGACACCCTCGACCTGGCGCGCGGGCTCGGCGCGGAGGGGCACGAACTGCTGGAGCGCCTGCGGCGGGCCGCGCGTGCGGACGAGCGGACCGTCCCGCTGGCCGACGAGCTGCGCGGCATCCCGACGCAGATCAACGTGCTGATCAAGCGCAACCAGTCGCGCAGACCCGCCCCGCCGCCGCCCCCGAGCGCCCCGCCCGCGCCGACGGTGAGCGCGCCGCTGGTGCCGTCCGCGAGCGTGCCGCTCGTGCCACCGGCGGGCGCGTCGCCCGTTTCGACGGGGACGGCGGGCGCGGTGTCCGGGGCGGCGGGTGCGCGGCGGGGGCGGCGGCGTTCCGGGGGTGGGCGGACCACCGCCGCGCGGGCCGCCGCCGAACTGTCGGCCGAGCTGGCCGGGCTGGAACCCGGCGCGACGGTGGAGATCGCCTGGCGGGTCGTGGAGTGATGCCGGTCATGAGCGCGCTGCGGTTGACCGTCCCGGCCGTCAAGCAGTACCTGCTGTCCTCGAAGTGGCGCGACGTGTTCACGAAAGGACGCGCGGTCGTACTGCTGCGGTCCGCGCCGCACTGGGACGGTCCGGCCGACGTCGACCTGGGCGGCGGACGAAAGATCCGAGTCGTCGCCGCCGTGTCGGTGCTCGCCGTCCACGAACTGGTCCTCGACCACCTGGCCGGACACGACGGGCCTGCGGTGCTGGTCGTGCTCACCGATCAGGAGCCGTCCGACCTGGACCAGGCGATCCTGGCCCGCACCCACCGGTACCGAATCCACGCGGTCGATGGCTGGGAGGTCGTACGGGACAAGTTCGGTGCGTCCGACGTGGACAGCAGACTGCGCGCCCTGCCGTGGACGGCCGAAGCCCTCCTGGACGCCACCCCTCCCGAAGGCTGGCCGCAGGTGCCCGGCGGTGTCCTGTCGAGCCGGACGGCGCTGTCCCTGCTCGCGCAGCGGCGGCTGAGGCTCGGCCGGTACGCGCCCGCGGACGAGCCCGCCGACGCGACGGGGATCGACGTCCACGCCCTGCTGCGCTGGTCGCTGCGCGACGGGGCGCCCGAGACGCTGCTGTCGCTGCGCGCTCCCGAACGCGACGGCGTCGCCGCCTTCCTCGGCGAGGACGACCAGGCCGGGACGGCGGCGCGGGCGCTGCTGGCGCTGGTCGCCGCGGGACACGGCGCCGACGCCGTCCCGTTCGGGCTCGTCTGCGCGGCGCTCTGGCGGCACGCCCCGCAGGACGCCGGCGCGCTCCGCGCCCAGGGCCGCGCGGAGCGGTGGTTCGGCGAGGCGCCGCCCGCGTCCGGCGCGGCGTTCGACGAGCTGGTCGGGACGTTCGGCCGCGCGTGTGAAGAGTTCGTCGTCTCCCTCCGCGCCGAGGAACGCGGGGCCGTCCTGCACCGCGCGGAGGCACTGACCCGGCAGTTCGCGGCGGAGACAGCCGCGCAGCACAGCCCGGTGCTGGACGAAGGGCTCGCCGCCCGTTTCGCAACCCTCGGCGCCGCGCTCGGCACGCTGGACGCGGTGCGCGCCGACGCCGCCCTGCGCGACCTGGCCGACCACCGCCGCGCCGACGAACCCGGCACACGGGCACGGATCGGACGGGCTGCGATGGCGGTGCGGCTCGTCCGGTGGCTCGGCACCGAACCGTCCGCCGAGGTCGAAACCGTCGCTGCCGGGATCGAGCGGCACATCGCCGAGACCGGCTGGGTCGACCGCGCGCTGGCGCACCTCGGCGACCCGGAGCTGCGGGCCGCCTGCGACCGGATCGCCGGACGCGTCCGGGAGCGCCGGACGGCGCTCGACCGGTCGTTCGCGGGCGTCCTGGCCGCCGGGCCCGGTGCGGCGCTGACCGCCGGGACGTTCCCGGACCGCGTCGTGCGCCCGCTGGTCACCGGACGGTCCGCGCGGCGCGTCCTGCTCGTGCGGCTCACCGGGACGGACGCCGCGTCCGCCGCCGAACTCGCCGACGAACTCCTGAGCGAGTGGGCCGAGTTCGACCCGGTGCCCGACGCGTCGGCGCCGCGCCGGCGCGGCCTGCTCGCCGGGGACGAAGCACCGGACCGGCTCGGCGAACCCGTCGACGCGTCCGCGCTCGCGGCGGCGCTGGACGACCCGGAGCGCCCTGTCGTGATCGTTCGCGACGAAGGGCGCCTCGACGGGCTCGCCCGGCTGCTGCGCGCCGCCGCCGACCGCGACCTGGCCGTCCTGCTGACCGGCGACCCCGCGCCGCCGGACGGCCTGGCCGGGGCGGCGGTTCCGGTGCTCGCGTTCCTGCCGTTCGGCGCCGATCCGCCGAAGGGCTGGCGCGAGCTGGGCGACCAGCGGCCGGCCTGGTGGCGCGACGAGGCCCCGGCCGCGCCGCCGCCCGCCCGGTCCCGGCGCCGGTCCCGGTCCGTCCCGCCGCCGGGCGCCGCGGCGCTGTTCGACGTCGCGGCCCCCGATCCGGTCGACGCGCTGCTCGCCTCGGAGATCTTCACTGGGCAACTGGAGCTGGTCGCGTCGCGCAAGCCGCCGCTCGCCAAGTTCCGTACGGCCGTCCAGGCGCTGCTGGACGACGGCACGCTCCCGGTCACCGCGCTGGCCCAGCGGATCGGGCTCCCCGCGTCCCGCGCGGCCGGGTTCGCGGCGATCCTCGCGCAGGTGCTCAACTACGACGGCGCTCAAGTGCTGGAACGGCTCCCCGACGGACGGACCGTCCGGCTGAACCGCGCGCTGCTGCGCGAGCAGTTCGAGCTGTGACCGGCGCGGCGCGGCGGCGGGCCGTGATCGACGCGCTGCGGCGCGGGGCCGTCCCGGACGCGGGCCTGGACCTGCTCGCCACCGGGCTGGACCGCTTCGCGCCGGAACTGGACGCCGAACTGGACGCGGTCGCGTCCGGTTCCGCCGTGTTCAAGGCGGTGCGCGGCGAGTACGGGTCCGGGAAGACGTTTTTCACGCGCTGGGTGGGCGAGCGCGCGAAACGGCGCAACTTCGCCGTCGCCGAGATCCAGGTGTCGGAGACAGAAACGCCGCTGCACCGATTGGAGACCGTCTACCGGCGGCTGACCGAACGGCTCACCACCACCGGATCCCCGCCGAGTGCGCTCGGACCCGTCGTGGACGCCTGGTTCTTCGCGCTGGAAGAGGACGCGCTCGCCGGCGGAACCGCCGAGGACGACCTGCCGGCCGCGACCGGACGGCTGCTGACCGCGCGGCTGGCCGAGGTGTCGCGGCACGCGCCGTCGTTCGCGTCCGCGCTGCGCGGCTACCGGTCCGCGCAGCTCGCCGGGGACGACGACGCCGCGTCCGCCGTCCTGGCGTGGCTCGGCGGGCAGCCGCACGTCGCGGCGGCCACGCGCCGCGCCGCCGGGGTGCGCGGCGACCTCGACCACTTCGGCGCGCTCGGCTTCCTCCAGGGGCTGTTGACCGTGTTGCGCGACTCCGGGCATCCCGGGCTGTTCGTCGTGCTGGACGAGGTGGAGACGCTGCAACGCGTCCGGTCCGACGCCCGGGACAAGGCGCTCAACGCGCTGCGGCAGCTCATCGACGAGGTCCACGCGGGCCGCTTCCCCGGGCTCTACCTCATGATCACGGGGACGTCCGCCTTCTACGACGGGCCGCAGGGCGTCCAGCGCCTCCCGCCCCTCGCGCAACGCCTGGCGACCGATTTCGGCACCGACGCCCGGTTCGACAACCCGCGCGCCGTGCAGCTCCGGCTGCCGGGGTTCTCCGCGACGTCGCTGGTGGAGCTGGGGATCCGCGTCCGCGACCTGTACGGCGGGCGCGCCGCCGACGTCGTGGACGACGTCTACGTCGCCGACCTGGCCGCGGCGGTCGGCGGCGCGCTCGGCGGGAAGGTCGGGGTGGCGCCGCGGCTGTTCTTGAAGAAGCTCGTCGCGGACGTCCTGGACCGCGTCGACCAGCACCCCGACTTCGACCCGCGCGTCCACTACGCCCTGACCGTCCGGTCCGCCGAGCTGACGGACGTCGAGCGCAACTTGGCCCTGCCCGACGACGTCGTCCTCGACCCGTGAGCGACCTGGACCCGGTCGTCCTGCACCACGTCGTCAACTCGCTCGGGTGGCCGGGGCTGCGTCCGGCGCAGCGCGCGGCGGTCGAGCCGGTGCTCGCCGGACGGGACGTGCTCGTCCTCGCCCCCACCGCCGGCGGCAAGACCGAGTCGGCCGTGTTCCCGCTGCTCACGGCCATGACGCGGGACGGCTGGACGGGCCTGTCCGTCCTCTACATCTGCCCGCTGCGCGCACTGCTGAACAGCCTCGGCCCGCGCCTTGAGTCCTACACCGGCTGGCTGGGACGCCGCGCGGCCGTCTGGCACGGCGACGTGTCCGGCGCACGCCGCCGCGCCCTGCGCGCCGACCCGCCGGACGTCCTGCTCACCACCCCCGAGTCGATCGAGGGCATGCTGATCGGCACCGCCACCGAGCACACGGACCTGCTCGCCGGCGTCCGCGCCGTCGTCGTGGACGAGGTCCACGCGTTCGCCGGGGACGACCGGGGCTGGCATCTGCTGGCCGTGCTGGAACGGCTGGAACGCGTCGCCGGACGCCGGATCCAGCGCGTCGGGCTGTCGGCGACGGTCGGCAACCCGTCCGCCCTGCTCATCTGGCTCCAGGGCGCGCGGGCCGCGTCGCGGGACGGCCTGGTGGTCGCGCCCGCGGCGTCGTCGGCCGCGCCGCCCGACATCACGCTCGACCACGTCGGCTCGCTCGCGAACGCGGCGAAGGTCGTGGCGGCGCTGCACCGGGGCTCGAAACGTCTGGTGTTCTGCGACTCGCGGCGGCAGGTCGAGGAACTGGGCTCGGAGCTGCGGGCGCGCGGCGTGACGGTCTTCCTGTCGCACGCGTCGCTCTCGGCGGACGAGCGCGTCCGGTCCGAGCAGGCGTTCGCGGAGGCGCGGGACTGCGTGATCGTCGCGACGTCCACGCTGGAACTCGGCATCGACGTCGGCGACCTCGACCGGGTGATCCAGATCGACGCGCCGTCCACGGTGGCGGCGTTCCTGCAACGGCTCGGCCGCACCGGACGGCGGCCCGGGACCGTTCGGAACTGCCTGTTCCTCGCCACGACGCCCGGGGCGCTCGTCCAGGCCGCCGGGCTGCTGACACTGTGGGCGGACGGCTGGGTGGAGCCCGTTCTCGCACCGCCCGAACCGCGCCACCTCGTCGCGCAGCAGCTCTTGGCGCTCGCGCTCCAGAACGGGACGGTGGGGGACCGGGAATGGGCGTCCGAATGGAACGGCCTCGCTCCGTTCGACAGGTCCGCTGAACCGATCGTCCGGCATCTCATCGACCAGGGTTATCTCGAAATCGACGGTGGCTTGCTGTTCATCGGCCCGGAGGCCGAAAAGCGGTTCGGACGGCGTCACTTCATGGAACTGACCGCCTCGTTCACGGCGCCGCCGCAGTTCACCGTCCTGTTCGGACGGCAGGAGATCGGGCGCACCGACACGACCGTCCTGACCGAGCGCCGCGAAGGCCCCCGCCGCGTCCTGCTCGGCGGACGAAGCTGGCAGGTCCGTCACGTCGACTGGAAACGGCGCCGGGCGTTCGTGGAACCCGTCGCCGGCGGCGGCGTCGCCCGCTGGAACCAGGGACGGCACGCGGCCCGCTCGTTCGCGCTCGTCCGGGCGATGCGCTCGGTCCTGCTCGGCGCCGACCCGCCCGTCACGTTGACCCGCCGCGCCCGGGACACGCTCGCCGAGGAGCGCGCCCGCGTCCTGGTCGACGCGACGGCCGCCCCGGACGGCACCACGATCGTCCGCACGTCCGGCGACGTCCGCTGGTGGACCTGGGCCGGCCACCGGGCGAACGCCACCCTCGCCGCGACGCTCGGCTCCGTCGCCGACCCGGCCCAGCAGCCGAACGACCTCTGGGTCCGTCTGCGCCAGGACCTCACCCCGGACCTCTGGCACGCCGCACGCGCGACGAACGAGCCGCTGACCTTGCCGGACGTCGATCCCCGCGCCGTCCACGGCCTCAAGTTCGCCGCCGTCCTCCCACCCCGCCTGGCCGTCGCCACCCTCGCCGCCCGCCTGGCCGACCTCCCCGCCGCAACCGAAGTCCTGGCCGAACCAACGATCCTCACCGGCCTGACCTAGTCCCGCGCCCACGACCGCACTGATCCGATGGCTCGGCAGGGTCGCGCTCCGAGGGGATCGCGGGCATAGAAAAAGGCCCTGTGACCAGGGCCTTCGAGGTAAATGATCTTGTGTCCGAGGGGGGACTTGAACCCCCATGCCCCGTAAAGGGCACTAGCACCTCAAGCTAGCGCGTCTGCCTATTCCGCCACCCGGACCGGGGTGCAGGCCGCAGCGGGCTGCGGCGCGGCTTCACCATACCAAAGCTCGTGAGTCGCGGCGACGTCGATTGAACGGGCACCATGGTCGTGTAGGGGACAGTCGCCCAGCCTGAAGGTGATGCCTGATGACCGCCGAGGACGAGGTCGTCCAGTTCTGCCAGGAACTCATCCGGATCGACACCAGCAACCCCGGGGACAACTCGGGGCCGGGGGAGCGGGTCGCGGCGGAGTACGTCGCGGAGAAGCTCGCCGACGTCGGTGTCGAGGCGCGGTTGTTCGAGTCGCATCCGGGGCGGACGAGTCTTGTCGCCCGGATCGAGGGTGAGGATCGGTCCCGGGACGCGCTGCTGTTGCACGGGCACCTGGACGTTGTGCCGGCCAAGGCCGCGGACTGGACGCGCGATCCGTTCGGCGGGGAGATCGCCGACGGGTGCGTGTGGGGGCGCGGCGCCGTCGACATGAAGGACATGGACGCGATGATTTTGGCGGTCGTCCGGGACCGGATGCGCTCTGGACGGCGTCCGCCGCGCGACATCGTGCTCGCCTTCCTCGCCGATGAGGAGGCCGGTGGGGAGTGGGGTGCGAAGTGGCTCGTCCAGGAGCATCCCGAGCTGTTCGAGGGTGTCGGTGAGGCGGTCGGGGAGGTCGGCGGGTTCAGTCTGACCGTCCCTGGCGACAAGCGGATGTACCTGATCGAGACGGCGGAGAAGGGCATCGCGTGGATGAACCTGACCGCCAAGGGGACGGCCGGGCACGGCTCGATGGTCCATCCCGACAACGCCGTCACCGCGCTCGCGGCGGCCGTCGGACGGCTCGGGCAGCACGAGTTCCCGATCCGGCTGACCAAGACGGTGCGCGCCTTCCTCGAGCGGGCGTGCCTGGCGTACGGCGTCGAGTTCGACCCGGACGACCCCGAGAAGGCCCTCACCGACCTCGGCCCGCTCGCCCGCATGATCGGCGCGACGCTGCGCAACACGATCAACCCGACGCGCCTGGACGCCGGCTACAAGACCAACGTCATCCCGCAGGAGGCCACCGCGCAGGTGGACGGGCGCTTCCTGCCCGGCCACGAGGACGAGTTCTTCGCGACCGTCGACGGACTGCTCGGCCCGGGCGTCGAGCGCGACTTCGTCTACCACGACCAGGCGCTGGAAACCGATTACGAGGGCGCGCTCGTCGCGGCGATGGAAGAGGCGCTGCTGGGCGAGGACCCGGACGCGCTGCCCGTCCCGTACTGCCTGAGCGGCGGCACGGACGCCAAGCACTTCGCCAAGCTCGGCATCCGCTGCTTCGGGTTCGCGCCGCTGCGCCTGCCGCCCGACCTGGACTTCTCCGGCATGTTCCACGGGGTCGACGAGCGGGTCCCGGTGGACGGCCTGCGCTTCGGCGCCCGCGTCCTCGACCGGTTCCTCGATCTCTCCTGAGAAACTTCTCCGAAATGCCGCCACTCGAAGTATCCGTGGTGCTACGGTCACCTTCCGTGAGGGCGGATGACCCGCCCTTGGGAATCAGGTGACTCGTTCTCCAGGAGATGCCGGTGACGTTCGGGACGATGCGCAGGGTGGTCTCCGCCCTGCTGCGACGCCCCGCCGTCCGGCGGCTCCTGGTGGTCGCGGGCGTGCTGGTGGCCGGGTGGCTGCTCGGCGGCGCCTCCGCGCAGGCGGCGCACGCCGACGAGCCGGCTCCCGGGAGCGACGTCGTCGGCGTCGTGACCGAGGCGCCCGTCATCGGGGACGCGATTCGCGCGTCGCAGCAGGTCACCGCCACCGTGCCGCGCCCGTCCACGGGCCTGCCGGTGGCCGACGTGCCGCACGTCGACCCGATCCGGAACATTGTTCCGGCTGTGCCGGGCGTGACCCCGAACCGGCCCCGCGCCGAACGTCCGGCCACGCCCAGGACGCCCACGACCGAACTCGCCGGACGCCGCATCGCTCACGCTGAGCAGGCGCACGGCACCGCCCCCGCCCCCCGTGCCGTCCAGGTGGACGCCGGGGACGCGACCGGGCACGCACCGGCGCACGCGCGGCTCTCCGCCAAGAGGCCCGCGTCGCCCGGCACCTCGATTCCCGCGCCCGACCAGACGGGCCAGGCGCTGCCGGGAACGACCGCCCTCCCGCTCGGCGGGGTCGGCGGGCCGACGACGGCACGCCGTCTCGGGGCGCACCCGCGCACCCGAGCGCTCCCGGCGCACGCCCCCGGCGTGCTGCCCCCGGTCGTCCGCACTGCGGCGGACGAACCGTCCTTCGCGCCCGACTAGGTCGCTCTTTCCCGCGTCCCGATCCGAGCGGCTCGGATCCGGACGCCCTCCCATGCCCTGACCACGGCATGTCCTTTCCCCGGACCGGCGTCTCCGTGCGCCCGTCCGCCCCTTCCACTCCTTGAATTGGAGCTTCTTCACCATGCGTTCCTGGGTTTCCGGCACGGCTCGTGCCACCTTCATCACCGCCGGTTTCGTCGCGCTCGGCGTGACCGTCCTGCCGAACGCGGCGCTGGCGGACACGACGTCCGGCGAGCACGGCGTCCTGTCCGGCAACCAGCTCAACCTGCCGATCTCGGCGCCGATCAACGTCAGCGGCAACGGCGTCAACAGCATCTCCGGCTCGCCGGGCGGGTCCACCGTCCAGAACAAGGGCGGCCAGCACACCAGCGGACGCGACGGCGTCGGCTCGGGCAACCAGGTCAACGCGCCGATCTCGGCGCCGGTCAACGTCTGCGGGAACGGCGTGGCGGTGCTCGGGGATGCGCTGACGGGCTGTGAGGGCGGCTCGAAGGTCGCCAACGGCGGCGGCGGGCAGCAGACGTCCGGGTCCAAGAGCGTCCTGTCGGGCAACCAGGCCAACGCGCCGATCTCCGCGCCCGTGGACGTCTGCGGGAACGGCGTGGCGGTCCTCGGGGACGCGCTGACGGGCTGCGAGGGCGGCTCGAAGGTCGCCAACGGCGGCGGCGGGCAGCAGACGTCCGGGTCCAAGAGCGTCCTGTCGGGCAACCAGGCCAACGCGCCGATCTCCGCCCCGGTCGACGTCTGCGGGAACGGCGTCGCGGTCCTCGGGGACGCACTGACGGGCTGCGAGGGCGGCGCCAAGGTCGGCAACGGCAACGGCGGGTACGACGGGTACGGCGCGCGTGCCGCGAACGGGCACGAGAAGCTGCCCGTCGACCCGTCCAACCTGCTGGGCGGCCTCACGGACACGGCCGGCAAGCTGCCGGTCGTGGGCTCCGGGGACGCGCAGAAGCTCGTCGGCAACGTCACCGAGCCGGCCACCCGGCTCGTCGGGGGTCTCCCGGTCAACAACGGCGGGATCGTTCCCCCCGGTGCCCGGACCGCGGACGTCCCCCCGGCCGGCCTCCCGATCGTCGGCGGCCTGACCGGCAAGCTGCCCGTCCAGCCGGGCGATGTCGCCGGCAAGCTGCCGGTGCAGCCGGGTGACGTGGCCCGCAAGCTGCCCGTGGAGCCCGGCCGCGTGGTCGGCCAGCTCCCGGTGCAGCCGGGCGCCGTGATCGGCAAGCTGCCGGTGCAGCCCGGCGACGTGACGGGCAAGCTCCCGGTCCAGCCCGGCGGCGTCACCGGCAAGCTGCCCGTCAACACGGGCCGTGCGACCGCCGCGAACGCCCGCGCGGCGGAGCTGCCGTCGGGCCTGCCCGTCCAGCTCGGCGACGTGACGAACAAGCTGCCGGTGCAGCTCGGCGATGTGACGAACAACCTCCCGGTCAAGCCGGGTGACGTGACGAGCAAGCTGCCCGTGAACGTGGGCGACGTGACCGCGAAGCTGCCGGTCAACGTCGGCGGTGTCGTGGGCCAGCGCGCCGCGACGACGGGCCTCCCGTCGGGCCTGCCGGTGCAGCTCGGCGACGTGACGAACAACCTCCCGGTCAAGCCCGGTGACGTCACGGGCAAGCTGCCCGTGAACGTGGGCGACGTGACGAACAAGCTGCCGGTCAACCTCAGCGGCGTCTCGGCGCAGCGCACCGCGGCGGAGCTGCCGTCGGGCCTGCCGGTCCAGCTCGGCGACGTGACGGGCAAGCTCCCCGTGCAGCCGGGCGGCCTGACCGGGAACCTGCCGGTCCAGCCGGGCGACATCACCGGGAAGCTGCCGGTGCAGCCGGGGAACGTCACGGGCAAGCTGCCCGTCCAGCCGAAGAACGTGCTCGGCAAGCTGCCCGTCAGCACCGACGGCGTGACGAAGACGCTGCCGCTCGGCCGCGTCCACGCGACCGACCTGAAGACCGTCGAGAGCCTGCCGGTCGTCGGCCGCCAGGCCGGTGAGACGGTCCGGACCGTCACCACGACCCCGCTGGTGGACGGTGTGACGGTCGGCGGCACGGTCGGCGACAAGCTGCCCACGGGCGGCGTGGTCGGCGGCGAGCGGTCCCGCGTCCCGGCGAAGCACGAGGTGAGCCTCCCCGCGGACGCCCTGAAGACCGTCGCGGCCGACAGCCCGACCGGCGGCGCGAACCGCAACTCGATGCTGGTCCTGGTGGCCGCCGCGTTCACCGCCGCGGCCGGCATGGTCGGCATGACGCGCGGCCTGCGCCGCCGCTGACCCCGTCGGCCGGGGCGACCCGGCCGAGCGGCACGAACGGCTTTGCCCGTCCCGACGGCGCGGTCCGGGGCGGGCAAAGTCCTGTTCGGGCGCGGGGAATGATTACGACCCGTCAGGGCTTTCCTACCTAGTGCTACGCTCCGGGCGGGAGCGGGTCAGAACGTCCGCACCTGCCGGATGACTTTGCGGCGCAGTCGGATTCTCCGGCTACCGTCGGGGTAGAGGCGCAGCCGATCGAGTTCCCAGCCGCCGTGCTCGGCGTGCTCGGTAAGCAGCCGCCGGGCGGTGTCACGAGTGGTGCCGCGGGGCAGACGCAGGACGAGGTAGGTGTACTCCACCATTGCATCCATTATGACGTGCGAAGGCCGGACGGGAGGCCGCGCGGTCCGTGACACGGGCGGTGACGTGTCATCCTGTCTGGGCGCGGTGGGACGCGGGATCCGCCCGGTCGAGAACGGCGGAACCGCTACGTGCACGAAGAACAGACGGTGAGGTTGGAGCGACTGTGCCAGCCAAGAACGGCACTGCGAAGCGCGGCGAGCCGGGGGACGACGGCACCCGGCTGGTGATCGTCGAGTCGCCCGCGAAGGCGAAGACGATCGCCGGATACCTGGGCCGCGGCTACGTCGTGGAGTCCAGTATCGGCCACATCCGGGACCTGCCCGGGAGCGCTTCGGAGGTACCGGCCAAGTACAAGGGCGAGGCGTGGGCCAAGCTCGGTGTGAACGTCGAGAACGAGTTCGAGCCGCTGTACGTGGTCAACGCCGACAAGCGTGCGCAGGTCGCCAAGCTGAAGAAGCTGCTCGCCGAGGCCGACGAGCTACTTCTCGCGACGGACGAGGACCGCGAGGGCGAGGCCATCGCCTGGCATCTCCAGGAGGTGCTGAAGCCGAAGGTCCCCGTCCACCGGATGACGTTCCACGAGATCACCCCGGACGCGATCCGCGCCGCGGCGGCGAACCCGCGCGAGCTGAACCTGCGGCTGGTGGACGCGCAGGAGACGCGCCGCATCCTGGACCGGCTGTACGGCTACGAGGTCAGCCCGGTCCTGTGGAAGAAGGTCATGCCGAAGCTGTCGGCGGGCCGGGTGCAGTCGGTGGCGACGCGGCTGGTGGTGGAGCGGGAGCGGGAGCGGATCGCGTTCGTCCCGGCGCACTACTGGGACATCGCGGCCGAGTTCGACACGGGAAAGCCGGACGAGCCGACGCGGTTCAAGGCCGGGCTGGTCGCGGTGGACGGACGCCGCGTCGCGCAGGGCCGTGACTTCGCGTCCGACGGCACGCTGAAGACCCGCGACGCGCTGCACCTGGACGAGGACGCGGCGCGCGGCCTGGCCGGACGGCTGGAGGACCGCCCGTTCGAGGTCAAGTCGGTCGAGAGCAAGCCGTACACGCGCAAGCCCTACCCCCCGTTCCGGACGACGACGTTGCAGCAGGAGGCCAGCCGCAAGCTGGGCTACTCGGCGAAGTACACGATGTCGGTGGCGCAGAAGCTGTACGAGAACGGCTTCATCACCTACATGCGAACCGACTCGATCACGCTGTCGGAGACCGCGATCAACGCGGCGCGGCGGCAGGCGGGCGCGCTGTTCGGCGGCGAGTACGTCCCGGACAAGCCGCGCGTGTACGCGTCGAAGGTGAAGAACGCGCAGGAGGCGCACGAGGCCGTCCGCCCGGCGGGCGACAGCTTCCGGACGCCCGGCGAGACGGGCCTGTCCGGCGACCAGTTCCGGCTCTACGAGCTGATCTGGAAGCGGACGATCGCGTCGCAGATGAAGGACGCGGCCGGCCGCAGCGTGTCGATCCGCGTGACGGGCGAGTCCACGTCGGGCGAGACCGCCGAGTTCGGCGCGTCCGGCAAGACGATCACCTTCCACGGCTTCCTCAAGGCGTACGTGGAGGGCGCGGACGACCCGTCCACCGACCGCGACGACCAGGAGCGGCGGCTGCCGAACCTGGAGCAGGGCGACGGGCTGACGGCGCACTCGGTCGCGGCGGAGGGGCACTCGACGCGTCCCCCGGCGCGGTACACCGAGGCGAGCCTGGTGAAGGAGCTGGAGGACCGGGAGATCGGCCGTCCGTCGACGTACGCGTCGATCATCGGGACGATCCTGGACCGCGGCTACGTGTTCAAGAAGGGCACGGCGCTGGTGCCGTCCTTCCTGGCGTTCGCGGTGGTCAACCTGCTGGAGCAGCACTTCGGCAACCTGGTCGACTACGACTTCACCGCGCACATGGAGGACGGTCTCGACGAGATCGCGCGCGGCGAGGCCGAGCGGGTGCGCTGGCTGAGCCGGTTCTACTTCGGCGACAACGGCGAGGAGGGCCTGCGCGAGCTGGTCGGCGACATCGGCGACATCGACGCCAAGGGCATCAGCTCGTTCCCGATCAAGGGGACGAACATCATGGTGCGCGTCGGCCGCTACGGTCCCTACCTGGACCGCGACGGCGAGCGCGTCAACATCCCCGAGGACATCGCGCCGGACGAGCTGACGGCGGAGAAGGCCGAGGAGCTGTTCGCGCAGCCGTCCGGCGACCGGGAGCTCGGCACGGACCCGGAGACGGGCCGCATGATCGTCGCGAAGTCCGGGCGGTTCGGCCCGTACGTCACCGAGATCATCCCCGAGCCGCCCGCGCCGGCCGAGGGCGAGAAGAAGAAGCGCGTCAAGAAGGCGGACGCCAAGCCGCGCACCGGCTCGCTGTTCAAGTCGATGTCGCTGGACACCGTCACGCTGGACGACGCGCTGAAGCTGCTGTCGCTGCCGCGCACGCTCGGCGACCTGGACGGCGAACCCGTCACGGCGCAGAACGGACGGTTCGGTCCCTACATCAAGCGGGGCACCGACAGCCGGTCGCTGGGCTCGGAGGACGAGCTGTTCACGGTCACGCTGGAGCAGGCGAAGGAACTGCTCGCGCAGCCGAAGCAGCGGGGCCGCAGGGCCGCCGCGGCGGCGCCGCTGCGGGAACTCGGCGAGGATCCGGCGAGCAAGAAGCCGGTGGTCGTGAAGGAGGGCCGGTTCGGCCCGTACGTCACCGACGGCGAGACGAACGCGAGCCTGCGCAAGGGCGACGAGGTCGAGTCGATCACGATCCAGCGGGCGGCGGAACTGCTCGCCGAGCGGCGCGAGAAGGTGGCGGCGACCGGCGGGAAGAAGAAGCCGGCACCGCGACGGCGAACGTCGGCAAAGTCGGGCTCCTCGTGACATCTACGCCGATACTCTGACCGACATGACCAGAACGGGCGTCACCCGGCCGGACCCCGCCGCGCCGCCGGGCGATTCGCCGAATCTGCGGCGGCTGAGAACGGCGCTCGCGCTGTCCAGCACCGGCCAGTGGCTGAGCGTCGGCGCGCTCACCGCGATGGCCGGGGTGCTGGCCCGCGACGACGCCCCGCTGGACCGGGCGCCGGCGATCGGGCTGGTCCTGGCGCTGCTGCTGGCCCCGGCGGTGCTGCTCGCGCCGCTGGTGCCGGCGGTCGGACGGCTGGACCGCCGGACGGTGCTGGTCGCGGCGGATCTCGTCCGGCTGGTGCTGCTCGTGTCGGTGCCGCTGGTGGACGCGCAGGTCTGGACGGCCGTCGCCGCGCTGCTCGTCGGGGTCGCCGCGCTGCCGTGGACGACGGTCGTCACGACGACGGCGCCGGCGCTCGCGGGCGCCGACCACGCCGAGCGGGCCCGGACGGCGGCGCTGCGGACGGTCTTCGGCGCCGCCCCGGTCGCCGGGGTGCTGTTCGCGGTGCTGTCACTGGTCGCGGACGCGGTCGCGGGGGCCGCCACGCGCGCCGACCTGGTGCTCTATGTGACGGCCGCCGTGTTCCTGGCGTCGGCGATCGCGGTGGTGACGCTCGGGGACCTGCCGCGGGGGGCGGACCGGGTGCCGTCGCCGCTGGGCCTGCTGCTGCGGAACGGTTCGGCGGCGGGGCTCGCCGTGCTCGGGCTGGCGCTGGCGGGCGGCGCGATCGTCGCGGTCGCGCAGGTCGAGGCGGTGACGCTCGGCGCGGGGAACCCCGGCTACGGTTCGGTGCTCGCGGGCCTCGCGCTCGGTGCCGCGTTCGGTGCGTTCGAGGGGCCGCGCGTCCTCGCGGTGTTCAGCCGGGTGCGGCTGCTGGGTCTCGCGGTGCCCGCCGGGGCGCTGTTGCTGCTGGTGCTGGCGCTCGTCCACAACCTGGTCGTGGTGGTGTTCCTCGCCGGGTTCTTCGGCGTCGCCGCCGGGATCGCGTGGTCGGCGGCGCGGTCGGTCGTCCCGGACCGGATCGGTCATCTGCGGTCCGTGGCGCTGGTCGGCGCGCTGGTCGCGGTGGCCGTCCTGCCGCCCGTCGCGGCGGCGATCGGGACGCACCGGCTGGGCGACGACTACGCCTTCACCGGCGCGCAGGCGATCCTGCTGGCCGGGGCGGTGCTCGCGGCGCTGCTCGGGTTCGTCGCGCTGCGGCGGCTGGACGACCGGCGCGGCATCCCGCTCGTCCCCGACCTCGTGGCGGCGCTGCGCGGCGAGCGGTACACGCCGCCGCTGGAGGAGGCGAGCCGGCCGCTGCGCCCGGCCGAGCGCGGCGTGTTCGTCGCGTTCGAGGGCGGCGAGGGCGCGGGCAAGACGACGCAGGCGCGGCTCGCGGCGATCTGGCTGCGCGACCACGGCTACGACGTCGTCACGACGCACGAGCCCGGCGCCACCAAGATCGGGATGCGGCTGCGGGCGATGCTGCTCGACCGCGACACGACCGGGCTGTCCCCGCGCGCCGAGACGCTGCTGTACGCGGCCGACCGCGCCGACCACGTCGCCAACGTGATCCTGCCCGCGATGGCGCGCGGCGCGATCGTCGTCAGCGACCGGTTCGTGGACTCCTCGCTCGCCTACCAGGGCTACGGGCGCAAGCAGCCCGTCGAGGACATCGCCAAGCTCAACGGTTGGGCGACGCAGGGGCTCGTCCCCGACCTGACGGTCCTGCTCATGGTGCAGCCCGAGGCCGGACTGCGGCGCCTGCCCGCGCCCGCCGACCGCATCGAGTCCGAGCCCGCCGAGTTCCACGAGCGCGTCCGGGACGGGTTCCTCGCGCTCGCCGAGACCGAACCGGACCGCTACCTCGTGCTGGACGCGAGCCGTCCGCAGAGCGAGCTGAGCCGCCAGATCCAGGACCGCATCCGCGAGATCCTGCCCGACCCCGTCCCGGCCGCCGCCGAGGACGTCACGAGCACCTTCCCCGCGATCACCGACTAGAGCCAGCCGCGCTCGTCCGCGACGCGCGCCGCCTCCACGCGGTTGCGCGTCGCGGTCTTCGCGATGGCCGCCGACAGGTAGTTGCGGACGGTCCCCTCCGACAGGAACAGCCGTCCGGCGATCTCGGCCACCGACGCGCCCGTCCGCGCGACGCGCAGTACGTCGCCCTCGCGCGCGGTGAGCGGCGACTCGCCCGCCGCGAGCGTGGCGGCGGCCAGCGCCGGGTCCACGACGCGCTCGCCGTCCACCACGCGCCGGACGGCGTCGGCGAGCGCCTCGGCCGGGGCGTCCTTCACGACGAACCCGACCGCCCCGGCCTCCATCGCGCGCCGCAGGTAGCCCGCGCGGCCGAACGTCGTGAGGATGACGACGCGGCAGTCCGGGGCCCGGTCGCGCAGGACGGCGGCGGCGGTCAGACCGTCCATGCCGGGCATCTCGATGTCGAGCAGGACCACGTCGGGACGGTGCTCGCGGACGGCGTCCACGACCTCGTCCCCCCGGCCGACGGCGGCGACGACGGTGAAGTCGTCCTCCAGGTCCAGCAGCGCGGCGAGCGCGGTGCGGATCATCTCCTGGTCGTCGGCGAGCAGCAGCCGGACGGTCATGCCCCGCCCTCCACGGTCACGCGCAGCCGCCAGCCGCGCGGACGCGCCGGCCCGGCCTCGATCCGCCCGCCCGCCGCCGCGACCCGTTCCCGCAGTCCCGCCAGCCCGCTGCCGGACGACGGGGTACCGCCGCGGCCGTCGTCGTGGATCTCCACGTGCGCCGCGGACAGCGTGATCGTGCAGCGGGACGCGCGGGCGTGCCGGACGACGTTCGTCAGCCCTTCCCGGACGACCCAGCCGAACAGTTCGCGGTGCGCGGCGTCCACGACGTCCACGGTGGCGGGCAGGTCGGCGTCGATCCCGGCCGCGCGCAGCAGCTCCCGCCCGCGTGCCAGCTCCCCGGCGAGCGTCACCTGCCGATAGCCCGACACGGCGGCGCGGACATCGGTCAGCGCCTGCCGGGAAAGGGTCTCGACCTCGGCGATCTCGCGTCCCGCCCGCTCGGGGTCGGTCGCCGAGAGCCGCCGCGCGAGGCCGCTCTTGACCGTGATGACCGTCAGCGAGTGGCCGAGCAGGTCGTGCAGGTCGCGGGCGATGCGGGTGCGCTCGGCCTCGGACGCCAGCCGGGCGACCTCGGCGCGGGCCGCGCGCACCTCGGTGTTCGCGGCGGCCAGTTCGGTGAACGCGTACACCGCCGCCGCCGTGAAGACGATCAGGACGGCCTGGAACCAGCCCGGATCGTCCCGCCACACCGCCCACGGCACCGCGAGGCACGCGAGCACCCCCGCCGCGACGATCGCCGCCGCGTACCGGGGCGCGAACGCCGCAGCCGCCGCGACGACCACGGCCCCGATATAGAAGGCGTAGACGTGCGTCAACGGCAGTTCGGCGAGGAACAGCGCGGCGAGGACGCCGAGCAGGGCCCAGAACGCGCGCGGCGCGCGGCGGGCGGCGGCGAGCGCGGCCAGCGGGTAGCAGACCGCGAACGCGGCGGCGAGCGCGTAGCCGGCGACGGCCCGGCCGCCGCGCGCGTACTGCGCGACCCCGACGGCCGTCGCCGCCGGGTAGGCGAACATCCCGGCCGACAGCAGCAGGCGCCGCCGGCCCCGCGTCCACGGGGGCGCGCTCTCGTCCATGGACGGCACGCTAACGCGCGGCGGCGAACAGGGACCGCACCGGTGCGCGGTTGACGAGCGCGACGACGCCGAGCAGCAGCAGCCCGCAGGCGCTCTGCTCGATCCGCATCCAGAGCGGGAACAGGCCCGGCAGCGCGACGATCACGACGATGGCCGCGAGCATCACCGTCGAGATGATCCGGAGCCTGCGGTAGGCGGGCCGGGAGCCGCGCGCGGCCCGGACGGCGGCGGCGAACGTCACGACGGCGCTGAGGGTGACGAGCGCGCCCCGCGTCCAGACGGCGTCGGTCACGAGCGCGGCGTGGTGGCGGAGCAGGACGGCGGCGGCGAGCGTCAGCACGCAGAGGCCGAGGTAGAGGGCGGTGAGGAGTCGCGCGGCGCGGAGGGCGGCGGTGGCGTTCATGCGTCCCATCGTCGGCGCGGCGCCGGACGCCGGGCAGTGCCGTCGCGTCATCGCCCGTCCATGACATTTGTCAGGCCGGTAGCCTGGAGAGATGAGCGTGTGGGACGACGTCGTCGGGCAGGACCACGTCGTCGCGGGGCTGCGGCGCGCGGCCGAGGGCGCTCCGGCGCACGCGTGGCTGTTCACCGGGCCGCCCGGGTCGGGACGGTCGGCGGCGGCGCGGGCGTTCGCGGCGGGGTTGCAGTGCGCCGACACGCCGCGCGGCTGCGGGCACTGCGCGTCCTGCCACCAGGTGTTGCAGGGGACGCACGCCGACGTCGAGGTCGTCCGGCCCGCCGGGCTGTCGTTCGGGGTGCGGGAGACGCGGGAGCTGGTGCTGCGGGCGTCGTCGTCGCCGTCGGGCGGGCGCTACCAGATCGTGCTGTTCGAGGACGCCGACCGCGCCACCGAGGCCGCGGCGAACGCGCTGCTGAAGGCCATCGAGGAGCCGCCACCGCGGACGATCTGGCTGCTGTGCACGCCGTCCCCCGAGGACCTGCTGGTGACGATCCGCTCGCGGTGCCGGCTGGTGACGTTGCGGACGCCGCCGGTCGCGGCCGTCGCGGCGACGCTCGTCCAGCGCGACGGCGTCGACCCGGCCACGGCCGAGGAGGCGGCGCGGGCCGCGCAGGGCCACATCAGCCGCGCGCGGCGCCTGGCGACCGACGCCGACGCCCGCGCCCGCCGCGCCGAGGTGCTGGCGGTGCCGCGCCGCCTGACCGGGGTCGGCCCGGCGGTGACGGCCGCCGAGGCGCTGGTGAAGGCGGCCGAGGCGGAGGCGAAGACGACGGTGGAGGAGCTGAACGAGTCCGAGACGTCCGCGCTGCGCCAGGCGCTCGGCGAGAGCGCGAAGGGCCGGATGCCGCGCGGGACGGCGGGCGCGCTGAAGGAACTGGAGGACCGGCAGAAGTCACGTGCGACCCGTATCAAACGGGACGCGCTGGACCGGACGCTGCTGGATCTGGCGTCCTATTACCGGGACGTCCTGGCACTGCAGATGGGTGCGCCGAACGACCTGGTGAACACGCCGCTCACCGCCGAGCTGCGCACGGCCGCCGCCGGGGCGCCGCCGGAGGCCACGCTCCGCCGCCTCGACGCGATCATGGAGTGCCGCGACCGCATCGACGCGAACGTCAATCCCCTGCTCGCGGTGGAGGCGCTGACGCTGGCGCTGCGGAGCTGATCGCCCGATCGTCGTTACCGAGCGTTCATCGAACGGCCGGGCCGCGTCGGGCAGGATGGGGCCATGCCGTTCCGCGTCACGTTCGTCTGCACCGGCAACATCTGCCGGTCGCCCATGGCCGAGCACGTGCTGCGCCACCACGTCGGCGAGGCCGGGCTGGACGTCGTCGTGGACAGCTCCGGCATCGACGGCTGGCACGTCGGCGAGCACGCCGACCGCCGGACGGTCGCGGCGCTGCGCCGCGCGGGCTACGCCACGTCGCACACGGCCCGCCGTTTCGACCCCGAGTGGTTCGACGGCTACGACCTGATCCTGGCGCTGGACGAGGGGCACCTGCGCGACCTGCGGACGATGGCGCCCGACTCCGCCGCCCGTGCCAAGGTGCGGATGCTGCGCGAGTTCGACCCCGTCGCGGGCGAGGACCTGGACGTCCCGGACCCGTACTACGGCGGCACGGACGGTTTCGACCGCGTCCTGAGGCTCATCGAGGCCGCAATGCCCGGATTGCTGCGCGAGATCAAGTCAGGCGTTACCGTCGGTTAGTGGATTCACTCCTGGGCACGGCCATCGAGCGGGAGACCGCGCTGGGCTCCGAGCACGACGCCTGGACGCTGCACCGCGTCCTGCTGGCGGACGGCCGGGACGTCTTCGTCAAGCGGGCGTCGCGCCCCGGGCTGTTCGCCGCCGAGGCCGCGGGGCTGCGCTGGCTGGCCGAGGCGGGGCCGGTCGCGCCGGTCGCGCCCGTCCTGGACGTCACCGACGACCTGCTGGTGCTGCCGTGGCTGGAGCCGGTGCGTCCGGACGCGTCCCTGGCCGAGCAGTTCGGCCGGGAGCTGGCCGGGACGCACGCCGCCGGGCCGGGCGAGTACGGCGCGCCGTGGGACGGCCTGATCGCCGGCCTGCCGCTCGACAACACGCCCGACGCGGGGCCGTGGGGGCGCTGGTACGCCGAACGCCGCCTCGCGCCCTATCTGAGCGCCCCGGGCCTGGACGAACCGACGATCCGGCTGGTCGAGCAGGTGATCGAGGACATCGACGCGCTCGCGGGGCCGCCCGAACCGCCGTCCCGGATCCATGGCGACCTGTGGTCGGAGAACATCGTGTGGACGGCCGAACGCGGCGTCCTGGTCGACCCGGCCGCGCACGGCGGCCACCGCGAGACGGACCTGGCGATGCTCGCCCTCTTCGGCACGCCCCACCTGGCCCGGCTGCTCGCCGCCTACGATGAGGCCGCCCCGCTGGCCGCCGGGTGGCGCGACCGGGTGCCGCTGCACCAGTTGCATCCGCTGCTCGTCCACGTGGCGCTGTACGGGGCGTTCTACCGCGAGTCCGTCGCCGACGCGGCCCGCCGGGCGCTCGCCGCGCGGTAAGAACGCCCGAACGTGTAGGTAACGGGACACCGAATGCGGTAGAAACGACGGGCGACAGCGCGGACGAGAGGCGGAAGGCGTCACCCACATGGACGGCAACGACAACGGACCGGCGCGCGGCGCGCGGCTCGGGTCCTGGCGGGGCCTGATCCCGCTGAGCGCCGCCGCGCTCGCGGCCTTCGCGGTGGCGGGCGGGCTGGACGCGGTGGACCGGCACCAGAAGGCGGGCGCCCGGGAACGTTCCGCCGCCGCCGCGTCCGCGCACGAGCGGGTGCAGTTGAAGAAGAAGCGCGCCGCCGAGCCGAAGTACGTGGTGGGCGTGCGGCGCACCGGGTCCGCGCTGGTCGTCCGGGACGCGCGGACGGGCAGGGACGTCGGCCTGCCGGTCGCCGCCCCGTCCGGCGCGACGTTCCAGCGGGTGGCGTCGGCGGGCGAGGGGACGTACGTGGTGGCGTCCGCGACGCGCCGCGCGGTGACGTTCAGCCGCCTCAAGCTCGATTCCAAGGGCCGCCCGCGGGCGCTGACGGAGATCGCGGGCACGTCGGTGCCGGGCCGCTCGACGCCCTGGTCGGACCTCGCGGTCAGCGCGGACGGCCGCCGCATCGCCTACGTCACCTACACCGGCAAGGCGGGCCGGGTGGACGTCGTGTCGTCCACGGAGCGCAAGACGTGGACGACGCGGTCGGCCGCGCGGATCTCCAGCCTGTCGTTCGCGGGCGACACGCTCGCATTCGTGTGGAACCCGGTCGCCGCGCCGTCCCGCCACCAGGTCCGCACGCTGGACACCGCCGCCGCGCCCGGCGACCTGCGGACGAGCCGTCCGGTGCTCCTGCTGCCCCCCGGCGGCGGCCCCGCGCTGCTCAGCCGCGACGGCGCGACGATCGTGGCGGGCATCGTCGGGGGCGCGTCCACGACCCTGCGGGCCTATTCGGTGCAGACCGGCAAGCCCACCGAGGATCTGTGGAAACAGAAGGCCGAAGTGGCCGCGCTGGCCCCCGACCCGACCGGCGGCCACCTGCTCGCGGCGACGTCCGACGGCACGCTCTACGGCGCCAGGGAACTGCCCGTGCGCGGCGCGGACCTCACCGACGTCGCCTGGTGACCGGAACCGCACACCCGGACGGCCCACGCCGCCGCTAGCGGAATGGGCCGGGGCGGACGGCGTCAGACGGCGACGGGCTCCTTGCTCTTGGCGAGCGGCGCGCGCGGCGGCGCCGGCGTGCTGCTCGGCCCCGGCAGCGCGTACCGGACGATCTTCTTCCACGTGCTTCCGGCCTGCTTGCGCAGCGACCCCGTGTGATACGGCAGGCCGTACTTGTCGCACAGCGCCCGCACCCGGGGAGCGATCTCCGCGTACCGGTTGCTCGGCATGTCCGGGAACAGGTGGTGCTCGATCTGGTGGCTCAGGTTCCCCGTCATGAGGTGGAACAGCTTGCCGCCGGAGATGTTCGCCGAGCCGAGGATCTGCCGGACGTACCACTCGCCGCGCGTCTCCCCGTCGAGCTGCTCCTCGCCGACCTCGAACACGTCGATGTCGCCGGGGAAGTGCCCGCAGAAGATGATCGTGTGCGCCCACACGTTCCGGACGATGTTCGCCGAGAAGTTCGCGCCCAGCGTCGACAGGAACTGCGGCCCGCTGAGCAGCGGGAACGCGATGTAGTCCTTGGCCCACTGGCGGCGGATCTTGCGGCCGATGTCGCGGAGCTTGGCGCGGGTGACCTCGCGGTCGTCCTCGCCCTGGAGGATCTTGTGCAGGTCCAGGTCGTGCAGCGCGACGCCGTACTCGAAGAACATCGCGAGCAGCGCGTTGTAGAACGGCTGCCCGAGGTAGACGGGGTTCCACGGCTGCTCCGGCGTCACGCGCAGGATGCCGTAGCCCACGTCGTGGTCCTTGCCGAGGACGTTCGTGAACGTGTGGTGGACGAAGTTGTGCGAGTGCTTCCACTGCTCGGCGGGGGAGACGTTGTCCCACTCCCACGTCGTCGAGTGGATCTTGGAGTCGCGCATCCAGTCCCACTGGCCGTGCATGACGTTGTGCCCGATCTCCATGTTCTCCAGGATCTTCGCGACCGACAGGGTCGCGGTCCCGGCGAGCCAGGCGGGCGGCAGCGACGAGGCCATCAGCATGGCCCGGCCGCCGATCTCCAGGTACCGCTGCCAGCGGATGACCTTGTGGATGTACGCGGCGTCGTCGTCGCCCAGCTCGGCGAAGATCTCTTCGCGCAGCTCGTCCAGCTCGCGCGCGATGGCGTCGTAGTCGGCGGGGGTGAGGTGGGCGGTGGGGTCGTGACTCATGGGGGCCTCCTTCAGAGGTCGAGTTCGACGGGGCCGGCGGCGGCGGAGACGCACGTCTGGATCATGTGGCCCTCCTCGCCGTGGACCTCGCCGGTGCGCAGATCACGGACCTGGCCGGAGCGGAGGCGGCCGACGCAGCTGTAACAGATGCCCATCCGGCAGCCGCTCGGCAGGAGGGCGCCCGCGCCCTCGCCCGCGTCCAGCAGGGGGGTGGCGCCGTCGGCGTCGACCTCCACGCCGCTGGAGCAGAACCGCACCCGGCCTCCTTCGCCGCCGGTTCCCGCGAGGACGACGCGGAAACGTTCCGTGCGGAGCCGTTCGGCGTGGCCCGCCGCGTTCCAGTGCGTCTCGACGTCGTCCAGCATCCCGGCCGGGCCGCACGCCCACGTCTCGCGCTCGGCCCAGTCGGGGCAGACGCCCGGCAGGTCGGCGGCGGCGAGCCGGCCGTCGACGGCGGTGTGCCGCTCGACCAGCGTCAGCGCGGGGTGCCGGCGCGCGAGGTCGCGCAGTTCGTCGCCGAAGATGACGTCGCCGGGGGTGCGGGACGAGTAGACGACGACCGTGTCCGGAAACGTTCCAGTCACGTCGAGGCCGCGCAGCATCGCCATGACGGGCGTGATGCCGCTGCCCGCCGCGAGGAACAGGATCTTGCGGGGGAGCGGGGACGGCAGGACGAACTCGCCGTCGGCCGTCTCCAGCCGGACGATCATGCCGGGCCGGGCGCGGTGGACGAGGTGCCGGGAGACCAGGCCGTCCGGGGTGGCCTTGACGGTGATCGTGAGCCGTCCGTCGGGGCGCGGCGGGGACGACAGCGAGAACGTCCGCCAGTGGCGCACGCCGTCGATGTCGACGCCGATCTTGAGCCACTGGCCGGGGCGGTGGCCGTCCCATTCGATGCCGGGCCGGATCCGTAGCGTCGCCACGCCGGGCGCCTCGCGCCGGACGTCCTCGATCCGGCCGCGCGGCTCGACCGTCGACCACAGCGGGTTGACGAGGCCGAGGTAGTCCTCGGGGAGCAGCGGCGTGGTGAGCCACCGCGCCGCCTTCGCGAGCCGGCGCACCGGCGAGCGGGACGGGAGCGCGTGCACGGACAAGGGGCCTCCCCGGCGGTCTAACCTACGTTGCCGTAACCTACGGTGCCGTAAGTTTTGGTCATATTCAAGACTGTTCCCGGCAAAGCGACCGGCATCACACCATCGCACGATGTCTCATTGACTTATGTTGACCAGGCGCACAAAAAGAGCCCCGTGTTACGTCGTCCGGTGAGGACGAAGCACGGGGCTCTGACCAGGCGGGGCTATTGCCGAACGCCGTCCACGCGGCGGTAGGGCTCGCGCGGGCGCCTATTTCGCCCGTCTCATCGAATTCTCATGTCCGGCTCACCCGTCCCCCAGACGGCGCCGCGAGCCTTCTCGGCATGAAACTGCCGATCCCACGCCGGGCGCTGCTGGTCAACGGCGCGCTCGGCGCGCTGTTGCTCGGCGGCGCCGGGGCCGCCTATCTGACGCTCGCCGACGACGGCGCGGACGCGTCCGCCGCCACCCGCACCGCGCGGATCGCGCGCGGGACCGTCGCGTCGTCGGTGTCGGCGTCCGGGTCGGTGGAGAGCGCGCGGACGCGTTCGCTGTCGTTCGGTTCGTCCGGGACGGTCACCAAGATCTACGCGGTGGTCGGGAAGAAGGTCGCGGCCGGGACGGTCCTCGCCCGGCTCGACGCGACGGCCGCCGAGGAGGCGTACGAGCAGGCCAAGGCGGACCTGGTGGTCGCGGAGGCGGGCGACACGACGTCCGACAAGGGCTACGCGAGTTACCTCAAGGCGAAGAACGCCCGCAACGCGGCGTTGCGGACGTTGAACGGGACGGTGCTGCGCGCCCCGATCTCCGGGACGGTCACCGCCGTCAACGGGACGGTCGGCGGCAGCTCCAGCGGGTCGGGCGGCGGGACGTCGTCGGGCTCGGGCTCGGAATCCGGCTCGGGCTCGTCGTCGTCCGGCACGACGACCTCCTCGTCCGGTTCGGGCTTCATCGAGATGGCCGACACGGCGAAGCTCCAGATCACCGGGAACTTCACCGAGGCGGACACGACCAAGCTCAAGGCGGGCCAGGCGGCGACGATCACGTTCGACGCGCTGCCCGGGACGACCGCGACGGGCAAGGTCCTGGACGTCGGGCTCGCCCCCACGACCACCGACAATGTCGTGAAATATCCGGTGGCGATCGGGCTGACGAAGGTGCCGTCCGGCGTCCGCCTCGGCCAGACCGCGACCGTCGAGGTCTCCGTGTCGAAGGCGGAGGACGTCCTGTACGTCCCGAGCGCGGCGGTCCGGACGGCGGGCGGGCAGAGCACGGTCACGGTCGTCCGGGACGGGAAGCGCTCCACGGTCACCGTCGAGACGGGCGTCACGGGCGACCAGGGCACCGAGATCAAGTCGGGCTTGGAGGAAGGGGACGAGGTCGTCCTCGCCTCGGCCGCGTCCGGCGGGACGGGCCAGACCGGTCAGCGCACCGGTTTCCCCGGCGGCGGCGTGCCGGGCGGCGGCGGGTTCCCCGGCGGCGGGGCCGGAGGACGGCGGTGACCCCCGTCCTGGACGTCCGGTCCGTCACCAAGGTCCACGGGTCCGGCGACACGGCCGTGCACGCGTTGCGCGGGGTGACGCTGCGGGTCGAGCGCGGGGACTATGTCGCGATCATGGGCGCGTCCGGCTCCGGGAAGTCCACGCTGATGAACATCATCGGCTGCCTGGACGTCCCGAGCGCCGGCCGGTACCGGCTCGACGGGCACGACGTCGGCGGCCTGGACGAACGCCGCCTCGCCATCCTGCGCAACCGGCGCATCGGGTTCGTGTTCCAGTCGTTCAACCTCATCCCCCGGATGAGCGCGCAGGCCAACGTGGAGCTGCCGCTCGCCTACGGCGGCGTCCGGGCGGCCGAACGGCGGCGCCGGGCCGTCGCCGCGCTGCGCGAAGTCGGCCTCGCGGACCGCATGCGCCATGAACCGAACGAGCTGTCGGGCGGGCAGCAGCAACGCGTCGCCATCGCCCGCGCGCTCGTCACCGCCCCGACGCTCCTGCTCGCCGACGAGCCGACGGGCGCGCTCGACAGCCGGTCCACCGGGGACGTCCTGCACCTGTTCGACGGCCTGCACCGCGCCGGCCGCACGCTCGTGATCATCACGCACGAGGCGGACGTGGCCGCGCACGCCCGGCGGATCGTCCGGCTCGTGGACGGACGCGTCGTCTCCGACCAGCCGCGCGCCGGGGCCGTCCGGTGACGCCCGCCGAGATCCTGCGGTTCGCCCTGCGCGGGCTCGCCGCCAACAAGCTGCGCAGCGCCCTCACCACGCTCGGGATCCTCATCGGCGTCGCGTCGGTGATCGTGCTGGTCGCGGTCGGGAACGGGTCGTCGGAGGCGGTGAAGAAGAGCATCCAGCGGCTCGGCGCGGACGCGCTGACCGTCACGCCGTCCACGACGGGGAGCGGGCGCGGCGGCCTCTTCGGACGCGGGGCCGCGCAGCAGCAGCCGAGCGGGCCGCGCACGCAGGCGCACGACCTGACGGTCGCGGACGCCGCGGCGCTCGGCTCGTCCGGGCAGGCGCCGTCGGTGCGGAGCGCGTCGCCGGTCGTGACGAGCCAGTCCGTGACGGCGAGCTACGCGGGGACGTCCGCGACGATCGGCCAGTTCGTCGGGACGACGCCGACCTATTTCCCTGCGGCCAACAAGACGCTGGCGTCCGGGTCACTGTTCTCTGCCACGGACGCTAAGGCGGTCGTGCTGGGGAGCACGACGGCGTCCGACCTGTTCGGGGCCGTCAGTCCGATCGGTAAGAAGATCGACGTCGGCGGGATACGGTTCACCGTCGTCGGGGTGCTGAAGGCCACGGGCTCGTCGTCGTCCAGCTTCTCCGACCCCGACAGCATCGCCGTGGCGCCGCTCGCGGCCGTCCAGCAGAGCCTGACCGGGTACGGCGGGCTCGACCAGATCATCGTCCAGGCGACGGGCTCGGACGCGGTGGACGCCGCACAGGCCGAGATCACCGCCCTGCTCGCCCAGCGGCACGGCGCCGCGACGTCCGGGACGGCCGACTTCACGGTGTCCAGCCAGGCCAGCGTGCAGTCCGCCGTCAGCGACTCCACGCGGACGTTCACCGTGCTGCTCGGCGCCGTCGCCGCGATCTCGCTGCTCGTCGGCGGGATCGGCATCACCAACATCATGCTCGTGACCGTCACCGAACGGACGCGCGAGATCGGCATCCGGAAGGCGATCGGCGCCCCGCGCGGCGCGATCCTCGCCCAGTTCGTCGTGGAGGCCACCGTGCTCAGCCTGATCGGCGGGCTGCTCGGCGTCGCGGTCGGCGTAGGTGGAACGTTGTTCCGGATCGCCGGGGTGCAGCCGGTGCTCGTGCCGTCGTCCATCGCCCTGGCCCTCGCGGTGTCGGTGGCGATCGGCCTGTTCTTCGGCGGCTTCCCCGCCGGCCGCGCGGCCCGGCTCCGCCCGATCGAGGCGCTGCGCCATGAGTGACCGCACCAGGGAGGACCCCATGCCCGAGAAACCGCAGCCCGGCGTCCCGTACGCGCAGAGTGGGCCGTCCGTGCCGGGACCGCCGGCGAGCGACGCGGAACTGCTCGCCACGTCGCCCTTCGAGGACGACCTCGACGACGCGCTCGCCGCCGTCCCGCCCCGCCGCGCGCTACCCGGGCCGACGCTGTACCTGGCGGCCGGCGTGCTGCTCGTCGTCGGCTTCCTGGGCGGCGTCCAGGCGCAGAAGTGGAACTCCGGAACGTCCGCCGGCACGCCGTCGGCGCAGCCCGGCCGCGCGCTCCCCGGCGGCTACGGCGCCGGCGCGCGGGGCGGCTACGGCGGCGGTTACGGCGGCGCACCGGGCGCGCGCGGCGGTTTCGGCGGCGGCCTGACGGCCGGGACCGTCACCAAGGTGTCGGGCGACACGCTCTGGGTGAAGACGGCGGACGGCAAGACCGTCAAGGTCCAGACGGGCGGCTCCACCCGCGTCAGCGTCACCCGCGAAGGGTCGCTGAAGGACCTGGGCGCCGGGACGTCCGTCGTCGTGCGCGGTTCGGCCGGCGACGACGGCACCGTGACCGCGACGCAGGTCACCGAGGGCGGCCGGCCCGGCGGGGGCAACTGATGCGACGTGAACTCACGGCCGTGGCCGCCGCCGCGTCGGTCCTGCTGGCCGCCGCGTGCGGAGGCGGCGAGGCCGCGTCCGGAAGCGCGCCCTCCGCCGACCCGATGGCGGCCTTCCGCGCCTGCCTCCAGAAGCAGGGCGTGACTATGCCGGACCGCACCGGCAGACCGAGCGGACGCCCTTCGGGCCGTCCGAGCACCCGCCCGAGTGGACGGCCGAGCCGCCCGGCCGCCGAGCGGAAGGCGATGGAGGCGTGCCGCTCCCTGGCCCCGAACCGGGGCCGAGGCGGCCCGCCGCCCGCCCCGTGAGACGTCGGCGGGCGGGCCGCCCCCGCGCCCGCCCGCCGACCCCGCGGTTCCGCCCGCAGCGCGGGAGATGCGACCATGGCGGTTCCATCGGACCGGCCGACGAACGGGGCGCAGTGCGGGCCAAGACGATCAGCGCAGCGGTGACGGCCCTGGTGCTGGCACTCGCGTCCGCCTGCACGAGCGACCCGAAGTCCGCGCCGCCGCCCCCGAGCCCGTCGTCCTCCCGCCAGGGCCTGGACTGGAAGGCCTGCGGGGACGGCTTCCAGTGCGGCACGGTCCAGGTCCCGCTGGACTACGCGCACCCGTCCGCCGGGACGATCGGGATCGCGATGATCCGGCTGCCCGCGTCCGACCCGTCCGGCCGGATCGGCTCCCTCTTCACCAACCCGGGCGGACCGGGCGGATCGGGCATTGATTTCGTCCGCCAGGCGGCCCGCAGCTTCGGCGCGGACGTACGACGCAAGTTCGACATCGTGGGCTTCGACCCGCGCGGCGTGGGCCAGAGCGACCCCGTCCGCTGCCTCAGCGGCCCGCAACTCGACACGTTCTTCAGCACCGACGTGTCCCCCGACGACGGCGCGGAGATCGACGTCCTCGCCGCCCAGAGCAAGAACTTCGCGACATCCTGCGGCTCAAGGGCCGGCGCCCTTCTCCCGCACGTGGGCACCCGGGACGCGGCCCACGACATGGACCTCCTGCGCGCGGCGGTAGGCGACGCGAAGCTGACCTACTACGGCGCGTCCTACGGCACCTACCTGGGCGCCGTCTACGCGGAACAGTTCCCGACCCACATCAGGTCCCTGGTGCTGGACGGAGCCCTGGACCCCAAGATCTCGTCCGCGGACGTCCTGGTACAACAGGCGAGAGGCTTCGAGACGGCGTTCCGAGCCTTCGCGGCCGACTGCGTCCAGTCACCGGGCTGCCCCCTGGGCACGACGGTCTCCGGCGCCCTGACCCGCCTCTCGGACTTCCAGAAGCAACTGGACCGTACGCCCTTGGCGAACACCCGCGACGCCCGCAAGGTCACCGAAGCAGGCGCGACGATGGGCATAGCAACAGCCCTCTACGCCAAGGAGAGCTGGCCCTACCTACGCCAGGCCCTGACCCAGGCGTTCACCCGGCACGACGGCACCCTCCTGCTCACGCTGGCCGACACGATGGTCGAACGCAAGCCGGACGGCACCTACAGCAACGAGACCGAAGCCAACATGGCCGTGAACTGCGCGGACAAGCCCAACCCGCCGAGCTTGCCCGCATACCAGTCCTACGCCGACAAGGCCCGCCAGGAGTCCCCCCGCTTCGGAGCCTTCGTGGTCTGGGGCGGCCTCCCCTGCGTCTACTGGCCCACCCAGACCAAGCAAGCCCCCCACGCCATCAAGGCCAAAGGCTCCCCGCCCATCCTGGTAGTAGGCACGACCAGAGACCCGGCAACCCCCTACCAGTGGGCCCAGAGCCTGGCATCAGAGCTGGACAAGGGCGTCCTGCTCTCCCTGAACGGCGACGGCCACACGGCTTACCTGCAAGGCGACCCGTGCATCACGTCCGCGACAGACCGCTACCTCCTCACGGGAACCCCACCCCGAGACGGCACGCACTGCAACTGATGCACATACCAGCCCAGAGACCCGCTAGACTGCTAACCGCGCCGTCCTCGCACGGCACGCCGCCTTAGCTCAGTCGGCAGAGCGATTCACTCGTAATGAATAGGTCATCGGTTCGATTCCGATAGGCGGCTCCCCTCAGACCAGGGCATTCACCGAACAAGGTGGGTGCCCTGAGTCGTTCTGGTTGCAGTTCTCTCGACGGGACTCGGGTCGGCGCTGGAACGAGGCCCCGCCTATCCGCACCGCACCGTCTTCGCGTGGATATGCCGGAAGCCACGCACCCGAGTGGGCAGGGGAGCGGCTCAGCCGGACGCGGCCTGTTGAAGGTCCCGAATGGTGTTGATCATCGGCCATCCAACGGTGTCCGGGTGGATTGGCTCCCCCTAACCGTCGCGGATACATAGCTGTCTTCGATGCCCGACATTTGTCGCCGTCGAGAGGTTCACAGCGCCGTGCCTTTCTTGTGCTCCCGGAGCAGGTGCACGGTCTCCGCGTCGATGCCGACGACGCGTGACCGATGGCGCACTGGGACGCGTGCATCGTCGGCCTCAACACCGAAAGCCCACCCGAGGCTGCACACCTCACCATCGACAACCGCCTAGGCGTAGCGGTCAGCCTCGCCGAGCAGCCCCGCCGAGCCGTCACCAAGCCCATCCCGTGACCTCGCGTACCTGACGGCGTTGCGTCGGTACCGGCGGCCCTCATCCTCTACCGCTTGAGCGCCCGATAGCGCCGGATTAGGCCGGTCACCTTCTGGTAGTCCGCATCGCCGTTAAGTTCGGAGAGAAGGTCGTCAGGGCACAGCTCGTAGACGTCGCCCCACCACTTGCGCCCCCTGTTGTCCCAGACGCGATAGCCACCGGGAACGCCGCGCGCGACGTATCGCCGCCTAGCCATGTGTCACCCGCTCGAGACCCATGCCCTCATCACCGCCCAGCTCACGAGGCGAGGGTACGAGCAGCGAAAGCCCCGAGCCAACGAGATAGGCGATCGATCCGGCACTTGGCCGCATGACATCCGACAGCAAACCATCAGGTCAACGGGATGACGACCGGGCTGGATGAGAACTCTCTCCACGTCTTCAAGGGTGCCTGCCCTGGTGTGCGGCCTGTTCCGTCCGCTCCCGCTGCGCCGCGGCGCTCGTCCGCCCACGCCTGGCGGGTCCGGAGTAACCCGAAAATTTTCCGCTGCGCTCACCCGATGGGTGACCTGGGCGTTCAGGGCGTGATGACCGCCGTCATGACGACCTTCGGGGCCGAACCGGCCATGACGATGGCGACCTCGGTGGAAATCCTCGGGCTCGTTATCGGCTTTCTCGTCACGAGCTCGCGGCCCGGGGATTCGATGTAACCCCGGCGCGGATCACCGGGGCTGAGCGTGCCCGAAGCAGGGGCTTCGCACTCTCGGCCCCGCGAGCCGGGCACTCGTTCGCGCGAGACGGTCTGTCGCACCTTGCGGCCTGTTCGCGCGAACGAGCCCCCCGGACCGGATGGCGCGGAGTGCTCCGGCTTGCTAACGCAAGTGCTAACGGCAAGTCTGGACGGGCCTGGGCGAATGCGGAATAAAGACGGGCAAGAGGGCTTTCTCGCAGGTCCGGCGGACGAGGCCGGACGCTAACGGTTCGGGTTGTCTGCTTCGGCCCGGTGGGTTTGCTGGATCGGCGCGTATGGTGCGTCCGTCTGGAGTGTTGGGCAGGCTGGGCCAGCCGGGGAGTCCGGAGGGTGTCCACGAGACGGGGCGGCGGTCCGTCTGGCACGTCTGGGTTGGCGGTGATGGTGCGGTGGTGGTTATGGCTTGTGGGTTATCCAGAGCATTTCTGCTGGCCAGCGGTGTGCCCAGTCGGGTGGGTCGGTCTTGTTGTAGCCGTTGGGTGTTCCGGCGTCGGGTCGCGGCTCGATGAGGTCGTCGATGATGAGGCCTGCGGCGCGTAGGACTTTGATCCAGCCGCCGTAGGTGAGTTGGTAGCTGGCCGCTCCCTGGTCTTCGGCGACGGTGTGGAGCCCGAAGTAGTCGCGCTGCAGGGTGGTTGTCACGTGGCGAGCCTCTTCGTCGTAGCAGGCTTCGAACCATGGGCTGGCGACGTTGAACACCAAGCGCCCGCCATGGCGCAGGACGCGCGCGGCCTGCGGTACGGCCAGGTGTGGAGGTGCCCAGCTGAGGCCGCCGTGGTCACAGAACACCACGTCGAAGCTTTCGGCGGCGAACGGAAGCCGTTCGGCGGCGCCTTGCACCAGTGGGTAGCGGGCCGTTCCCATTGCGCGGGCCGCTTCGGTGAGTTGGGCTTCGGATAGGTCGAGCCCGACCACGTTGGCACCTTCGGCGGCGATTGATCTGGACCACTGGCCGGCGCCGCAGCCGAGTTCGAGGACGCGCTTGCCCTTGACGTCGCCCAGGGCGTTCAGGTGCGCGTCGGGGATCGCGTACATGCCCCATAGGCGGGGCGTAGCGCCGATCTGCGGGTCGTGCTCGTGCTGGTAGGCGCGGCTGATCTTGTTCCAGAAGCGCCGGTTGGCGGGGATGCTGTCCACATGCCGACTCCAGCACCGCCTGCCCGGGCGGTCAACACGATTAGGGCGCGTGCCGCAGGAGGGTTGATCGAGGTCGAACCACGGGTCGCGCCGCCGGTCGGACTCCGCGACTGGGGGTACTCCTTCGCGCGATCGTCTGTTGCGCCTTGCGCGCCGATTGCGCGAGCAGCACTTGGACGGGTCGGCGCGAAGTGCTCCGGCTTGCTGACGGCGCGTCTGGACGGGCTTGGACTCGTGCGGGCGGGCCGGTATGCCGGGTCAGAGGCGGGTGGCGGTTTGGATGAGGGTGGCCAGGGCGTGAGAGCGGGCGTGTGGGGGCCAGGCGATCACTGTCGTGACGGACGGGGAGTCCAGGATGGGGACTGCTGCTACTCCGGGGGGCAGGGTGGCGCGGGTGGATTCGGGGAGGATCGCGGCGGCGCGGCCCAGGGCGATGAGTTGGTAGAGCTGCGTCGTGTCGTGGGCTTCGGGGCCGGGGCCGTCGGGGTAGGTGCCGTTGCGGCCGGGCCAGCGCGGCAGGGGGAGGTCGGGGAGGGCGGTGACGTCCGCCGTCCGCAGGTGCGGGCGCATGGTGAGCGGGTGGCCTGCGGGGAGGATTGCTACTTGGCCTTCGGTGTGCAGGTCTTCGGTGTCTAGGCCGACGGTGGAGTCGAATGGGCGGTGGAGGAGTGCCACGTCGGCTCGGCCGTCGCGTAGGAGTTTCTCTTGCTCGCCTATTCCGCAGAGGAGAACGTCCACCGTGACCGATCCGGGTTCGGCGGCGTAGGCGTCGAGTAGTTTCGACAGCAGTTCGCCGGCTGCTCCGGCTTTGGTGGCGAGGACCAGGCCCGGACGGCCGGTGGCGGCGCGGCGAGTGCGGCGTTCGGCGGCGGCTACCGCGTCCAGTGCCGCTCGGGCCTCGCGTAGTAGGACGGAGCCGGGCTCGGTCAACGAGATGGTGCGGTTGGTGCGGTCCAGGAGCGTCACGCCTAGGCGGCGTTCTAGTTGCTGGATCGCCCGGGAGAGTGGTGGTTGCGCCATACCGAGCCGTTGCGCGGCGCGGCCGAAGTGCAGTTCTTCGGCGACGGCGACGAAGTATCGCAGCTCGCGCGTTTCCATGTCCGCCACCGTATGCGATACCCGGCGGGTATCACCCGGCACTCAAACGGTGTTGGAGTTCGGCTCGGGTGCGCGGACAGCATGGTGGACATGAGCGAAAAGACGATCGCGCTGGTCACCGGCGCTAACAAGGGAATTGGCTACGAGATCGCCGTGGGGCTTGGGGCGCTCGGTTGGAGCGTTGGTGTGGGGTCGCGGGACGCTGAGCGCGGGGACGCCGCCGTCGCCAAGTTGCGCGCGGACGGGGTCGACGCGTTCGCCGTGCCGCTCGACGTCACCGACGACGCGAGCGTGACGGCCGCCGTCGCGCTGGTCGAGGAGCGCGCCGGACGGCTCGACGTGCTCGTCAACAACGCCGGGGTGACCGGCGGGATGCCGCAGATGCCGACCACGGTCGATATCGAAACGGTGCGGACGGCCGTCGAGACCAACGTGCTCGGCGTCATCCGTGTCACCAACGCGATGCTCCCGCTGCTGCGGCGCTCGATGTCGCCGCGGATCGTGAACATGTCCAGCAGCGTCGGCTCCCTCGCCCGGCAGACCTCCTCGGACGACCCGACCGTCACGGGGCCGGTAGCGGTCGCGTACTCGCCGTCGAAGACGTTCCTCAACGCCGTCACCGTCCAGTACGCCAAGGAACTGCGCGACACCGCCATCCTGATCAACGCCGCCTGCCCGGGATACTGCGCGACGGACCTCAACGGGTTCCGCGGCGTCCGCACCGCCGAGCAGGGCGCGGCGATCGCCGTCCGGCTCGCGACCCTGCCCGACGACGGCCCGTCCGGCGGGTTCTTCGAGGACGCCGGGGTGGTGCCCTGGTGAAACGGGCGGACCTACCGCCGGGTTGACCCTGGCACGATGGACGGATGGCGAATCGTGTCGTGGCCGCGTGTGACGGGGCTTGCAAGAACAATCCCGGGCCGGCCGGGTGGGGCTGGGTCATCGCGGATTCCGACGAGCGCATCCTGCGCTGGGCGTACGGTCCGCTGGGCCGGGCGACCAACAACATCGCCGAGCTGACGGCCTTGCACGAACTGCTGCAAGCCGTCGATCCGGCGGACGATCTGGAGATCCGCATGGACTCCACGTACGCCATGAAGGCCGTGACCGAGTGGCTGCCGGGATGGAAGGCGCGGGGATGGATGACCGCGTCCAAGAAGCCCGTCGCCAACCGGGAGATCATCGAGGCGATCGACGCGCTGCTCACCGGCCGGACGGTCCGGTTCGTCCACGTCGCGGCGCACCAGGAGGACGGCGACGTCCTCAACGCGCTCGCCGACCGCGCGGCGAGCGCGGCGGCGACCAGCCAGCAGGCCGCCGGCGGGACCAGCGCGGACGACGTGCCCGAGGCGGCCGACGAGGTCGCTCCCCGGCGGGCCGCGGTGCCCCGCCAGGCCGCGCGGTCGGCGGGCATCACCGCCAAGTACCCCGGAATGTGCGCTTGCGGGCAGCGGTTCGCCGCTGGCGAGAAGGTCGTCAAGCACGCGAACGGCAAGTGGGGCCACCCGGCCTGCGCGGAGTCCCCGGCCACGCGGTAAGGCGCTGCCCGGCGATGCGCGGCCGTCGGTCCCGAGCTCACGCGAATGCGGCAGGGGATGTTCCGCCGACGCGCCGGGATCGTACGGCCAGGGCGATCATCACGGCCGGGATCAGGAGATCGGTGATGAGGACGCCGCCGGTGTTGCCGGGGGCGTGGTCGCCGTTGGCGAACCACTGGTAGACGTGGCCGATCAGGGCGCCCCAGAGGAACATTCCGCCGCCGAGTCCGATGGTGATGCGCTCGCGCGCCGCGGCGGAGGCGGCGCGGAAGCCGAGGACGGCCAGTCCGAGGTTGGCGACGGCGATCTCGAACATGAAGGGCGTCCGGTGGAAGCCGATCGCGGTCGCCATGACGTCCGGGAAGGCGAGGAACGCGAACGTCATCCCCAGGCTGCCGATGCCGAAGGCGCCGACGGCCCACCAGCGCTGCCAGATCTCCAGCCGTTCCCGGAGTGAGGTGACGCGGCGGGTCCGCACGAAGGCGCCGATGGCCGGGACCAGGATCCAGACGAGAGGGAAGGCCGACTGGGCGATGTATCCGATGGTGTCCATGGGCTCAACCTTGCGACGTTAATATTAACTTGTCAACACTCCACTATGCTGGTGCCGTGGACGAAGGACTCGCAGACCTGCTGCACCGCGTCGTCATGCTGCTGGGCGAGGCGGCCCGGCGGCGCACCGACGACCGGGACGGCCTGACCTACAGCCAGATCAGGCTGCTGGGCGCGGTGGAGGAACTCGAACCGGCGACCCAGCACCGGCTGGCGCAGGCGATGTCGGTGTCCGACCCGGCGATCAGCCGGGCGCTCCGGCCGCTCGAAGCCGAGGGGCTGGTGCGGGTCACCGTCGACCCCGCGCACGCGCGGCGGCGTCTGGTCCGGCTCACCGACGCGGGCCGGGACGCGTTCCACACCGCCGGGAAGCCGCTCTACGACGAGTTCCGCGCCGCGCTCGTCGCGGCCGGCTTCCCCTACGAGCGCTACCTCCGGGACACCCTCCGGCTGGCCGAACTCCTCACGCCCGACGGAGAACGTCGTGCCGCGCAGTGACGGAACGGAGAAGGGCCGGACGGATGCGGGGCGCGGGGCATGAAGATCGGTGAGCTGTCGCGCAGGACGGGCGTCAGCGTTCGCGCGCTGCGTTACTACGAGGACGAAGGGCTCATTCGGCCTGCTCGGAGCGCCAACGGTTATCGCGACTACTGCGCGGGGGCGGACGAGATCGTCCGGCAGATCCGGGGGCTGATCGACTGTGGACTGCCCACCCGGATCATCCGCGACATCCTGCCGTTCCTGGACGGGCCGGTGGATCTCGTCCCGGCGGCCCCGTGCGACGAGATGATCGAGCAGGTCGCGGCGCGGCGGGAGCAGCTCGACCGGCGCATCCGGTGCCTGACGCGCAACCGGGACGCCATCGACGCGTACCTGCGGGCGGCGCGGGAACGGACGGTCGACGCTTGACCCTCACGCAAAGGTGAGGGTTTTAGCGTCCAGCATGACCTCCACCGAAGAGCGGTGGCCGCTGGACGGGCTTCTCGTCCTCGCCGGCGCCGCGTTCGTCACGCTGCTCACCGAGGCGCTTCCGGCCGGGCTGCTGCCCGCCATGAGCGGGGACCTCGGCGTCACCGAGGCCCGTGCCGGGCTGCTGATCACCGTTTACGCGCTGGCCGCGGCCGTCACCGCGATTCCGATGACGGCCTGGACGCTCGTCCTGTCGCGCCGCGCCCTGCTGCTGACGCTGCTGACCGGGTTCGCCGCGACGAACGCGGTGACCGCCGTGTCGTCCGCGTTCGCCGTGACGCTCGCCGCGCGCGTGCTCTCGGGAGTGTTCGCCGGCATGCTGTGGGCGCTGGTGCCCGCGTACGCGGCGCGGCTCGCCCCGCGGCGCAGCGGGAAGGCCATCGCGACGGCGCTGGCGGGCATGACGGTCGGGCTCTCGCTCGGCGTCCCGGCCGGGACGGCGCTCGGCGGGCTCATCGGCTGGCGCGCCACGTTCGGGCTGCTCACAGCGCTGGCCGTGGCGCTCGCCTGCGCCGCGCTGGGACGGCTGCCGGACGTCCCCGGCGAGAAGGCGAAGCGGGGCGGGGGATTCCGCCGGGTCGTCCGGACGCCCGGGATCGCCGCCGTCAACGCCGCGTCCCTCGCGATGGTCCTCGGCTTCTACGTCCTCTACACCTACATCGCGCCGTTCGTGGAGCGCGCGGGCCTCGCCGTGACGACCGGAACGGTCCTGTTCGTGTTCGGGCTCGGCTCCATGGGCGGCGTCTGGATCGCGGGCCTCACCGCCGATCGCCGACTGCGCACGGCGACGCTCGCCCTGCTGGCGCTGGCCGCCGTCTGCCTCGCGGCGTTCGGCGCGTTCGGGCACAGCACGGTCGTCGTGCTGGCCGGCGCGGTGCTGTGGGGCGTCACGCACGGCGGCGTCCCGACGTTGATGCAGGCGGCGGGCGTCAAGGCGGCCCCGGACGATCCCGAGGCGGCCAACGCGCTCTGGGTCACCGGCTGGAACGTCGGCATGGCGGGCGGGTCGCTGCTCGGCGGCGCCGTCCTGGACGGCGCCGGGACGCGTGCGCTGCCCTGGACGGCCGCCGCCCTGCTCGCCGCCGCCGTGGCCACGGTCGCGCTCGCGCGACGGCACGGGTTCCCCGCCCGCGAGACCGAGGTCAGAGCAGGCGTTTGATCTCGCCGTGGGCCCGGTAGAAGCCGCCCTGCTGGGACGGACGGATCTCCTCGACCACGTAGCGGGCGTTGGGTTCGCGGATGTCCTTCGGGAACTGGACGCGCCAGTCGGAGTGGTAGCCGGGGCTCGTCACGCGGACGCGGACGCGCGCGCCGTCCTGGTAGCACTCGACCACGACGCCGCCGTCCGCGCTCGTGGCGGTGGCGAGGGTCGCCGTGGGCTCGACGGCGGCGAGGGTCGAGGCGGCCTTGACGTCCAGCGGGGCGGGGACGGTGCCCGCGTTCGCCGCCTCGACGGCCGTCGCGCTCGCGTCCACGCAGGCGAGGCTGCCGTCGGTGGTGACGATGTAGAGCCGGTCGTCCAGGAACTGCATGGAGTAGGCCGAACCGAAGCCCGTCCCGAGTTTCCACAGGCGTTCGCCGCCCTGGTCGAAGCAGTAGATCGAGGACGAGCTGTCGCCCGCGAAGACGTACCGTCCGTCCGGGGCGGTCGCGCAGGAGAAGACCGGCGCGTCGCACTGGTAGACCGCCTCGATCTTGCCGTCGGCCTTGGCGAGCCGGTAGACCTGCGAGTTCGAGGTGCCCGCGTAGACGGTGTCGTCCTCCTGCCAGCCGAACAGGACGCCGCCGCGCACGGACGTCTGCCAGCGCGGCGTGCCGTCGGCGGTGTCGTAGCGGGCGACGCCGCGCGAGTGGCCGTGGTAGATCGCGTCGGCGTCGCAGCGGACCATCCACGCGGCGTCGCCGGCGGCGTCGCGCGCCCACTGGAACTCGTCCTCGTGGTCGATCGCGGTGACGCGGCCGTGCCGGTCGGAGACGCCGAGGATCGCGTCGTCGATGTCGAGCCAGTAGATGTCGACGTCGGCGGAGATCTCGTAGGCGACGTGCGGGACCTTGCCGCTGAGGTCGTAGACCTTGCCGTCGTCGCAGCCGGCGTAGATCCAGAAGTCGTCGGCGACGATGCACTTCACGCCGTCCGGCAGCCGGAACCGGCCGGTCACGGTGCCGTCGTGGCTCACGGTGAAGACGTCGCCGTTCTGGTTGCCGACCCAGCAGCGCTGGTCGTCGGCGAAGATCCCGAACGCGGGGGCGCCGCTGGCGAACCGCCACAGAACGGGCGCCTGCTTCGCCGTGGACCGGCTGCTCCGGATCGTGCGGCGCGTGACGGCCCGGGGCGCGCGTCCGCCGCGCACGGCGGGCGCGTAGCCCTTGCGCACCTTCTCGTCGATCTTCTTGCGCGCCGCCGCCTCGGCCTGGCGCTCGGTGCCGAAGGTGGACGTGCGGGCCTGGCCAGGCGCGCCGATGCGTCCGTAGGTGATCGTCACGGCCGTTCCGGACAGGACGACCTCGTAATACTTGTGCGCGCCGCCGCCGTCCTCGGACAGTTCGAGGTAGGTGGTCTGCTCAGCCATCGAAGGCCCTTTCCGGACGGACGATCTCGACCCTTGCAAAGCGAGCCTATGGGCCGGGTCCGACATTTCTGGGATGATCTCCTGCCATGATCGCGGCGATTTGTCTGGTCGTGGGCGTCGTCCTCGGCGTGGCCGGAACCCGGATCGCAGACCGGGTGCGCGCGCGGCGGCTCGTCGACGACCCCGAGCCCGGCGAACCGGACGAACGGCGCCGGATCGCCCCGGTGCTGAAGGGCGCCGTCGGCGTCGTGCTGTTCGTCGGGGCGCTCGGCGGCATCCTCTACGGCTGTTCGGAATACCTGGGCAACCAGGGCAAGATCCTCAAGGCGTACTTCCGCCTTGTCGGCCGGGGTGACGCGATCGGTGCGTGCGCCCTGCTCGACGGCAACGCGCGTACCAAGCTCATGCTGTTGGAACGCGCGGCGAGCTGCGAGGACGCCGTCACCACGCTGCACGCGTCGCTGACCCCGGAACAGCGCGACAAGCTCGTCAACGACGATCCGTTCATCAACGGTGTGGAGACGGCCGGCGACCACAAGGAACTCGAGGTCACGTCGGCCAACCCGCTCAACATCGCGTACATGACCGTCATCGACCAGGGCGACCGCGAGCTGATCCACGACTGGCGGTGACGCGCCCTGTGGAAGACTCGGGGCGTGCGAGTGACGCGGCGGAATGCCCGGTTCCAGCAGTGGGAGGCGCTGCTCGGCAACCGCGCCAAGCGGCAGCGGGCCGGGGAGTTCCTGGTGCAGGGCGTGCGGCCGATCAGCCTGGCGGTGGACGCCGGATGGCCGATCCGGGCGTTGTTGCACGAGGACGGCCGGCCTTTGTCGGCGTGGGCGCGCGATATCAGTGAGCGTGCTTCAGGAGAGCGGTACGAGGTCTCCGCCGAGCTGATGCGCGAACTCGGGGAGAAGGACGACGAGACGCCCGAGCTGCTGGCCGTCGCCGAGCTTCCCAATGACGATTTCAGCCGCGTCCCCGCGCGTGCGAACTTCCTCGGCGTCGTTTTCGACCGGCCGTCGAGTCCGGGCAACATCGGGACGATCGTGCGGTCCGTGGACGCGTTCGGCGGCCACGCCGTCATCGTCGCCGGGCATTCCGCCGACCCGTACGACCCGAAGGCCGTCCGGGCTTCGACGGGGTCGCTGTTCTCGGTCCCGGTCGTCCGGGCGCGGTCGGCGCGCGACGTTCTCGACTGGGCGAAGACCGTGGACGGCCTGACGATCGTCGGCACCGACGAGAAGGGCGACGCCGACCTCGACGCCGTCGACCTCACCGGCCCGACGCTGCTGGTCATCGGCAACGAGACGGCCGGGCTGACCGCCGCCTGGCGGGACGCGTGCGACGTCATGGCCCGCATTCCCATCACCGGCACGGCCAGTTCGCTGAACGCCGCGAACGCCGCGACCGTCGCGCTTTACGAGGCCGCGCGGCAGCGTTAGGAACAGGGATTGCGGTACAGGGCGACCGAGGGGTCGTCGATCGGTCCGGGGCAGAGGAAGCGCTCGTAGCGTTCGTCGCCGTCCACATAGCGTTTCAGCCACGCGATGACATAGGCGGCCAGCGTTGTGTTGGGCTTTTTCGGGGACGAGTGCGTCGTCCCGGCGATCTCCAGATAGCCCTTGCCGGACGACGCGGGAATGCTCCGGTAGAACCGCCGCGCATGCCGGGACACGGGCGCGATCTTGTCGTTCTGCGCCGCCACGACCAGCGTCGGGACGCGGACGTTCGAGAATTCCCGCCCCTTGTCGTACGGCATCAGCGGAATGGCGGCGCGCAGCGTCGGACGGTCCGCCGCCGTCTCCAGAGCGGCGCCGCCGCCGAACGAATGGCCCATCACCGCGAGCCGGTCGGCGTCCACGAGCGTCGCGACGGGGCTGCGGACGGTCAGGTACGTCATCGCCGCCTCCAGCTCGTGAGCGCGGGCGGCCGGACGGTCCTTCAGATGCAGCGTGTCGATCGCGAAGACCACGAACCCCCGCGACGCCAGAAGCGGCCCGTACCAGGCCATTCCGCCCTGGTTCCCGTTGCGTCCCGGCGCGATGATCACGCCGCCGAAGGTGTCGCCGCGCGGCCGGCCCGACGGGTAGTAGATCGTTCCGCCGCCGAACGCCTCGGTGAGGCCGCGCGGGACGGTCGCGGTCGACGTCCGGTACGGCCCGAGCGGCGCGGCCAGGGACGCGGCGGTCGGCGCGGGGTCCTCGTCCTGGACGGGTGGCCGGTCCGCGCAGCCCGCCGCCGCCAGTACGGCGACGACGGCCGCGAGCCGCAGCACCGTACTCCCGAGAAATCCCATCCGTCCCAGTATTCACTCTCCGGGACGGTCGTCCTCCAGCGAGCCCTCGATCTCCAGGTAGACGCGACGCAGCTCGTCCAGCGTCGCCGCCTCCGGGTGCTCCCACAGCCCCCGTTCGGCGGCCTCCAGAAGACGTTCGGCGATCCCGTGCAGCGCCCACGGGTTGGACTTTTCGAAGAACGATCGGTTCTCGGGGTCCAGGGCGTAGGTGCGGGTGAGCTTTTCGTACATCCAGTCCGCCACGACACCGGCCGTCGCGTCGTAGCCGAACAGGTAGTCGACGGTCGCGGCCAGCTCGAACGCGCCCTTGTACCCGTGGCGGCGCATCGCGGCGAGCCAGCGCGGGTTGACGACGCGCGCCCGGAACACGCGCGCGGTCTCCTCGTGCAGCGTCCGCGTCCGGACGGCGTCGGGCCGCGTGCTGTCGCCGACGTAGGCGCGCGGGGCCGTCCCGGTCAGCGCCCGGACGGTCGCGATCATGCCGCCGTGGTACTGGAAGTAGTCGTCGGAGTCGGCGATGTCGTGCTCGCGCGTGTCGGTGTTCTTGGCGGCGACGGCGATGCGGCGGTAGGCGTTCTCCATGTCGTCGCGCGCGGGGACGCCGTCCAGGTCGCGCCCGTAGGCGTAGCCGCCCCAGACCGCGTAGACCTCGGCGAGGTCGGAGTCGTCGCGCCAGTTGCGGCTGTCGATGAGCGGCAGGATGCCCGCCCCGTACGCGCCGGGACGCGAGCCGAACACGCGCATCGTCGCGCGGCGCTCGTCGCCGTGCCGGGCGCGGTCGGCGGCGACATGCGCCCGGACATAGTTGGACTCGTCCGGTTCGTCCTGGGCGGCGGCGAGCCGGACGGCGTCGTCCAGCAGGGCCACCGCGTGCGGGAACGCGTCGCGGAAGAAGCCGCTGATGCGGATCGTCACGTCGATGCGCGGGCGGCCGAGTTCGTCCAGCGGGATCGGTTCGAGGCCGGTGACGCGGCGCGACGCGTCGTCCCAGACGGGCCGGACGCCGAGCAGCGCCAGGACCTCGGCGATGTCGTCCCCGGACGTCCGCATCGCCGACGTCCCCCACACCGACAGGCCCACCGACTCGGGCCACGTTCCCGTCTCCTCGCGGTAGCGGGAGAGCAGCGAGTCGGCCATGGCGCGTCCGGTGTCCCAGGCCAGGCGGCTCGGGACGGCCTTCGGGTCGACCGAGTAGAAGTTCCGGCCGGTCGGCAGCACGTTGATCAGCCCGCGCAGCGGCGAACCGGACGGCCCTGCCGGGACGAAACCGCCGTCCAGCGCGTGCAGGACCATGCCGATCTCGTCGGACGTCCGGTCCAGGCGGGGGACGATCTCGGTGGCCGCGAACCGCAGGATGTCGGCGACGGGACCGTCCGCCAGCTCGGCCGCGGTCTCGGGCGCCCAGTCGGCCGCCTCCATCGCCGCGACCAGTTCCCGCGCTTCGGCTTCGACGGCGTCGGTACCGGTGCGATCGGTTCCCGACTCGTCCAGGCCCAGTGCCTCGCGCAGCCCCGGCAGCGTCACCGCGCCGCCCCAGAGCTGGCGGGCGCGCAGCATCGCGAGCACCAGGTCCACGCGCGCGGAACCCGTCGGCGCGACGCCGAGGACGTGCAGGCCGTCGCGGATCTGGACGTCCTTGACCTCGCAGAGCCAGCCGTCCACGTGCAGCAGGAAGTCGTCGAACTCGGCGTCGTGCGGACGGTCGTCCAGCCCGAGGTCGTGGTCCAGCCGCGCCGCCTGGATCAGCGTCCAGATCTGCGCGCGGATCGCGGGCAGCTTCGCCGGGTCCATCGCGGCGACGCCGGCGTGCTCGTCCAGGAGCTGTTCGAGCCGCGCGATGTCGCCGTAGCTCTCGGCCCGCGCCATCGGCGGGATGAGGTGGTCCACGAGCGTGGCGTGCGCGCGGCGCTTGGCCTGCGTGCCCTCGCCGGGGTCGTTGACGAGGAACGGGTAGATGAGCGGGAGGTCGCCGAGCGCGGCGTCCGGCCCGCACGCCGCCGACAGGCCGGAGGCCTTGCCGGGCAGCCACTCCAGGTTGCCGTGCTTGCCGACGTGGACGACCGCGTGCGCGCCGAACTCGTCCCGGATCCACTGGTAGGCGGCGAGATAGTGGTGGCTCGGCGGAAGGTCGGGGTCGTGGTAGATCGCCACGGGGTTCTCGCCGAATCCGCGCGGCGGCTGGACCAGCACGACGACGTTGCCGGAGCGCAGGGCGGCGAGGACGATCGCGTCGTCGTCCACGAACAGCTCGCCGGGCGGCGGGCCCCAGTGCTGCTCGATACCTTCGCGTAGCTCGTCGGGAAGTGTTTTGTACCAGTCGCGATAGCGCGCGACCGGGATCCGGACGGGGTTGCCCGCGAGCTGTTCCTCGGTGAGCCAGTCGGCGTCCTGGCCGCCCGCCGCGATGAGCGCGTGCATGAGCGCGTCGCCCTCGTCCGGCAGCGCGTCGCCGGTGTCGTAGCCGTGGTCGCGCAGCGCCGCGAGCAGCCGCACGACGCTCGCGGGCGTGTCCAGGCCGACCGCGTTCCCGATCCGCGCGTGCTTGGTCGGGTACGCCGACAGCATCAGCGCGACCCGCTTCTCTTCGGCCGGGACGTGCCGGAGCCGTCCGTGCCGCACCGCGATCCCGGCGACGCGGGCGGCGCGCTCGGGGTCGGCGGCGTAGACGCTCAGGCCGTCCTCGTCGATGCGCTTGAACGAGAACGGGACGGTGATGAGCCGTCCGTCGAACTCGGGCACCGCGACCTGCGTCGCCGTGTCCAGCGGGGACAGGCCGTCGTCGCTCGCCTCCCACGTCGCGCGGTCGCCGGTCAGGCAGAGGCCCTGCAGGATCGGGACGTCCAGGGCGGCGAGCGCGCCCGCGTCCCACGCCTCGTCGTCGCCGCCCGCGCCGGCGAGCGCCGGTTTCGTCCCGCCCGCCGCGAGGACGGTCACGACCAGCGCGTCCGCGCGGCCCAGTTCGGCAAGCAGCGCTTGGTCGGCGGTGCGCAAGGATGCGCAGAAGATCGGCAGGGCGCGTCCGCCCGCGTTCTCGATCGCGTCGCAGAGCGTCTCCACGAACGCGGTGTTCCCGGCGAGGTGGTGCGCGCGGTAGTACAGGACGCCGATCAGCGGGCCGTCGCCCGGCGAGGGCGCGCGGTCGAGCGTGCCCCAGGCGGGCGTCGCGGCGGGCGGCGCGAACCCGTGCCCGGTCAGCAGGACGGTGTCGGACAGGAACCGGTGCATTTCGCGCAGGTTCGCCGGGCCGCCGTGCGCGAGGTAGGCGTGCGCCTCGGCGGCGACACCGGCCGGGACGGTCGACAGTTCCATCAGCTCGGCGTCCGGCGCCTGCTCGCCGCTGATCACGACGACGGGGCGCGGGCCGCGCAGCAGCGCGTCGAGGCCGTCCTCCCAGGCGCGGCGCCCGCCGAGCAGCCGGACGATCACGAGATCGGTGCCGTCCACGAGTTCCGGCAGGTCGGCCGGGTCCACCCGGGACGGGTTGGCGAGACGGAACGCTGTTCCGGAAGAACGTGCGCTCAGCAGGTCGGTGTCCGAGGTGGACAGCAGCAGAAACACGCGGTCGTGTCCTCACCCGGGATCCTCGCCCCGAATCGAAGGGTCGCCGCGACAGGGGAGTCTCCTGGCTCCCGGATCGGCGCTCGCCCCGGCCTTCCCGCTCGCGCAGTGGCCTGTGACGGGGTTCGCTCCCCGGTGACAGTGGCGGGACCGCGCCGGATTCACACCGGCTTCCTCCGCTTTGTCGCTGATCACCACTCTGGTCATCGCGGACATCCGCGTCAAGCTCGGAACGGCCGGGCGCTTAGGATCGGCGGCTGTGACGAACCGCTCCGGCCCCGACGCGTGCCCCGGCGCCGTCCGCGTGCACCAGGCCGCCGACGGTCTGCTCGCGCGCGTCCGGCTGCCCGGCGGCGCGCTGTCCCCGGCCGGCTTCGCGGCGCTGGCCGCCGCCGCGCGCGACCTGGGCGACGGGCGGCTCGACCTGACCTCGCGCGGCAACGTGCAGCTCCGGGGGCTCGCGGACGGCGTCGCGCTCGCGGCCCGGCTGCGGGACGCGGGTTTGCTGCCGTCCGTCGCGCACGAACGGGTGCGCAACATTCTCGCCAGCGTCCTTTCCGGACGGGACGGGCGGGGCTTTCTCGACGTCCGTCCTCTGGTCGCGCAGTTCGATGCGGGATTGTGCGCCGACCCGGCGCTCGCCGACCTTCCCGGACGCTTTCTCTTCGCCTTCGACGACGGGCGCGGCGACGTGACCGCCCTGCGTCCCGACCTCGGCGTCCTCGCGCTCGACGCGGCGACGTTCGCGCTGGTCCTGGCCGGTCGCGACAGCGGCGTCCGGGTCGCGCCGGCCGACGCCGTGCGCGTTCTGCTGGACGTCGCCCGGACGTTCCTCGCCGTGCGCGGAACGGCGTGGCGCATGGCCGAACTGGAGAACCCGGCGGAACGGCTCGGCCTTTCCGGCGGCACTCCGATCGCCGTCCCGCACGGCGAATTCCCCGCACCCGGAATCACCGCGCAGAAAGACGGACGGACGGCCGTGACGGCGCTCGTCCCGCTCGGCCGGCTCGAACCCGCGCACCTCGCCGCGCTCACCGGCCACGAGATCATCGCCACGCCGCGCCGGACCGTCGTCGTGCCGGACACGACCGCCGCCACCGCCGCCGCGCTCACCGCCGCCGGACTCGTCCTGGACCCCGGCTCGCCCTGGCACGGCGTCACCGCATGCGCCGGACAACCCGGCTGCGCCAAGTCCCTGACCGACGTCCGCACCGACGCCCGCACCACCGCGCGTGCCGATGCTGACGGCGTGCTTGTTGTGTCGGGCGGGTTGCCCGTTCACTGGTCCGGCTGCGAGCGGCAGTGTGGTCGGCCCGCCGGACGGCACGTCGCCGTCGTCGCGACCCCCGCGGGCTACGACGTCCGCCACCCAACGGAGGATCCTGTGATCGACTACGTCCGCGACGGCGCCGAGATCTACCGGCGCTCGTTCGCGACGATCCGCGCCGAGGCGGACCTGGACGGCCTGCCCGCCGACGTCGCCCGCGTCGCGGTCCGCATGATCCACGCGTGCGGGATGGTGGACCTGGTGGACGACCTCGACGTCGCGCCCGGCGCCGTCGAAGCCGCCCGCGCCGCGCTGCTGGACGGCCGTCCGGTGCTGTGCGACGCCGCGATGGTCGCCGCCGGGATCACGCGCCGCCGCCTGCCCGCGCGCAACGAGGTCATCTGCACGCTCGGCGACCCCCGCGTCCCGGACCTCGCCGCGCGGCTCGGCACCACCCGCAGCGCCGCCGCGCTCGACCTGTGGGGCGACAGGCTGGACAGCGCCGTCGTCGCGATCGGCAACGCCCCGACCGCGCTGTTCCGGCTGCTGGAGCTGGTCGCGGCGGGCGCGCCGCGTCCGGCGGCCGTGCTCGGGATCCCGGTCGGGTTCATCGGCGCGGCCGAGTCCAAGGACGCCCTCGCCGCCTCCGACCTGCCGCATCTCGTCGTCCGGGGACGGCGCGGCGGCAGCGCGATGACCGCCGCCGCCGTGAACGCGATCGCCGCCGAGGACGAGTCGTGACCGGCCGCCTGTACGGCGTCGGGCTCGGCCCCGGCGATCCCGAGCTGATCACGCTGAAGGCCGCGCGGCTCATCGAGGCGGCCGACGTCGTCGTGTTCCACGCCGCCCGGCACGGCCGCAGCCACGCCCGTGCGATCGCCGCCGCGCATCTGCGCGACGGGCAGATCGAGGAACCGCTGATCTACCCGGTCACGACCGAGGCGTCCGCCGACTACCGGACGGTCATCGAGGCGTTCTACGAAGACTGCGCCCGCCGCCTCGCCGCCCACCTGGACGCGGGCCGCGACGTGGTCGTCCTCGCCGAGGGCGACCCGTTCTTCTACGGCTCCTACATGCACCTGCACAAGCGCCTCGCCGGGCGGTACCCGACGACGGTCGTGCCGGGCGTGACGTCGATCGCGGGGGCGTCCGCCGAGCTGGGCCGTCCGCTGGTCGAGCGGGACGAGACGCTGACCGTCCTGCCCGGCACGCTCGGCGGCGACGCGCTGGCCGCCCGGCTGAGCGCGGCGGACTCGGCCGTCGTCCTGAAGCTCGGCCGGACGTTCACCGCCGTGCGCACCGCCCTGGAACGGGCGGAACGCCTGGACGACGCCTGGTACGTCGAGCACGCCACCACCGGCGAGCAGCGCATCGAACGCCTCGCCGACGTCGCCGCCGACACCGTGCCGTACTTCTCGGTGGCGGTGCTGCCGAGCCGCGTCCACGAGGAGACGCGCCGCGCCCTCCCCACCGCGGACTCACCGCGCGGCGAGGCGACGACCCCGGCCGGGGACGCGTCGGAACCGCGCGGCGCGCGGACGGCCGCCGGCGCGGCAGCGCAGCAGCCGCACGGCGACGGGACGGCCAGGGCCGCGGCGGGGACGGTCGCCGGGGGCGCGGCGGCGCGGCGCGGCGAGGTGACGGTCGTCGGGCTCGGCCCGGCCGGGCGCGAGTGGCTGACGCCGCAGGCGCAGGAGGCGCTCGCCGCCGCCGACGACCTCGTCGGCTACCGCCCCTACCTGGACCGCGTCGCGCCGAACGCGCGGCAGCGGCGGCACCCGTCCGGCAACACCGTCGAGGCGGACCGCGCGGCGTTCGCGCTGGAGCTGGCGCGGGAGGGACGGCGCGTCGCGGTCGTGTCGTCCGGCGATCCGGGCGTGTTCGCGATGGCGACCGCCGTGCTGGAGGCCGCCGAGGCGTTCCCGGACGTCCCGGTGCGCGTCCTGCCCGGCGTGACCGCCGCCAACGCCGTCGCGTCCCGCGCGGGCGCGCCGCTCGGCCACGACTACTGCGTGCTGTCGCTGTCGGACCGGCTCAAGCCATGGGACGTCATCGCGCGCCGCCTCACCGCCGCCGCCGCGTCCGACCTGGTCATCGCGATCTACAACCCGGCGTCGAGGACCCGCGTCCACCAGGTCGCCGAGGCCCGCGACCTGCTGCTGCGGCACCGCGCGAAAGACACGCCGGTAGTGATCGGACGGGACGTGGGCGGGCCGGAGGAGAGCGTCCGGATCGTCCCGCTGGCGGACCTGGACCCGGCGGACGTCGACATGCGCTGCCTGCTGATCGTCGGCTCGTCCCAAACGCGTCGCGCCGGCGACACGGTTTTCACGCCCCGACGCTACCCGTGAAAAGTTGCTTTCGGTCATCAACTCAATATGTAGGGTGACTGATGTGCAGCTCCGGTACAACTTCCGCTTGTACCCGAACGGGCCACAGCGTGCCGCGCTGGCGAGGGCGTTCGGGTGCGCCCGCGTCGTGTTCAACGATGCGTTGCGCGCCCGTGAGGACGCCCGCGCGGCAAGCCGCCCGTTCATGTCGTCGCGCGAGCTGTCCAGACGGCTGACGGCCGCCAAACGCACGCCCGAGCGGGCTTGGCTCGGCGAGGTGTCGGCTGTGGTGCTCCAGCAGTCGTTACGGGATCTGGACGCCGCGTACCGCAACTTTTTCGACGGTCTCAAGGGCAAGCGCCCGAGAACGGGGCCGCCTCGGTTCAAGTCCCGCAAGGACCGTAGGCAGGCCGTCCGGTTCACCGCCAACGCCCGCTGGAAGATCACGCCGAGCGGGGACCTGTCCTTGCCGAAAATCGGGGACGTGCGGGTGAAATGGTCGCGTTCTCTGCCGTCCACGCCGTCCACGGTGACGGTGATCAAGGACAGTGCGGGCCGGTACTTTGCGTCCTTCGTTGTGGACACGAGGCCCGAAATCCTGCCGAAAGCAACCACCGAAGTGGGCATCGATCTCGGGCTAGGATATTTTGCCGTCCTTTCGGACGGCACGAAGATTGACAGCCCGCGCTTCCTTCGCCGGGCGGAGAAGAAGCTGCGCCGGGCGCAGCGGGCTTTTTCCCGTAAAACCAAGGACTCGAAGAACAGGGAGAAGGCCCGGCTGCGGGTGGCCCGCGTTCACGTGCAGGTGGGCGATGCCCGGCGGGAGTTCCATCACCGCCTATCGACCAGGCTGATCCGCGAAAACCAAGCGGTCGCCGTCGAGAACCTTGCGGTCAAGGCCATGGCCCGCACCCGCCTCGCCAAGTCCGTGAACGACGCCGGATGGTCGACGTTCGTGTCGATGCTGGAATACAAGGCCGCCAAGTTCGGCCGGGAGTTCCACCGCATCGGACGGTTCGAACCGACCTCGCGGGTCTGCTCGGCCTGCGGCATGAAGGACGGCCCCAAACCTCTCCGCGTGCGCGTATGGACGTGCGGAGCGTGCGGGGCCACTCTGGACCGGGATATCAACGCGGCTGTGAACATCGGCCGGGCCGCCGGACTGGCGGTGACAGCCTGTGGAGCGCGGGTAAGACCGGAATGCGTTCCGGCGCGGCGCGGTGAAGCAGGAACCCACCGAGACGGTCAGCAGACCGTGGTAGGAATCCCCACTTTTATGGAGGGGAGCGGAAGTCAACCGTGAGCCACGCCAGCGCCTCGTCGACCGTCGCGACGCGCGCGACGTCGGGGAGCGGCGGGCGGTCGACCATGACGACGGGCACGCCCAGCGCGCGGGCGGCGGCGAGTTTGGCCTCGGTCATGGGGCTGCCGCTGTCCTTGGTGACGAGCGTGTCGATGCGGTGCTCGCGCATGAGGGCCAGTTCCTCGTCCACCGTGAACGGGCCGCGCGCGAGGACGACGCGGTGGCGTTCCGGCAGCGGCGGCGACGGCTCGTCCACCGAGCGGATCAGGAACCAGCGGCGGTCGTCGGCGGCGAACGGCGCGAGGTCCTTGCGGCCCGTCGTCAGGAACACGCGCGAGCCGGGCAGGTTCGCGGCGGCGGCCGTCAGGGACGGGACGCGGATCCAGCGGTCGTCCGGCCCCTCCGTCCAGCCGGGACGGCGCAGCACCACCAGCGGCACGCCGACCTCGCGCGCGGCGGTCACGGCCGCGTCGGTCATCACGCGGGCGAACGGGTGCGTCGCGTCGATCACCGCGTCCACGCGCTCGGCGCGCAGCCACGCCGTGAGGCCGTCCGCGCCGCCGAACCCGCCGATGCGCACGTCCCCGGCGGGGAGCACCGGCCGCTCGGTCACGCCCGCGAGCGAGCTGATCGCCGTGTATCCGTCCAGGCCGGCGAGGAGGTCCGCGAGCGTCCGCGCCTCCCCGGTCCCGCCGAGGACCAGCACCTTTGTCATGCTGTCGATGCTATGAGCGAGCTTCGGAAGGGGTGGACGACGGGGGCGTGCGCGACCGCCGCGACCCGCGCCGCGTTCACCGCGCTGCGCACCGGCGCGTTCCCCGACCCGGTGGTCATCGAGCTGCCGCGCGGGGAGCGGCCCGCGTTCGCGCTGGCCGTGGAGTCGCTGGGGTCCGGCGTCGCGATGGCCGGGATCGTCAAGGACGCGGGGGACGACCCGGACGTCACGCACGGCGCGCTGGTCCGCTCGACGGTGCGTCCGGGGCCGTCCGGGGGCGGCGTGGTGTTCCGCGCGGGCCCCGGCGTCGGGACGGTCACCAAGCCCGGCCTGCCGCTGGACGTCGGCGAGCCCGCGATCAACCCGGTGCCGCGCCGCATGATCCGCGCGGCCGTCGAGGACGCCGACGTCATCGTGGAGATCTCGGTGGACGGCGGTGCGGAGCTTGCCGAACGCACGTGGAACCCCCGGCTCGGGATCCTCGGCGGTCTGTCGATCCTCGGTACGACCGGGATCGTCGTTCCGTACTCGTGCTCGGCGTGGATCGACAGCATCCGGCGCGGCGTGGACGTCGCGCGCGCCGCCGGGCACGCGCACGTCGCGGCGGCGACGGGCAGCACGTCGGAGCGGACGGTCGCCGAACTGTACGGGCTGCCGGACGACGCGCTGCTCGACATGGGCGACTTCGCCGGGGCGGTGCTGAAGTACATCCGGCGTCATCCGGTGCCGCGCCTGACGATCGCGGGCGGCATCGGGAAGCTCGCCAAGCTCGCCAACGGCCACCTTGACCTGCACTCCAAGCGCTCCCAGGTGGATTTCGGCGCACTCGCCGCGCTCGTCGCCGAGCCTTCAGTGGCCGAGCGCGTCCGGCACGCGAACACCGCGCTGGACGCGCTGCGGATCTGCCAGGCGGCGGGCGAACCGCTCGGCGACCTCGTGGCGGACCGGGCCCGCGCGACGGCGCTGGACGTCCTGCGCGGCGCCCCGGTCGCGGTCGACGTGATCGTCATCGACCGCGCGGGCGTGATCGTCGGCCGCGCCTAGCCGTTCGCCGTGCGGTAGCGGCCCGGTGTGACGCCGCAGACGCGGTGGAACGCGCGGTTGAACGCGTACTCGCTCGTGTAGCCGACCGAGCGGGCGATGGGGCCGATCGGGTCGGCGGTCGTGCGCAGCCGGTGGGCCGCGAGTTCCATGCGCCAGCGGGTCAGGTAGGCCAGCGGCGGCTGCCCGGCCCGCGCGGCGAACCGGCGCGCGAGCGTGGCGCGGGACACGGCGAGGCGCGTCGCGAGGCCGTCCAGCGTCCAGGCGCGGGCGGGGTCGGCGTGCAGGGCGGCGAGCGCCTCGGCGACGAGCGGGTCGCGCAGCGCGGTCAGCCAGGACGCGCGGGCCGGCTCGGCGTCCTCGGTGTCGAGCCAGGCGCGGATGATGTGGACGAGCAGCACGTCCAGCAGCCGGTCCAGCACGGTGGCCGCCCCGGTGCGCGGGCTGGCGATCTCGTGTCCGAGCAGGCGCAGGACGTGGTCGGTCGGCCGGTCCGGGTCGGCCGGGAGGTGGATCAGCGGCGGGAGCAGGCCGAGCAGCGGCGCGTTCACCGCCGCGTCCTGCCGGTAGGACGCGCACAGGACGCGGGTCGCGGGCGCGCCGTCGCCGACCGTGAGCCGTCCGCCGGTGGCGAGCGCCTGCCGGGCCGCGACGTGGTCGAACGGCTCGCAGGACGCGCCGGGGTCCGACGACAGCCGGTGCCGGGTGCCCGCCGGGAGCAGCACGAGATCGCCCGGCATGAGGCGGCGGGGGGACGCGCCGTCCACGTCGAGCCAGGCCGTGCCCGCCGTGACGGCGTGAAAGGCGGCGCCCGGGACGTTCGCGATGTCCAGGCCCCAGCCTTCGCCCGCGTGCAGGGTGGCGGCGACCGTGCCGCGCACCTGGGCGAGGGCGAGCACGTCTGTCAGTGGGTCCATGCTTCCAGTCTACGGTGAGACTCACGGACAAGACATTGCGGATTTCAGGCATCGTCCGCATCGGGGTGTGCCTCATACGGTGGTGTTCATCGACAAGGAGGAACCCTCATGAACATCACCGGCTCCGTAGCGTTCGTCACCGGCGGGAACCGCGGCCTGGGCGCGCGGCTCGTCACCGAACTGCTGGCCCGGGGGGCGGAGAAGGTCTATGTCGGCGCCCGCGACACCGGCTCGGTCGCGCCGGACGCGGCCGCCGACCCGCGCGTCCGGGTCGTCGCGCTGGACGTCACCGACGACGCGAGCGTCGCCGCCGCCGCCAAGGCCGCGCCGGACGTGACGCTGCTCGTCAACAACGCGGGCGTGCTCGGCTTCGGCTCCGTCCTCGACGGCGACCTCGACGTCTTCGAGCGCGACATGCGGACGAACTACCTCGGCGCGCTGCGCGTCGCGCGGGCCTTCCTGCCCGCGCTGCGGCGGGCGTCCGGCGGCGCGACGATCGTGAACGTCCTGACGCTCATCGCGCTCGCGCCGATGGGCCCGATGGCGGGCTACTCGGCGTCCAAGGCCGCCGCGCACTCGATGACGCAGGCCCTGCGCGCCGCCGTCGCCGCCGACGGCATCGCGGTCGTGGGCGCCTACCCGGGCGGCATCGACACCGACATGCTCGTCGGCGTCGAGGCCGCCAAGGCCGACCCGGCGACGGTCGCCGCGCGCATCCTCACCGCCGTCGCCGCCGGCGACCCGGTCGTCTGGCCCGACGACGCCTCGGCCGGCGCGGGCGCCGTCTACGTGACGGACCCGGCCGCCCTGGAGCGGATGCTCGCCGGCTGACCCGCCGCCGCCCCGTCCCCCAGGCCGCGCGGGGCTAGCCGGGCGGGGCGGTCCGGGACAGGTCGGCGAGGACGGTCAGCGCGCGGGCCAGGACGTCGTGGGGCGGGGACGCCAGCGCCACGCGGACGGCGCGGGGCGTCGCGCCCCGGCGGGCGGCGAAGGCCGCGCCGGGCGTCAGGGCGATGCCGTGCCGGGCGGCCGCCGCCGCGAAGGTCTCGGCGCGCCAGGGCTCCGGCAGGTCCCACCAGCAGAAGGACGAGTGCGGGCCGCCTCGCGCCGCCGGGATCGCGGCGGCGGCCCGAGCGCGGCGGCGGGCGGCGTCAGTGCGCTTGGCGGCGGTGATCGTGGCGGCGGTGCCGTCGGTCAGCCAGCCCGTCGCGGCCTCCAGCGCGAAGCCGGACGCCGTCCAGGCTCCGGCGCGCAGGGCGGAGCCGAGCTGCTCGGCGAGCGGGGGCGGGGCCAGCGCGAAGCCGAGGGTCAGGCCGGGGGTGAGGCGTTTGGAGAGGCCGTCCACGAGGATCGTCCGGTCGGGCGCGTGGACGGCGAGCGGCGGCGGCGCGGACGGGTCGAGGAACGCCCACACCGCGTCCTCGACGAACGGCAGGCCGGTCGCGGCGAGGGCGGCGCGGCGGTGCGCGGGCATCGTCGTCCCGGACGGGTTGTGCAGCGTCGGCTGGACGTACACGGCCGCGATCGGTGCGCGGTGGTGCGCCGCGGCGAGCGCGTCGGGACGCAGGCCGTGCTCGTCGGCGGGCACCGGGACGACCGTGACGCGGAGCCGGGCCGCGAGGGCGAGGAGCGGCGGGTAGGTGAACTCGTCCACCGCGAGCCGCGCGCCCGGCGGGACGAGCGTGGACACGGCCGCCGCGAGGGCCTGCCGTCCGCCCGCCGCGAAGCGCACGCCGTCGGCCGTGAGGCCGGGCCACAGCGCGGCGACGGCGGCGCGGGCCGGCGGCGTCCCGGCGGCGCCGGCGGGACGCAGCGCGGCGCCGAGCGCGTCCGGGCGGGTCAGCCGGGCGAGGCCGCGCGCGAGCAGCGCGTCCTGCCCCGGGACGGACAGGACGTTCAGTTCCAGGTCGATCGGTGCGGCGGCGGGCTCGGCCAGCGCGGGATCGGCGGGCGGCGTCCCGGCGCGGACGAACGTGCCGCGTCCCACCTCGCCGACGACGCGTCCGCGCCGGGCCAGCTCGGCGTAGACGCGGGCGGCCGTGGACGGCGCGACGCGGTGCCGCCGCGCGAACGTCCGCTGCGGCGGGAGCCGGGCGCCGGGCCGGATCCGTCCGGCGTCGATTTCGGCGGTCAGCGCGTCCGCGATGCGCAAATAGTCCGTCATGTCACCTCATTGCACCGAGTGCAATGTGGAGTATTGCACCGAGTTCGGCACCGCTCCTAACGTCGGCGGCATGGTGACGATGACGGCGGTCCTCGGGGTCCTGGCGGTGGGGTTCGGGCTCGTCCTGACCCCTGGGCCGAACATGGTGTACCTGGTGTCGCGATCGGTCGCGCAGGGCCGGACGGCAGGGCTCGTCTCGCTCGGCGGCGTCGCGGCGGGCTTCGCGGTGTACGTGGTCGCGGTCGCCGCCGGGCTCGGGACGGTGTTCACGCTCGTCCCGGCCGTCTACACGGCGGTCAAGCTCGCGGGCGCCGCGTACCTGCTGTGGCTCGCGTGGAAGGCGGTGCGTCCCGGCGGGGACTCGCCGTTCGACCTGACGGCGTCCGCGCCCGACCCGCCGCGCCGCCTGTTCACGATGGGCCTGGTCACGAACCTGCTCAACCCGAAGATCGCCGTCCTGTACGTGTCGCTGCTGCCGCAGTTCACGGACCCGGCGCGCGGGCCGGTCGCGGCGCAGTTGCTGGTGCTCGGGCTCGCCCACGTCGTGCTCGCGGTCGCCGTGAACGGGCTGATCGTGCTCGGCGCGGGCGGGGTCGCGGGGTTCCTCGCCCGGCGTCCCGGCGTGCGGCGGGCGCAGCGCTACCTGATGGGAACGGCCCTGGCGGGCCTCGCGCTCGCACTCGCGAAGCCCGCCGCGCCCTGACGGATCAGGACGTGAAGGTGGCGTCGACCGTGTTGCCGTCGCCGGTGAACAGCGCCGACAGCAACGGCGTCAGGACGCCGCAGCCGCCGAGGGCCGGGAGGGTGAACGCACCATGGTGGGCGTCGCCGGATCTGGTGAACGGGACGTCCGCCGGAGCGGTCGTCCGGCACGACGACCCGCCGCCGACCGAGACGCCGAACACCGACAGGTCGGCGACGATCAGGTTCAGCGGCACGCGGAAGGCCGTCCGGGCGACCGTGTCGCCGGTGGCCGCGCCGTTCTGGACGAACCTCAGCCGCGCCGTCGCGGGCAGGAAGCCGAGGATCGAGAACGCGGCCGTCTTCTCGTCCAGCGTCAGCGCGCCGGTCGAGGTGAACGTGCCGGACAGCGGGACGTCCGCGCTCGGCCGCTTCAGATGCGCGGTCCCCGCGACCTTTGTGGTCACGATCGGGGCGCTCGTCCGAAGCCACATCTCGGCGAGCAGCGTGTTCTGGTCCGGCGGCTGGAGCGTGCAGGACGAACCGCTCATCGGGGCGACGGTCGGCTCGCCGCCGCCGTCCTTCGAGTGGACGTCCAGCGACAGGTCGATCCCCGTCGTCCGGAGATCGACGTTGAACGTGGACTTCCCCGCCGGCGGCTTCCACTTCCCCGTGCCGGTCAGGTCGGGCTTTCCGCTGGACGGGATCGGACCCGTGTACGGCTGGAGCGGGATCGCGACGCTGTAGTCGTGGACCTCGCCGCCCGGCAGCGCCAGCCGCGTACCGAGATCGAGCCGCCCCGACACCGTGGCGTTCTCGAGTTCCAGCACGTTCCTCACTCGAACACCGAGATCGACGCTCGCCGAGACGTCGAGCCCGTCGGTGCCGACGACGGTCGGGGCTTTCGTCGTGAACGTCACCGAGATGGGCTGCTCGCCTATCCACGGCATGACGCACCTGTAGGTCTGCGTGAGCGGATCGACCTGCCGCGGCAACGGCGGATCCACCGGGGGCATCGACGGCTGCGTGTCGGCGAAGGCGTTCGCCGTGCCGAGCAACGCACAGGCGGACGCGACGGCCACCGCGCACGCTCTACCTAATCTCCGCACAGATCATCCCTTTCTCGCGCCGGGATCGGCACTCTTTCCTTAACACCGAGTCAGGAGGCCGAGAAAGGGTCGGGCGCGCGAACTGTCCGAACGTGCGCAAGGCGGTTCGGGGCGCGGTGGAAAACGGTGCGTCAGGTGATCGGGTCGCGGGCGAGGCGCGCGAGCCCGGCGTCCCACAGGTCCCGGCGGCGCCGGTCGCAGCGGCGCCGGACGACCAGGTAAGCGGCGAGCGGCGCGAGCCCGGCGGCCAGCGCCCCGGCGGCTCCGGTCAGGACGGCGACGCCGGCCGTCCGGGCGTGGTCGCGCGGAGCGGGGGCCAGGCGTCCGGCCTCGTCCACCCAGACGGAACGCCGCTCGCCCCGCTTCGCGCCCGCCCAGGCCTGCGTCGTGTCACGGTGGACCGTGCCATCGGGCCGGGCCCAGGCCAGGACGGCGTAGGTGAAGACGAAGGACGTCCCGGCCTTGGGCCGCTCGTCGATCCGCTCGACCCGCGCGTCCACCCGGTGCCGCGCGACGGCCTCGGCGTGCTCGGCCCGCACGCCGTCGCCGTAGCCGGGTGCGGCGAGCCGGACGGCGACGACCGGCGCCGCGATCAGGAAGGCGAGCAGCAGCGCCGCGCCCACGGCCCGCTGGACGCGGTCCACCGGCCGCCGCAGCGGATTACGGCCGATCCCCAGCCGTCTGCGCAGTCGGCCCGAAACCGTGATCATCGCGTCTCCCTCCGTCATCTCCGCAGATCACGGTATGCGCAAAGAGAAGGTAAGACGTACGTGCGCCCGCCAGGGCATCCTGGAAGCGGCGCTCCCAGACCGGGAGGTTCGGCGCGACGCGTTCACGGCCGCATGTGGGTCAGGAGGCTTCCTCGGCGGCGAGCATCGGGGTCAGGGTCAGGTCGGGGAATTCGCGGCGGACGGCGTTCAGCCGCCATTTGTCGGTGAACACCGCGATCAGCGACCCGTCCAGGCTCCGCGTGAACACCTCCACACCGGAACGGGAGCCGAGCGGACCCGCCGACTCGGCGTCGGTGATCCGCGCCGTCGTGTAGTCCAGCCGCGTCAGGTCGATGGCCGCGCCGAACTCCTCGGCCATCCGGTGCGCCACGACCTCGAACTGGAGCGCGCCGACCGCCGCGAGCACCGGCGCCTGGTCGCCGCGGACGTCGCTGCGCAGCACCTGCACGACCCCCTCGCCGTCCAACTGCTCGATGCCGCGCCGGAACTGCTTGGCGCGTCCGTTGTCCTTGGCGCGCGCCACCGCGAACAGTTCGGGCGCGAACGGCGGGATCGGCGGGAAGACCACCGGCGTCTTGACGTAGAGGGTGTCGCCGACCGTCAGCCCGACCGTGTTGGGCAGCCCGATCACGTCCCCGGGGTAGGCGACGTCCAGCGTGGAGCGGTCGCGGCCGAACATCGTCTGCGCGTACTTCGTCGCGAGCGGACGGCCCGTGCGCTGGTGGACGAGCGACATCCCGCGCTCGAACCGTCCCGAGCAGACGCGGATGAACGCGAGCCGGTCGCGGTGCGCGCGGTCCATCCCGGCCTGCACCTTGAACACCTGCCCGGCGAACGGCGCGGTGACGGGACGTTCCTCGCCGGAGCCGTCCGGGCGGGGCGCGGGCGGCGGCGCGAGGTCCCGGACGGTCGCGAGCAGCTCCCGCACCCCGAAGTTCGGCAGCGCCGCCCCGAACAGGACGGGCGTGCAGGTCCCGGCGTGGAACGCGGCCAGGTCGAGGTCGGCGCCGATCTCGTCCAGCAGCGCCAGTTCCTCGACGGCGGCGGTCCAGGCCGGGCCCTCCTCGGCGGCGGCGCGGTCGGCGTCCACCACCTCGGCCTCGGCACGCCGCGCCCCGCCGGGCGTGCGGGTGTAGCGGGTGAACCGCCCGGACGCCCGGTCGACCAGCCCGCGGAAGTCGCCCGCGACGCCGACCGGCCAGTTCAGCGGCGCGGGACGCAGCCCGATCCGCTGCTCGACCTCGTCCAGCAGTTCCAGCGGCTCGCGGCCGGGCCGGTCCCACTTGTTGACGAACGTGATCACCGGGATGCCCCGGTGGCGGCACACGTCGAACAGCTTGAGGGTCTGCGCCTCCAGGCCCTTCGCCGAGTCCAGCAGCATGATCGCGGCGTCCACGGCGGCGAGGACGCGGTAGGTGTCCTCGGAGAAGTCGGCGTGGCCGGGCGTGTCGAGCAGGTTCAGCAGGACGTCGTCGAACTCGAACCGCAGCACCGACGAGGTGATCGAGATCCCTCGGCTGCGCTCCATCTCCATCCAGTCGGACGCGACGCCCTTGCGTCCGGCCTTCCCGTGGACGGCGCCGGCCTCCTCGATCGCGGCGGCGTGCAGCGCCAGCGCCTCGGTGAGCGTGGACTTCCCGGCGTCCGGGTGGCTGATCACCGCGAAGGTACGGCGGCGGGCCGCCTCCCGCGCGATGTCGGTCGCGGGCGCGGACAGTGTCTCTGCGGAGGTCACCTCGCTCCTTTCCCGAGCAACCCGCAACCCTATCCGGCCCGCGACGGTTCCTTAACCCGTCTGCATGTCCCGGCGGCGCAGTCCGAGCAGTCCGGCCGCGCCGACGAGCGCCGCGAGCACGGTCAGGACGACGAGCGGCGTCCAGGCGACCGCGTGCCCGGGGAGCTTCGGGACGTGCGTGAACGGCGACACGTCCAGCACCGGCCGCGCGAGGTCCAGCGCCGGGCCGAACAGCGAGACCAGCGCGACGACGCCGAGCACGCCCCACGCGGCCGGGGTCAGCCGGGGCAGCAGCCCGAACAGCGCGACGGCGACGGCCGCGACGAGCCAGACGGCCGGAAGCTGCGCGAGGGCCGCGCCCGTCAGCCGTCCCGCCGAGCCCGGATCGTGGACGAGCCCCGTCACCGCGCCCGCGACCGTCAGCGCGACCGCCGGGCCGAGCACGGCGAACGCCAGATGGCTCGCCGCCCAGCGCAGCCGTCCGGTGCCCGTCGCGAGGAGCGGCTCGGCGCGCTGCGCGGTCTCCTCGGTGCGGGGGCGCAGCGCCGCCGACACCGCGTAGGCCGCCGCGATCAGGCCGAGCGTGGTCATGGACGAGGCGAAGAACGCGTCCTCGATCCCGGCGCTCCCGCCGATCCGCGTGACGATCTTCTGGAGGTCCGGGTTGTCCTTGACCAGGTCGTTCACGCCGCCCGCCGCGCCGCCGTAGATGAGCCCGAGCGCGGCGAACCCGGCCGTCCAGGCGTAGAGCGTCCGGCTCTGGAGCCGCCACGCGAGCCCGAACGCGCCCCGCAGCGCGCCCGTCGCCGGGCCGAGCCGGGGCGGGAGGACGCCCGCGCCGAGGTCGCGCCGGGCCGCCACGCGCGCCGCCGCCGCGACGAGCGCCGCGTACGCGACGGCGATCACCGCGAGCAGCCACCACCGCTCGCCGCCGTAGGGGCGGATCCGCTGCACCCAGCCGAGCGGCGTCAGCCAGCCGAGCCGTTCCAGGCCGTTGCCGGCGCCGCCCACGTCCGCGCCGAGCCGCAGCCCGTAGGACGCGCCGAGCACCGCGATCGCGATCCCGCGCGCCGCCGCCGCGCTCTCGGTGAGCTGCGCCGCGAGCGCCGCGACGGCCGCGAACAGCAGCCCGGCCGCCGCGAACTGCGCGCCGAACGCCGCCGAACCGGCCGCCGGAAGGCCCTGGGCGAGCATCCCGGCCGTCAGGACCGCGCCGCCCGCCAGGCTCGCCGCCGCGGAGACGAGCAGCGCGGCGGCGGGCGGCGCGCCCCGGCCGAGGACGGTCGCGCCGAGCAGTTCGCGCCGTCCGGCCTCCTCCTCGGTGCGCGTGTGCCGGACGACGGTCAGGATCATGACGAGCGCCAGCACCACCGGGATCATCGCGGCGCGCTGGGCGACGATGCCGCCGATGCCCGTGTCGTTGAGCGGGCCGTAGAGCGCCAGGAACGTCGGGTTCGTCCCGGACGTCCGGGCGTAGCCCAGCCGGTCCGCCTGCGTCGGGTACAGCTCCTGGTAGGTCGATACGAACCCGACCGGTACGAGGGCGAGGACGAGCGTCCACACCGGCAGGGCGATCCGGTCGCGGCGCAGCGCCAGCCGGACGAGCCCGCCGGTGCCCGCGAGCGCGCTCACGCGTCCCGCCCGGTGTAGTGGCGGAGGAACAGCTCCTCCAGCGTGGGCGGACGACTCACCAGGTTCCGGACGCCGATCGCGGTCAGGCGCTTGAGGACGTCCCCGAGCCGCGCCGTGTCGACCTGGCAGCGGAACCGTGTTCCGTCTACGCGGGGGTCGTGGACGCCGGGCAGCTCGGCGAGGCCGTCCGGCGGGCCGTCCAGCTCGGCGTCCAGGGACGTGCGGGTGAGGTGGCGCAGCTCGTCCAGCGTGCCGCTCTCGACGGTCGCGCCTTTGCGGACGATCGTCACCCGGTCGCACAGCGCCTCGACCTCGGACAGGATGTGGCTCGACAACAGGACCGTCCGGCCCTTCTCGCGGTCCTCCCGGACGCAGTCCTGGAAGACCTCCTCCATCAGCGGGTCCAGGCCGGACGTGGGCTCGTCCAGGACGAGCAGTTCGGCGTCGGACGCGAACGCCGCCACCAGCCCGACCTTCTGCCGGTTGCCCTTGGAGTACGCGCGGCCCTTCTTGCGCGGGTCCAGCTCGAACCGCTCCAGCAGTTCGGCGCGGCGCTTCGGGTCGGTGCCGCCGCGCATCCGGCCGAGCAGGTCGATGACCTCGCCGCCGGACAGGTTCGGCCACAGCGTCACGTCGCCCGGGACGTAGGCGATGCGGCGGTGCAGCTCGGTCGCGTCCCGCCACGGGTCGCCGCCGAGCAGCGACACCTCGCCCGCGTCCTTGCGCAGCAGGCCGAGCAGGACGCGGATCGTCGTGCTCTTTCCCGAGCCGTTAGGCCCGAGGAACCCGTGGACCTCGCCCTTCTCGACCGTCAGGCTCAGCCCGTCGAGCGCGCGGGTCCGGCCGAACGTCTTGACCAGGCCGGACACCGCGATCGGCGTCGTCACAGTGATCAACTCCTCGTCTCGGGGGCGAACTGCCGGATGGCCGCGCGCGAGCGCTCCACCAGCTCGGGGGACAGCAGGTCGTCGGCGAACACGTCGAGGACGGCGAGCGCGAGCCGCGGATAGCCCGCCACCGTGAGCGGGTCCGCGCCGAGCACGCGCCCGAGGTGCTCGTGCAGGACGACGAGCCCGAAGCTCATCGCGGTGATCGCCGCCGAGTACGCCTCCAGGTCGGACGTGGTGGGCCGCTTCACACCCGTGATGCCCTGGCCCAGCAGCTCGGTGCTGGCCTTGACCGTGTCGTCGAACAGCGCGGCGGCGGCGGGGGAGCCGTCCACCAGCGCCCGCGCGACGTACCGCTGGATCGGCAGCGTCACGTTGAGGACGGACCCGAGCAGCCCCGGCTCGTTCACGCCCCGCTCGATGGCCTCCTTCTTCGTCACGCGGATGGCCTCGATCGTGTACGCGTCGCACGCCGCGCGCAGCCCGTCCTTCGTCCCGAAGTGGTGCTGGACGAGCCCCGGCGACACCCCGGCCCGCCGCGCGATGCCCCGGATCGTCGCGCCCGCGACGCCGCGCTCCCCGAACTCCAGCAGCGCCGCGTCCCGGATCCGCGCCCGCGCGGTGAGATCGTCGTCGTTCATGCCCCTCCAATACAAGCGTTCAACGAACAATACGCTTGTATCGCCCCACGGCCAAGAGCCCCCACCCGACCGGCTCGACGCCGAATCAGAGGGGGCGGGACTTGGAGTACAGGTGGCTGTCGGGGAACGACGCGGCGGTCAGCGTCCGGCCGACGATGATCACGGCCGTGCGCCAGATGGCCCTGTCACAGAAGCCCGAAAAACAGCCAGGCGACTAAACAAAAAAGTACTATGAGGCGACATTTTTGCGACTGCCATTACAGGGGTACACGAGCGCCTGCGGATCGGCGGAAGCGGTCAGCTAATCTGCGCCCTAGCGCGCAGGAAGCGCTCGTGCCGGTCGTGGTCCTCTTGTCCGAGAAAAGCCTTGAAGCTCCCCATCTTGTAACGCGGTTCGGGCGCCGTCTCGTCGATATCGATCACGAAATCGCGTTCCAGTAGGCTAATCCGGTGCTCGATCTCGGCGGACTGCATCTCGGATCGTTCAATAAGCTCGGGCATCGCGATGAAATCATCGGTCTCGCGCAAAAGCTGATAGATCCGGTCGACGGTGCGGTCCGGCATTACCTCACGGAACTCGCCTTCCTTGCGCAGTGCGCGCCTGATGGAATCGCCCACAGCCTTGGCTACTGGTGGCGGGAAAGCGTTGCCGATCTGGCGATACATGGATGTTTTGCGTCCGGTGAACTCCCAACCCCAGCGATCCTGCCAGCCCTGGATCCGCGCGACCATGGCGCAGGTCAACTTAGGGCCAATGTCGAAGGACGCATCCTCATCTGGAGCTTCGTCCGCGACACCATGAGCGTCAACGGCAAGGGCTTGCCATGCCTTCTTTGCGCGGGTCGGCCCCAGGTCGGCACCGCCATGCTTTTTGGAGCCGCCCACAATGGTCGGCGCGATGCCCTGCGCCTTCGCGGCCCAGTCTTGGGCGCCTTTCCAGCCCCGCGCGCTCATTAGCTTGAGTAGCGTGTTTCCTACCGTGGGGGCTTCTTCGGTGAACTCTGTCCACCGGAAAAAGGGGACGTACTCTTCCTGAAGTGCGACAAGTACAAAGCGTGGCCGCAATTGTGGCACGCCAAAATTCTTGGCGTGCAAAAGACGCCATTCAGCGATGTACCCCAGCTCGCGTAGCCGGTCGAGTACATGCTGCCGGTAGCCCGTGAAACGCGGCATGCTAAGACCACGCACGTTCTCCAGGAGCAACGCTTTGGGCCGGACAACCGCGCACTGTTCGACGGCCCAGGCGAAAAGATCGCGTTCATCATTCGCTCCGAGCTGCTTCCCGGCAATGCTGAACGGCGGGCATGGAACTCCGCCGGCAAGCAGGTCGACGCCCTCGTACTCAGATGGCTTCCAGACCTCGGGATCGGCGACATCACCGGTCCGGATGTCCCAGCCAGCCCGTTTTGGGTTCTTGTCCCTGTTGTGACGGAGCGTGTTCGCCGCGTTCGGGTCCAGCTCGACCGCGAGCCGGTGGTGGAACCCGGCCAGCTCCAGTCCGAGAGCCTGGCCGCCCGCCCCCGCGCAGATCTCAACTACTTCAAGATCACGCACGGAGGTCTCCTTCGGGTTGGACGGTGGCGCTGTGGCGGGCGGTATCTTGGCGGCGCATCCGCATCAGAGAAGTACCAGAGATCCGCCCGTGGGGCACCTGATTCGCCGATGGGGCAGTGTGGCTGAGGAAGAAGTTTCTCAACAGCAGGAACGTGGCTCGTCCCGGGGGGCCTATCCACGGTCGGCCAGCGAGGGACGATCGAGGAACATGCGGGCGAACCGCCGGTCCGACACCAAACCCGAGATCGCCCTGCGCCGCGCGCTCCACGCTCAGGGCTACCGGTACCGCAAGGACTTCCGGCTCGATCTCGCCGAAGGCGTTCGTGTCCGTCCGGACATCGTGTTCACTGCGCGCAAGGTCGCGATCTTCGTTGACGGCTGCTTCTGGCATGTCTGCCCTGAACACGGTCGGCAGCCGACCAGCAACGAGTGGTACTGGACTCCGAAGCTGCGCCGGAACGTCGAGCGCGACCGGGCCGCCGACGAAGCTCTTCAGGCGGCTGGGTGGCGTGTCGTCCGGTTGTGGGAGCACGTACCACTCTCCGATGCGGTCGAGACAGTGGCGGATGTCCTGGTGCGGGCAGCCGCCGAACGCCAGTTCGAAGATAGCGGAAAAAGATCTTCTTCGGCATCGTGAGCCGGAGCTCAATCCGCTGTCTCCGCAGCCTGCCGGGTCCGGCGCTTCACTTCGGGAAGGGCGGGACCTGCGGCAACAGGGTCATCAGGCCCCGCGACCACCCAGTCCTCACCTTCCAGGGAGATCCATGGCGCGTCACCGTGCCGGAGGCGGCGGGGGGTTAGTCGGACACTGACATACTCGCCGTCGCCGGGTTCCGGGAGCCTTAGCTGCCGTGCGGCGCGGCGATGGGCGCTATAGTCGCCAAAAATGACGAAACCCTTCTCCTTCAACTGCCCGCGCGCCCCTTCCTTCCCGCCACGGATTCTCCGCGTTGGATCGTCCTTTGGCGTGTCGTTGGCGGTGGCGACAGTCCAGATCGCATTACGGCTCAATCTGATGCCTGTGGCACGCATGAACAACTCGTTGATGCGCTGCTGGCCGGACGCCTTCGCGTGTATCACCGCCAGGTCCTCGGCCGGGACACGCAGCAGGCCGTTCTCGGGAAGAGGCGCGTTCTCGTGAACCCAGCGGATGTGGCCGCGTTCCGCTGCCTGAAGCGTAAGTTTACTGTCGCGGTTGGACTTGTGGTTGAGCCACTCCTGGCGGGCGCGCAGGATGCCGGCGGACCAGATCCCTTTTTCGTCGTTTGCCCAGACAACCAGAAGGAGGCGATTGACGGCCTCGGGTGGAATCATCCATCCGCCGAACGTCTGGGAGTACTTGCAGTCGACCTCGTACCCCTCGATTGAATAATCGAGGATTGTTCCGTCGTCGAAACTGAACTCGCGCTGCAGATTGATCTCGACGATGGTGCCGCAGTGCGCCTTCTCGGTCTTGCTCAACTGGTCCCAGCGGTACCGGCCGGTGTTCGGCCCGTCGAGGAGCATGTCGAACGAGCGGCGCAGTGCCCGCGCGATCCGGGTGCCGTCGGCGTCGATGTGCCGCAGATGCTTCCATACCAGCTCAGCGGCACAGTCGGTCGACGGGTCGGGCGAAAGGGAGGAAAAGTCCGGGGGCAGCGTCACGGCAACAGGCTAGTCCGCCAGGCGGTGCGAAGCACCATGGTTGCCGCGGAGTCAGCGCACGCTGAGATGGCTGAGCAGCGCCTGGACGTCCTCGATATCCATCCCGCCGGCCACGGACACCTCCTCCTGGAGATCGCCTAGCTGCTGGACGGCAGGGTCGTCCATGATAAGGCCCATGAATTTGAGCTTTTCCTCAAGCCGATGCGCGACGATCTCGTCAACGGTTCCCGGGGTCACGAGGATCGTCACGTTGGTCTCGGTACCTGGCTTCAAGCCGAGGCGGTGAATGCGGTCCAGGCTCTGCAGGAAACGGCCCGCCATGAAGTCGCGGTCGATGTATACAGCATCATTGCAATGCTGGTGAAGACTAATTCCTTCACCCAGGGTTGCCGGGTTCGACAGGAGGACTGCACAGTCCGAATCATTGCGGAACCGGTCGAGTTGCTCGCCACGGTCTTCGGTTCCACCATGAATCATCGCAGGCTGAAAACGATGAAATACATTCCTCAGTGTTGTCAGGTTCCGGACGAAATTACTCCAGACCAGCGTCTTCCTTCCTTTTCTGGCGTTTGAGGAAACGATACTAAGTGCTTCCTTGTACTTCGGTGGGAACTCGTAGCTGGGAAGCCGCCGCATCAAGCTCGCCAGGGAATCCCCTGGCGCGGGTTCCAGCGGCGGAACTTGATAGAGAAGAGGCTCGTGACGGCTGCTTCCCTCAACAAGGAGGGCTGGGCTCGTCGCCGCCATCAGCAGGCGCAGCAGCGCCCGGCCAAGCGAGTCGAAGTCATGACGGGACGCTTCCGCCCGTGCCGAGAACTGGCCGATGAGCGCGTCATAGATCTCCCGGTGCAGCGGCGGCATCTCGACGTACCGGATCTTCGGCTCGAACCCCGGCAGGCCAAGTTCTGCTTTCGTGGTGCGAGTGAAGAGCGGACGGAGCACCTGGCTGGCGTAGGAGAGGTCTCCTCCGGCGACCGCGGAGGTCACGACATGCCGCCCGTGGCCTGGCCAGACGAAGGAAAGAAGGTTCTCCAGGTCCCGCGCGCCGTTCGGGGCGGGCGTCCCCGTGAGGATCAGGCGCCGTCGGCTGAGCGGTCCAAGGGCCATGCAGGCCGCGCCGTACCGTCCACGCGCCCCGAGTTTCATCCGGTGTGCCTCGTCCAAGATCATCATGGCGGGCGCCGCGCGGAGCCATGCGGCCACCAAGGGAACCGCCCGTGCGAGACGCTCGTAGTTGACCAGCAGGATCTCCGCTCCTGGGACGTCCAGCGAGTCCATCACTGCCAAATACGGGGGCTCGGTGAAACAAGTCGCCGTTTCTGCTTGCCAGGACTCGAATGCGGACTTGGGTGCGACGACCAGAAGACGTTTCACGGTGCCGTTGGCGCGCATCGCGGCGTACACCGCGAGGCCGACGCGTGTTTTGCCAGCTCCGGGCACGCTGAAGTTCGCGCCATGCCGAAGTGACAGGAGCTTGGCGATGTCACGCTGCTGGAACGCGGTAAGATCGCCGATCCAGCCGTCCCCCAGCAGCCCGGTGACTGTCGCGTCATTCAGCTTTTCGGGGATGCCGGGCGCGGAATCGCCTTGAAGCCTGCCCGCCGCCGCTTCCGCGTCGTCGAGCACCTCACCGACGAGCTGGGCGAGGTCATCAGCCCAGGTCACGCTCTCTGGCGCTGGCCACTGACTGAGTGCGCTGATCCCGGCGAGCAGATCGTCCAGCTCGATCTCGGTCAGCCGCGGTTCCCGCTGGTGCGAGCCAGGGAAGCGCGCGGACAACTGCGCGAGCGGCGTTTCGAAGTCGGGATGGGCACGCAGGACCGCTCTTGTCCGCGTGGGGTCGAAAGCGATCGTCAGCGATGCCTGGCCGTCGGCTTTCACCTGGATTCCGGTGGAACGGCGCTGAGAAGCCAGGAGACACCATCCCCAGGCACCCGGATGCTGCGGGCCGTCTCGGCGGCCAGCTTCCCGAGGACTGCGCGGAAATGGAGGATGGCTTCGTCGAACGCTTCCTCGTCGATACTGCGGGAGGCGCGTGCCATGACGAGATCAGTGATGCACTGCTCGATGTCCTGGCACGCGTCCTTGATCCGGTCTTGCGCGGCCTGCTTGCGCTTGCGCACGCGCGCGTCCTTCCCCGCCGGCTCCAGCGCGTCGTCGAATGCCGCTCTGATCTCCGCGACCTGTTTGGTCGCCTCGGCCGTCCTGGCGGGCGGAGCACTGTCGGCGGCGACCTCGACCGACCGGGCTTTCAAGATCGCGTCGGTGAGACTCCTGGCCTCTGCCACCGCGGCGTTCGTCGTCCGGATACTCCGGTTGAGCCCGGGAATCGTCGCGGAACCGGTCCCCCGGGCAGCGTTGCGCATCGCCTCGCTCGCCCAGGCTGGCAGTCGGCTTTCCAGATAGCGGGCGCCGAAGTCCGGCTCTATCAGGCGTACGTCTGTCTTGGAGAACTTCAGGGCGATTGCGGCGAGCCGTGTCTCCTTCATCATGTCGGCGGCGTCCTGGCTCACGGCCGATTCCTTCACATAGCGCCGGTGGAGTTCGCGGAGTTTCTCCTGCTGGTCCTCGAAGTCCATCAGCCGGAGCCGGAACCCCGCGTTCTCGCTCCGCTCGATCAGTTCGTTTAGCGTCGCGAGCGTCCAGACGTCCTGCTGGTAGGTCTCCTTGCGGATCCGGAACTCGCGGGCGATCACCTCAGCCGGCCGCCCGAGCTTCCGCTGCTCGTCGATCGCGAGCAGGCGGTTGATGTAGGAGTACTCCCGTCGATGCTGCTTGCGGAGCTGGAGGGACAGTTCGATCGCGTGGACGTCGTCCCACGTGCATGATTCAGGCAGGACACCCACGCGCAAGTGCGATACGCCGAGTTCACGAAGCGCTGCAAGACGGGTGTTCCCGTCCACGACGACGCCGTCGCGCGTGATGAGGCCCGGACTGTTCTGCTTGAAGTCGCGCAGACTCTCCTTGAGCTCCTCGAACCGTGGGTCCTTCTCGGCGAGGTTCTCCGGTGAAGCTTTCAGCAGAAAGTCCAGATAGTCCTGGCCGATCGGGCCCCAGGGGTCCTCGCGGAGTGCGCGATCACGCTCGGGGTCATAACTGCGCTGAGCCCGGATCCGCCGCGTTCCGGGGTTGTAGCTCACGGTGGTCACCGGAAGTTTGACGACCTGGACATAGGTCGGCTGCCCGCGCCACTCGATCGTGAGTGTTTCCTGGACGCCACCGGCGTCGCGGACCTCGTCGAGGAGCTGCTTCACCACTCGCCGCGTGTTCTCGGCGTCCGGTGGCTGGCCGTAGTCCTCGCTCATGTCGTGTGCTCCTCGGTGCTCGGCAGGAAGGGAATCGCGCGGAGCCGTGCCCGCGTCCGGTAGCTCAGGTTCCGGCCGCCACGCCGAGAACCTTCCTCACTTCGTCCCGCGAGTCGGCCGGCAGCGTACGGTACAGCGCCCATAGCTGTTCCAGGGAACTGAACTCACGGCTGTCCCTGCCGACCCATTCGGCGAGGATCCGCCGTTCGAAGCTCGGAAGAGCGGTGACACGGGTGAGCAGCTCGGCGACGTCCGTTGTCTGGCTGCGCCCCCCGACCCGGCACCGGTTGCACTCGGTGACGAACTCCACCGCGACGGAGCCGCCAGGGCGGTGGACCTTGCGGCGTGCCACGTCGAGCTGCGCGGTCTCGTAGCTATCGATGTACTGCTGGCCGGCGCTAATACCGCAGGACCGGCAGAGGTGCCCGTCCGCCTGAAGGATCTCCCGCCGCTGCGTCGCGGTGATGCTGGCCCGGGGCTTGGCGGCACGGCCCGGTTCCCAGACCGGCTCTCCGCGGGTGACGAACCGCTGCTCGTGGGTGCCGAGCAGAGCGTCCTCCCGGTTGGTGTCGATGACCCAGCCGTGGTCACGGAGGTCGCGCATCCGCCGGTCGATCTGGGCGGTGTCCGGGAACGCCTCGCGGAGCTGGGCCTTCGTGAAGACGTTGCCCTCACCCACCTCCGCGATGAGCCACAAGGCGGCACGCTTCATCGTGCCCCTCGTGGTGTCCCGCCAGGACGGTTCACTCATGTCGGCCCCTTTCGTGCCCGCTGTGCTTGTCTCCGCGTCCGGTCTCTGGTGCGCATCTGTCTACCGCACCGGGACGGGGAGATGACACGACGGGCGCATATTTCCTGAAATTGAAAAGATGCCGCTGCTTGCCGATATTGCCGCCATGAAGTAAAGATCCCGACTTGGCCGCTTCGCGTGGCCTGGGGGCACTTCGTCCGCTAGCGTTGATCAAACGCGTCGGCCGCCGGAGCGGGCGCACACCGAGCGGGAGGGCGGATGCCGCCACCAGGACACAACTTGCCGGGGTACCGCCCGGGTATTCCACCGGAAGCCCGTCGGCTGGCGGAGATGGTCAGGGAACTCGTCGGAGTGCTCCTGCGGCACAGCCCATCACAGAAGGCCGCCGCCGAGAGGGTCGGATACTCAGAGGCCGCGTTGTCGAACTGGCAGCACGGCGGACGCCTGCCCTCGGTCAAGGGCCTCAGGGTCCTGTTCGATGAGGCTATGCGCGGCCTGGCGGGTGAGTCACTTCCGTTCGGCTGGAACGAACTTGCGACGGCGCGGGCTGACGCGCTCGGCGCCAACAGCCGGGCGCGCGCCTGCCAGGAGGCTGGGCTCTCCGTCGGCGCAGAGCAGGGGAACACAGGAAACACCGTGCCGACCGCCCGGAAGGCGAACCGGGCCGGTGTGGCTGCTCGTCCCGTGGACCAGCGTGTTCCCGCAACGGTGGCGGTGGAACCGGCGAGGGCGCCGGTCCCCCTCCGCAGGGGGGACCGGCGCCCTCGCCCGGATGCCAGCCCGAGCTGGGCGGCTTTCGGCACAGTGCGGGACCGGCTCGCGCGCGGCCAGTTCACGGACGTCCGGGTGCTCTTGGAGCACACGGCCGCGGCCGGATCCGCCGAGGAAGTGTCCGCAGCCCTGACCGCGTGCCGGGGCGGCGGACTCGATGACGTGGCAGACCTCCTTCTCCACCACGCGGCCCGGCGGGACAAGACGTTCCTCTTGGAGCTGATCGGCTGGCTCACCCGGATCGGCCGTCCCGACGAAATCACCCGTCTTGCTGGGATCGCCGCGGAGCTGGTGCCCCAGGGTGGAAAGGAGTAGCGGATCAAATAACAGGGCCGGCTAAACGTCGGCGGCCGGTGGACGTGGCTCGTGTTCGTGGAGGCGACGTTCGTGGGTATCGCATTGCCAATTTGCGGATTATTCAAAGGGGAGCGGGCCAGGAATCTGGCTCGCCGGGCATTGCCTCGCGCCAGGCCGAGGCTTGGGAAAGGAACTTTGCACGCATGAGCCAGGTGACGCGGAGTGCGATGATGCTCGTCGTCGCACTCCTGGTAGCGGTCATCGCCGGAATTATCGTGGCGATCCTGATGAAGCTCGACGGGAAGTCCTACGCGGGCGCCGCCCTCAGCGGGATCGGCACGAGCGGGGCCGTGTTCGTCGGCGTGGTCGCGGTGGCCAGCCAGGTGTTCCCCAGTTGACTCGGTGACCTTGCCGGCCACCACCGCCGTCGCCCAGCTCAGCATCTTTTCACCAGAGGAGAATGTAAAGCTGAGCGACGGCGCTGTCTCCGGGCTAGTCAGCGGGGGCGGGACTTGGAGTACAGGTGGCTGTCGGGGAACGACGCGGCGGTCAGCGTCCGCCCGACGATGATCACGGCCGTGCGGCGGATGCCGGCGGATTCGACTTGTGCGGCGATGGTGGTCAGGGTGCCGCGCAGGACGGTCTCGTCGGGGCGGCTCGCGTTCGCCACGACGGCGACCGGGCAGTCCGCGCCGTAGTTCGGGAGCAGTTCGGCGACGACCTGCTCGATGCGCTGGACGGCCAGGTGCAGCACGATCGTCGCGCGGCTGCGGCCGAGGGTCGCCAGGTCCTCGCCGGGCGGCATCGGGGTCGCGCGGGCGGACGTCCGGGTGAGGATCACGGTCTGGCCGACGGCCGGGACGGTCAGCTCGTGGTTCAGCGCCGCAGCCGCCGCCGCGAACGCCGGGACGCCCGGCGTGACGCGGTAGGGGATGCCGAGCGCGTCCAGCCGGCGCATCTGCTCGGCCATCGCGCTGAACACCGACGGGTCGCCCGAGTGCAGGCGCGCGACGTCGTGGCCCTCGGCGTGCGCGGCGGCCATCGCGGCGACGATGTCGTCCAGCACCATCGACGCGGTGTCGATCAGCCGCGCGTCGGCCGGGCACCAGGTCAGGACCTCGGGCGGGACGAGACTCCCCGCGTACAGGCACACCGGGCTGGCCGCGATGAGGTCGCGCCCGCGCAGCGTCATGAGGTCGGCCGCGCCGGGGCCGGCGCCGATGAAGTGGACCGTCATCGCGTCACCGTCCACTGCGTCACGGGCATCGCGGGCCTCCAGCCGGTGAACGCGCCGACCGGGGCGGCGCGGGCGATGTCGATGCGGGTCAGGTCGCCGCCGTGGTCGGCGCGGGCGCGGGCCAGGACGGCCTCGGACTCGACGGTCACCGCGTTCACGACGAGCCGTCCGCCCGGCCGCAGCGCGGTGCGACACGTGTCGATCAGGGCCGGGGCGGTCACGCCGCCGCCGACGAACACCGCGTCCGGCGCGGGGAGGCCGCGCAGCGCGGCGGGCGCCGTCCCGGTCACGACGCGCAGCGCCGGGACGCCGAGCGCGCGGGCGTTGGCCGCCAGCCGCTCCGCCCGCACAGGGTCCCGCTCGATCGCGACGGCCCGGCAGGACGGGTGCGTCCGCATCCACTCGATCGCGATGCTCCCCGCGCCGCCGCCGACGTCCCAGAGCAGTTCGCCGGGCAGCGGCCCGAGCCGGGCGAGCGTGATCGCGCGGACCTCGCGCTTGGTGAGCTGCCCGTCGTGCGCGTAGGCGTCGTCGGGCAGGCCCGGGACCAGCGGCAACGCGGGACCCGTCCGGCATTCGATCGCGACGACGTTCAGCGGGTCGACGGCGTAGTGCCACGGGCCGACGCGCTCGTCGGGGGCGCCGAGACGTTCGAGAACCGTCACCTCGGCGTCGGCGAAGCCCCGCTCGTCCAGCAGGGCCAGGACGGCGACGGGCGTCTCGGCCCCCGCGCTCAGGACGAGGATCCGGCGGCCCGGCGCGAGCAGCGCGTGCAGCGTCTCCAGCGGACGCCCGACCGCGCTCACCACGGCCGTGTCCTCCTGCGCCCAGCCGAGCCGCGCGCACGCCAGCGCCACCGACGACGGATGGGGCAACACGCGCAACGGGGCGAACCGGGCGAGCGTCGTCGCGATGCCGTAGTGCGTCGGATCGCCGCTGGCCAGCACCGCCAGCCGCCGTCCGGCGTGCGCGGCCAGCACGCGCGGCACCGCAGGGACGAGCGGCGACGGCCACGCCACCCGCTCGGCCGTCACCTCCGCCGGCAGCAGCCCGAGCTGGCGCGCACCGCCCACCACGACCTCGGCCGTGCGCAGCGCTTCGCGGGACGGATCGGGCAGACCGGACCAGCCGTCCGCGCCGATCCCCACGACGACGACCTCAGACACCGCCGATGATCCGGTCGATCGCGATCTCCAGGACGACCCGCTCGGGGTTCGGACGCGGCGGCCGGTACCGCTCGGCGTAGCGGGCTTCGGCGTCGGCGACCTCGGCGGGCGACGTCCGGACGAACGCGGTGCCCTCGATCGTGGTCCAGCGCCGTCCGTCCACCTGGCACAGCGCGACCGGCGAGCCGTCCGCCGCGATGTTGCGCGCCTTGACCGTCCCCGCCGACGTGATCACCCGCGCGAGGCCCGCGGCCGGGTCGAGCGTAGCGCCGACCGGGACGACGTGCGGGCGCCCGTCCGGGAACAGCGTGGTCAGCGTGCACAGATGCCGTTCGCGCCAGAACGCGACGACGCGCGGGTCGTCCACGGAGAGCCGGTGGTCGACGGATCGGACGGGCTGCATGGTGTCCTTCCTGGGGGATTCCGAGGAAAAGCATCCCAGAGCCCCGGCCGGACGATCGGCCCGGGTGCGCTCGCGAAAACGGGCGCCCGGCGCGCTAGACCTCGCGGAGGCTCGTGGTCAACGACGCGGCGGAGGGGTCCGGTGTCCGATTCCGGGGCAGACGTCCCGGCCGGTCATCGGCTCCCGCGCGGGTTGAGCGCTGTCCGATTCGCCGTCCGCCCCCGGGGTCTGGTTACATTCCGTGGTCATTCGTGAGCACGGGGGTCGGTCACGGTGGGACAACGGATTCAGGGACGGCACCGGCGCGTCTGCGGCGCGCCGCGCTGGGCGGTCGCGTGCGGCGCGGTCGTCTTCCAGATCGCGCTCGGCGGCGTGTACGCGTGGAGCGTGTTCGCGCACGCGCTCCAACGTCCGGGAACGCACTTCGGGCTGGGCCGGGCGGCGTCGGTCCTGCCGTTCTCGGTGGCGATCGGCGTCGTGTTCGTCGGCACCACGCTCGGCGGGCGCCTCCAGGACCGGCGCGGGCCGCGCGCCGCCGCGCTGCTCGGCGGCGCGCTGTACTCGACGGGCGCGCTGCTCGCCTCGCTCGTCACCGACCGCGACCGGTTCTGGTTCCTGCTCGCCGCGTACGGGGTCGTCGGCGGGCTCGGGCTCGGCATCGCCTACATCGTCCCGGTCGCGATGCTCCAGAAGTGGTACCCGGAGCGGCGCGGCCTGATCACCGGCGTCGCGGTCGGCGGGTTCGGGTTCGGCGCGGTGCTCGTGTCGCCCGTCGCGCAGTGGCTCGTGGACGCGCATCCTCGCGTCCCGACCCGCGCGTTCCTGCCGCTCGGCCTGGTGTCGCTCGCGCTGACGACGGCCGGGGCGATGCTGTTCCGCAACCCGCCGCGCCGGGCCGCGCCCACCGCCCGCAGCGGCGACCTGACCTGCGCGGACGCCCTGCGCACCCGCCAGTGGTACCTGCTCACCGCGATGCTGACGCTCAACACCGTCTCGGGCATCGGGTTCGTCGCCGTCACCGCCGGGGCCGCCGCCGCGATCACCGGTATCGGGCCCGCGTCCGCCGCCGCGCTGACCGGCGCGATGGGCCTCGCGAACGGCGCGGGCCGCGTCCTGTGGGGCTGGCTGTCCGAACGCTACGGGCGGATGCGGACGTTCGCGCTGATCCTCGCGCTCATGGGCGCGTCCCTGGTCGCGGTGCCGTACGCGTCGTCGCCCGTCCTGTTCGTCCCGCTCGCGGCCGTGGTGTTCGCGTGCTTCGGCGGCGGCTACGCGGTCATGCCCGCGACGGCGGCGGACTTCTTCGGCCTCGCGCACGCTGGCCAGATCTACGGGCTGATGAACGTCGCGTGGAGCGTCGGCGGGGTCGTCGGGCCGCTGCTCGTCGCCGCGCTCGCGGCGGGCGGGGACTACCGGACGGCCTTCACCGTCCTCGGCCTCCTCGTCCTCGCCGCCACCGCGCTGCCCGCGCTGACGCGTCCGCCCGTCCGCCGCCCGTCCCTCGCCGCCGCGCACTGACCAGGCGGTCAGGAGCGGGCGGGCCAGAGCTGGCGGGGGAGGGACAAGAGCGTCCAGTCGCGGGCGCCGCCGTCGGCCACGTCCTTCGCGTCGGACGTGCGGGGCAGCGCCAGCAGTTCGGCGGCGCCGGTCACCGCCGCGATCTCCGCGTTCGGCGCGACCCGCGTCGGAAGGCCCGTGTCGGCGGCGAGCAGGCGGTGCAGGCCGGGCAGCCGCGCCGTCCCGCCGGTCAGGGTCAGGCCCGCGCCGACCATCTCGGCGGCCATGTCGGGCGGGCAGTCGGCCAGCCCGCGCCGGACGGCGTCCGCGATCGCCCGGACCGGGGACTCGATCGCCCGCGCCACGTCCTGCGCCGTCAGCACCTCGCCGCGCGGCAGGCCGGTGATGAGGTCCTTGCCGTGGACGAGCGTCCGCTGCCGGCGGCGGCGTCCCCGCGCGTCCAGCGCCCCGACGGCGATCTTGGCGTCCTCGGCGGTGCGGACGGAGATCGTCAGGCCGCGCTCCTCGCGGACCCAGGAGACGATCGCGCGGTCCAGCATGTCCCCGCCGACCGGCGCGGTCACCGACGCGACGAGGCTGCCGAACGCCAGCACGCCGACGTCGGTCGTGTGCGCGCCGATGTCGGCGACGGCCGCGACCTCCCGCCCGCTCGCGGCCAGCCCGGCGCCGACCGCCGCCGCCAGCGGAACCGGGACGACCGTCACCTTCCGGGCGCCCGACCGGTAGGCGACGTCCTCCATCGTCTGCTCCTGGAGGGGCGTCATCACGCTCGGCGCCGTCACCGCCATGTGCGGACGCGCCATGTAGTGGCTGCGGTGGTGCGTCCGGAGCAGCTTGCGCACCATGATCTCGACGTCCGCCGTGTCGCACGGCACCCCGCACCGGACGGGCCGGACCAGTTCCACCCCGCCGCGCCGCTCCGCGACCGCGAGGGCCTGTTCGCCGATGCCGAGCGTCCGTCCGGAGGCCGTGCAGCGCGCGAGGACGGTCGGTTCGCTCGCGACGATGCCGCGCCCCGCGACGTGCATGCGGAGGGTCGCGCCCCCGATGTCCAGCGCGGTGCGGCGGCCCGGAAAGTCCAGCAGTCTCATGGTCGCTCCCGAGGGCCGGTGCCGAATCGCGCGCACACCGATTTACCCGATACGGGAGGGATTGGTGTGCGTTCTCACGATGAGTCCTCGCCTCGGTGGCTTTGACCTAACACCAGAGGCGAGTCCCGGTACGGCAAAAGACCCCGGTTACGTGCGCGGACCCGTCGTGATCGGCTGCTTCAGCTTGCCGCCCTGCACCCACTGGTCGAACGAGAGCTGCCAGTAACCCCAGCCGTTCGTCCAGTCCAGCCTGCGCTTGGTGCCGGTGATCGTGACGAGGTCGCCCGGGTAGGCCCAGTTGAAGAACCACTGCGCGTCCTCCCCCGGGGACCGCACGCAGCCGTGGCTGCAGTTGCGGTTGCCCAGGCAGGACGGGTCGTCCATGTTCTGGTGGATGTACTCGCCGCTGTTGGAGATCCGGTAGGCCCAGGGCACCTTCTCGTCGTACCAGCCCGGGTCGCCCTTCTTCTTCCCCGGCGGGCGCATCCGCTCCAGACGGCTCCGGTTCATCGTCAGGTGGACGCCGCTCGTCGTGAGCAGGTGGTCGACGCCGTCGCCCTGCACGTCGCCGCCCGCGCCGAGGCTCACGCCCCAGCTCCGCACGAGCCTGCCGTTCTTGCGGACGGTCAGCCTGTGCGTCGTCGCGCTGACCTTGATGACGTGGGAGTCGCCGACGCGGAACGTGTGCGTGACGTCCTTGTCGCCGAACACCGCGTCACCGATGCGCAGGCCCGCGTAGTGCGCGGTGACCGTCACCTTCTGGTGCGGCTCCCACGGCTTGCGCGGCCGGAACACCACCGACGGCAGGCCGTTGAACGACTCGCCCGCGCTCAGCCAGCGCCAGCCGCCCTCGGTCGGCTTGTCCGACGTCACCTCCAGCGCGCGCTCGACGGCCGTCCGCGCCCGCGCCGGGACCTCCTTGTTGAACTGGACGAGGATCGGCATGCCGGTTCCGACGGTCTCGCCGCGCTGCGGGATCACGTTCGTGATCGTCGTCAGGGCGGTCGCCTCGCTCGTCGTGAAGCGGCTCGTCGCGGTGGTGGAGGTCTTCTTGCCGTCCGCCTTCGCCGTGACCTCGTAGCGGGTGCCGGGACGGAGCGTCCAAGTTGTGCGCCAGCTCTTGCGGTCGGCCGCGAGCTTCCCGGGGACCTCGACGCCCTTGACCTGCACCGACACCTGGCTGAGCGTGCCGCCGTCGGCCGTCACCGTGACGCCCTGGTCCGGTGGGGCCTCGCCGGCCGCGTCCGCCGGGGCGATCGTCACCTTCGGCGCGCCGTCCCGGCCCCCGGAGGTGGTCTCGCCGCCGCCACCGTCGTCCTTGGCCGAGCATCCCGTCGCCAGCGCCAGGATGGTCAGCGCGATCAACGCGGTTCCCCGTCGCACCGTTCTTCTGTGTCCCCTCATCGCGGCCAGCGTCCGCACGCTGGGCGCCGCCTGCCACGGACGCGACGCCTGCGTCCGGCGTCCGTATGGCGGCCAGACAGGGAGTTTATCCATGATTGACCACTGGTAACGGGCGCACCACCGTTTCATCCAAGACCAGTCATGGCCATACTTCTGGCGCCTCCCGGGAACCCCGCCCGACATGGTCGCGAAGGAGCGCCGCGTGGGACAGCGGACGGGACGTGTCGCCGACGTCCCCGTTCGTCGTGTAGTCGAGCAGGACGACGTCGTGTTCGCGTTCGCGAAGCACTTCCACCAGGTCACGGACGCGGTGTTCCAGCACCCACCGGTAGGTCGGCAGGTAGATCTCGCGGCGTGCTTGCTCGTAGGGGAGAAGCTCGGTGCCGTCGAGGCCCGCCCGGTGGCCCTTCACCGGGCCGTACGCGCGGACGGTCCGTTTCAGCCCGCGCATGTTCGTGATCTCCAGCTTCGCGGGGTCGACGTCGTGGGCGGCGAAGACCTTGAGCGCCTGCCAGACGCCCTCCACCGACTGCGCGACCCGGCCCGGCGACAGCGGCACGGGGATGCCGCCGTGCGGATAGAACGGGCTGAACCGGACCCACGGCTCGTCCGCGCGCGAGGTGACGTCGATGATCTCCGCGCCCGGATGCTCCTTCTCGACCGTCGCCCGCGCCCGGCGGCGGCTCGCCACATGCAGCGCCATGGCCTCACCCTGCCGTCCGGGTACGACATTTCGCGGGCGTAGGCTCGTCGTGATCTTGGGGGGCGGATGGCGTTCTACGAACCGCTCGGCGACGGCCGCTTTCGCAGCACGTCCGCCACGGCGGGTCCGTGGTCGGCGGCGTCGCAGCACGCGGGGCCGGTCGCCGCTCTGCTCGGCCGCGCGTTCGAGCGGCACGACGCCGTGCCGGGCCTGCGCGTCGCCCGCGTGACGATCGAGATCCTGAACCCCGTCCCGGTGGACGAGGTGGCCGTCGCGGTGCGCGTCGTGCGGCCCGGCCGCCGCGTCCAGCTTTTGGAGGGCACGCTGAGCCACGCGGGCCGGACGATCGTCCGGGCGTCCGCCTGGCGCGTGGCCGAGGCCCCCGTCGGCCTGGGCCCGATCGTCAACGCGCCCGCGCCGCCGCCCCTGCCGCCCACCACGCCGCCGCTGGAGCTGTGGCCCGGCACGCACGCCGACGGCTACATGTCGGTGATGGAGTGGCGCCACACGCATGGCTCCTTCGCCACCCCCGGCCCCGCCGCCGCCTGGGTGCGCGCGACGATCCCGCTGGTCCCCGGCGAGGACGACTCGCCGCTCGTCCGGACGCTCGTGGCGGCCGACAGCGGCTCCGGCCTCGCCGGCGAGATCGACTATTCGCACCACCTCGCCATCAACACCGATCTCACCGTGGCCCTGCACCGCGACCCGGCCGGCGAGTGGATCTTCATGGACGGCCGCATGCAGGCGACCCCCGGCGGCAGCGCCCTCGCCGACACCGAACTCGCCGACCCGTCCGGCCCCATCGGCCGCGCGCTCCAGACCCTCCTGGTCCACTGACGCGGGGTCAGGGGGTCTCGGAGCCCAGGTGGCGCCAGGTGTGCAGGAGCAGCATCAGTTCCAGGTAGCGGTCCGGGTCGCTCAGCTCCTGGGACAGGACGTCCTCCAGGTTCGCCAGGCGGTACCGGACGGTCTGCTTGTGGACCTGAAGGCGCTGGGCCGCGGCGGCGGCGTTGCGGCCGGTCTCCATGTAGGCCAGGAGGGTGGAGACGACCCGTTCGCGGCGGTTCGGGCTCAGGTCCATCAGCGGCGCCAGGCGCTGGGGGAGCGCGGCCTCCAGCAGGTCCAGGGCGGCGGACGCGACGAGCGTCGGCAGGTGGTCCAGGCAGTGGACGACGCCGTCGCGCGCCGTGATCCGTCCGTCCTCGGCGAGGTCGAGCGCCCGGCGCGCCCAGCGGAGGGAGACGGCGCCGCGCGAGAGGTCGACGGTGGGTCCCATCGCGGAGGCGAGGCCGTTTAGGCCGGAGCGCAGGCGGGCCCCGGCCGGGCCGTCGGGGTCGGGGACGATCAGCGACGGCGCCGGTCCGCTCCAGTCGGTGAGGACCTGCGGCGGGAGCACCGGCGGCGGCGTCCCGTTCGCCGGCGGCCGGACGGCCATGACCGCGATGGTGCTCGGCGTCGTCCAGCCGGCGGAGCGGGCGAGCTGCGCGACCGCCACGCGGTCCACCAGGCCCTCGCCGGTGAGCATGGCGTGCAGCCGGGCGCGCAGTTGCGCGCGTTGCGTCTCGGGACGGTCGCGGGCGGCGGCGTAGCCCATCGCGGCCGACTCGGAGATCGCGTCGAGGTAGGCGAACAGGGACTCGGTGAGCTTCCCGAGCATCTCCGGCGGCCAGCCGAACCGCGTCGTGTCCTTGGCGAACCGCCGCGCGGCGACCTGCCCGCACAGCCGCATCGCGGTCTGGAGGCTCTCCAGGCTGCGCCCCTTGCGGGCCTCGTAGGCGCCGATCTCGGCGTAGATGGCGTGCAGCGGAGCCCAGGAGGCGTCCGGACGCGAGACGACGACGAGGAAGTCCGAGACGGCCCGCCGGATCGCGTCCCACATCTTCCGGCCGTAGTTGCTGTCGATGGGCCGCGCGTACTCGGGAATGCGCTGCTGGATGAACTCCATCATCTCGCGCGCCGCGTCGTCCACGTACGGCAGGACGGGGTCGATCAACTCTCTCGGAATCGTCCCCCAGGGAACGTCAATGGTCGGCTCGCTCACGATCGCCTCCTCTGACCTGTCCCCGATGCACAAAATTACTGGCAAGTAACCTGATGGTGATATCCGACACGATGGCCCCGGGTCAAGACGCTCACCGATTGATAAGGCGGGTCGTTCGGGCTCTCCGGAGCCGTCCGGACGACGCGCCGGGCTAGCGTTCCCGTCCGGCGTCCGCCGAACTGACGACGGCGATCGCTCCCCGACGACGGAAAGGTGGGACGCTGTTCGGATTCGATGGACGCCACGGAATGTGGTAGTGCGATCAGCGCGGCGTGACCCGCGTCGGCGGCGCCCCGAAACCCGTCCTCAGGTCGAAGGCGCCGCCGTCCGGCACAGGTGGCGCGGACCCGCCTCAGCGGTTTTCGGTCAGGAGAACTCGCGGCGGGTCATGCCTTCGGCGGACGGGTCCACGCCCCAGGAGAAGACCAGGCGCGGACGGATCCGGATGATTTCCGCGCTCAGGTGAGCCATCGGCACCGGCTGGCCGGTGAGCGTTTCGGCGGTGCCCCGGATTTCGATTCCGCGAACCGTCCACGGGTCGAGGCTCACGATGTCGTCGACGACGAACGCGACCTGCGGATTCTGCTGCACGTTCCGGAACTTGCGGCTCGCGCCCATGTTGAAGCCGTAGATGTCGATCGTGCCGGTCTCCGCGTCCAGGCGGAAGCCGACCGGGTTGTTCTGCGGGTCGCCGCCCGGGGCGACGGTGGCGAGCCGGCCGAGCCGCTGCGAGCGCAGGTAGGCGAGTTCGGGTTCGGTGAAGGTCATGCCGCCAGCGTGAACCCTCAAGCGCGGTCGAGGTCAACGCGACGGACCGGTCGGCGTGGCGGGACGCGTGATGCCGGTGGTTATGTCCGCGCGTGCCGGGTAGCGGGAGGCTGCCCGTCCGAAAGGTGCCCGCATGAAGCTGCCCTCGCCTGCGAAGACCGCCCTGCGCAACGTCACGTCGGCGCCGCTGCCCGCCTACGCGCGGCGGACGCTCGGCGTCGACACCGCGACCCGCCGCTGGCTGATCGGCGGCGTCATGCCGCTGTGGCTCGGCGCCGGGCTCGTCGACTGGTGGTGCCATCGGCGGACGCACATCGAGGACAACTCCGGCGCGCACGAGTCGGCGATCCACGCGCTGATGATGGCGGAGGCCGGGGTGCCGGTCGTGCTCGGCCTGTTCTGCGAGGTCAACGCCGGTGTGCTCGCGGTGTCCGGCGGCGCGCTCGGCGTCCACGCGGCGACGGCGGCGTGGGACGTGAGCTACGCGGAGGAGCGGCGGCGCGTCACGCCGTTCGAGCAGCACTGCCACAGCCTGCTGGAGGTCGTGCCGCTGATGGCGACGGGGTTCCTCGCCGTCCTGCACTGGGACCAGGCGCGCGCCCTGCTCGGCCGCGACGTGACCGGCGCGGACCTGCGGCTGCGGCCCAAGCGGCCCGATCCGCTGTCGTGGCGGTCGCGGGCGCTGCTGCTCGGCGCGATGGGCGTGTTCGGCGGGCTCCCGTACGCGGAGGAGATGGTGCGGTGCCTGCGCGCGCGGCGGACGCTCCGGCGCCGTCCGCCCGCGCCCGAGCCGCCGACGCGGACGCTGACGGTCCCGGACGATCAAGCGATCAGGTAATTCCCGGCAAAGCCCGCATGTCGGGGCCTGCCCCGGGCACGACTCGCAGCGCGACAACTCGATCACGGAAGGTGGCGATGATGGCGGACGCTCGCCGCGATGCCAAGGACGAACAACTGGAGAAGAGCCGGGTCTCCCCCGAGGACTCCGTGCTCACCACCGACCAGGGCATCCCGGTCGACGACACCGACAACTCGCTCACCGTGGGGCAGCGCGGCCCGAGCCTCCTCCAGGACTTCATCCTGCGGGAGAAGCTCACGCATTTCGACCACGAGCGGATCCCGGAACGCGTCGTCCACGCGCGCGGCTCCGGCGCGTACGGCTATTTCCAGGCCTACGACGACTCGCTCGCCGAATACACGCGCGCCGAATTCCTGCGGGACCCGTCGCTGCAGACGCCGGTGTTCGTGCGCTTCTCGACGGTCGCGGGATCGCGCGGGTCGGCCGACACCGTCCGTGACGTGCGGGGATTCGCCGTCAAGTTCTACACGCAGCAGGGGAACTACGACCTCGTCGGCAACAACATGCCGGTGTTCTTCATCCAGGACGGCATCAAGTTCCCCGACTTCGTCCACGCGGTGAAGCCCGAGCCGCACAACGAGATCCCGCAGGCGCAGTCGGCGCACGACACGCTGTGGGACTTCGTCCAGCTCCAGCCCGAGACGATCCACATGATGATGTGGGTGATGTCGGACCGGGCGCTGCCGCGCAATTACGCGTCCATGCAGGGATTCGGCGTCCACACGTTCCGGCTCGTCAACGAGCGCGACGAGTCCACCTTCGTGAAGTTCCACTGGAAGCCGAAGGCGGGCGTCCACTCGATGGACTGGGACGAGACGCAGAAGGTCGCGGGCAAGGACCCCGACTTCAACCGGCGCGACCTCTGGGAACGGATCGAGAACGGCGTCTACCCGGAATGGGAGCTGTGCGTGCAGCTCGTCCCGGCCGCCGACGAGCACAAGTTCGACTTCGACCTGCTCGACCCCACCAAGATCATTCCGGAGGAGGAGGTCCCGGCGCGTCCGGTCGGGCGGCTCGTGCTGAACCGCAACCCGGACAACTTCTTCGCCGAGACCGAGCAGGTCGCGTTCTGCCTGAGCAACGTCGTGCCCGGCATCGACTTCACCGACGACCCGCTGCTCCAGGCCCGCATCTTCTCCTACCTGGACACGCAGCTCATCCGGCTCGGCGGCCCGAACTTCCCGCAGCTCCCGGTGAACAAGCCCGTCGCGGACGTCCGCAACCACCACCGCGACGGCTACCACCAGACCGAGATCCCGACGGGTCGCGCCGCCTACCACAAGAACTCGGTTTCCGGCGGCTGCCCGGCGCTCGCCGGCGGCGCCGCGTTCCGGCACTACCCCGAGCACCTCGACGGCGACCTGATCCGCAAGCGCGCGGAGACGTTCGCGGACCACTACTCGCAGGCGACGCTGTTCTGGAACAGCATGGCCGACTGGGAGCGCGAGCACATCGTGGCGGCGTTCCGGTTCGAGCTGGGCAAGGTCGAGGACGTGTCGATCCGCGCGGGCGTCGTCGGGCACCTCAACCACGTCGACCACGACCTCGCCCGCCAGGTCGCCGAGGGCGTCGGCGTCCCGGTGCCGTCGCCCGCAGGGCCGAACCACGGCCGCCGGTCGCCCGCGCTCAGCCAGACCGGCCTGGTCGGCGACCCCGTGCCCGGCCGCAAGATCGCCGTGCTGGTCGCGGACGGCAGCGACTCCGGCCTGATCGCCACCGTCGGCGAGGCGCTCGTGGACGCGGGCGCGGTGGTCGAACTGCTCGCGGCGCACGACGGCGTGGTGCAGGCTGCCGACGGAGGCCGCATCGAGGTGACGCGGGCGCTCCCGACGATGTCGTCGGTCCTCTACGACGCGATCCTCGTCCCCGGCGGCCCGACGGCCATCGAGAACCTGAGCGGGGACGGCCTGGCGGTCTTCTTCCTGACCGAGGCGTTCAAGCACGCCAAGCCGATCGCCGTCCACGCCGACGCCGCCCCGCTCCTGGACCGCGCCGGAATCGACCCGTCCGCCCCCGGCGTCGTCGTCGACCAGGGCGGCGACACGGCCTTCCCGACCCGGTTCCTCGAAGCGGTCCGCGCGCACCGCTTCTGGGACCGCGAGGTCAAGCACATCCCCGCCTGACCCCGCCGCGCGGTGGGCTCGCCCGGGACCGCGTCGCGCGGTGGACTCGCCCGGAACCGCGCGGCGCGGTGGGCTCGCCCGGGGGCCGCGTCGCGCGGTGGGCTCGCCTAGGGCGCCAGGGCGCCAGGGCGCCAGGGCGCCAGGGCGCCAGGGCGCCAGGGCGCCAAGGCGTCAGGGCGCCAAGGCGTCAGGGCGCCAAGGCGTCAGGGCGCCAAGGCGTCAGGGCCTCGGGAAGTCGGGACGTCTGGACGTCTGGACGTCTGGACGGCACTGTGTTGGGCGTCAGGGGTTCAGGACGAGCAGCATCAGCCAGTCGGCGGTCATGGCGGGGCGCGGGCCGGGCGACGGGGCGTCGGGTTCGGCATCGTCCACCTCCAGGGTGTTGCGGGTAGTGACGCGAATCCGGCCGGACGTCTTCTGCTCGGCGGCGCCCAGTTCGGCGTGGAGCCGAACGCGTGCGCCGGTCGGCACCGGGCGGAAGAACCGGACCCGGTCGAGACCGTAATTCAGCGCGTGACCCGACGTCATCCGCAGCTCGCGCTTGTGGAAAACCGCGAGCATCGACAGCAGCAGGAAGCCCGACACCGCCCGCTCGCCCGCCGCCCCCACGGGCGACGGACGGCGGCCCAGATGCTCCTCGCGCAGGAACGTGGCCTCGCAGAACGCGGCTTCGTCCTCCGGCCCCACGCGGATCCAGCCGGACGTGAACAGCGGCGTCCCGGGCACGGCGGACAGGACATCGGCGGGCGTGTAGGGCATCGGGTCCTCCCATCGGTGCGGTCGCCGTCGCCGGCCAACCCGCCTTCCGTCCGGCAGGTCCGCGTCGAGAATCGCACGTTCGGCCCGGGGCGCTCAGAACGGTGAATAACCGGGCGCGCTATAACGGGACGGTCCGTGGCCTGCGTCGCGGCGGCGAAAGGAGACCGTGGTGACCGTCGTCCGATACGAGGTGGAGCGCGGGATCGCGACGATCACGCTGGACTCCCCGCGGAACCGCAACGCCCTGTCCAACGCGCTGCGCACCGGCCTCGCCGAGGCGCTCGCGAGCGCCGCAGGCGACGCGGACGTGCGCGGCGTCGTCCTCACGGGCGCGGGCCCCGCGTTCTGCGCCGGGGCGGACCTGAAGGAGGCCGCGTCCGGCGAGCCGCCCACGGGTCCGGGCATCCCGGAACTCCTCGGCACCCTGCTCGACCACCCCAAACCGGTCATAGCGCGGCTCAACGGCCCGGCCCGCGCGGGCGGCCTCGGCCTGGTCGCGGCGTGCGACATCGCGGTCGCGCCCGACGACGTGACGTTCGCGTTCACCGAGGTCCGGATCGGCGTCGCCCCCGCGGTGATCGCCGTGGCGTGCCGCCTGCGGATGACGCCCCGCGCCCTGTCCCGCTACTTCCTGACCGGCGAGACGTTCTCGGCCGCGGACGCCGTCGCGTCCGGCCTGCTCACCGCCGCCGCGCCCCGCGACGAGCTGGACGCCCTGGTCGAGGGCATGGCGGACGGCCTGCGCAAGGCCGAGCCGAAGGCCGTCGCCCGCACGAAGCGGCTCGTGGACGAACTCGCCGCCCTCGACCGCGCCGACGCCTTCGCCCTCGCCGAACGCCTCTCGCTGGAGTTCTTCATGAGCCCCGAGGCGGCCGAGGGCCGGCTGTCCTTCTTCGAGAAGCGCCCGCCGTCCTGGGCCCGGTAGCCGTGCACCGGAAGGCGCTGGACGAGCTGGCGCACCGCGCGGAGGGACGCGGCGGCGTGCTCGGCGTCGTCGTCCAGAGCGCGAACGGCGAATACGCGAGCGTGAACGCCGACCGCGCGTTCACCGCCGCGTCCCTCATCAAGCTCCCGGTCATGCTGGCGCTGCTGGACGGCGTCGAGGCCGGACGCTGGTCGCTGGACGACCGGCTGCCCGTCCGCGACCGGGTCGGCGGCGCCGGGATCCTCCGCGACCTGGCGGACGTCGCCGACCTCAGCGTCCGCGACCTGGTCACGCTCATGATCGTGATCAGCGACAACACGGCCGCGAACCTGCTCATCGACCGGATCGGCGCACCCGCGGTGGCCGACTGGTGCGGACGACATGGCCTCCGCGCCACCGTCCTCGAACGCCGGATGATGGACGCCGAGGCCCGCGCGCGGGGCGCCGAGAACCGCACGTCCCCGGCCGACATGGCGAAGCTGCTGGACGGTCTCGTGCGCGGAACCCTGCTCGGCCCGGCGATGACCGCGTTCGCGCTGGACGTCCTCGCCCGTCAGCAGGTCCGCGACCGCCTGCCGCGCTACCTCCCCGCCGGTCTCCGCATCGCCCACAAGACCGGAGAACTGGACGGCCTCCGCCACGACGTCGGCATCATTTTCACCAACGCGCCCATCATCGTCGCCGCGCTGACCGAGAACGCCGACGAAGCCGACGACCTCATCGCCGAGTCAGCCCGCAGGGCCGTTCAGAGCCAGCCGCTCTTCCGCAGCTTGTAGTACACGGCGAGAATGGCGACGACCATCGCCGACAACGCCAGCGGATACCCGAGGTGCCATTTCAGTTCCGGCATGTGGACGAAGTTCATCCCGTAGATCCCGGCGATGGCCGTCGGCACCGCGATGATGGCCGCCCAGGACGAGATCTTCCGCATGTCGTCGTTCTGCTGCTTGCCGAGCAGCGCCAGATGCGCCGTCAGGACGCTGTTGAGCAGTTCGTTGTGCGCGTCCACCTGGCCGTCGATCCGGAGCAGGTGGTCCAGGACGTCGCGGAAATAGTTCTGCGTCCCGTCCAGTTCGGCGACGCGCCCCTTCACGATCTCCTGCATCACCGGGACGAGCGGGTCCTCGGCGGCGCGGAACTCCAGGACCTCGCGCTTCAACCGGTAGATGCTCTCGGTGACGTCGGTGTCGGCGGGTTTGCTCATCGAGCGGAAGACGGCCCGTTCGAGTTCGATGATGTCCACCTCGACCTCGTGCGCGACGACGCCGTAATGGTCCACGACCTCGTCGCACACGGCGTAGAGGACGGCGGCCGGGCCGACTTTCAGCATCGCCGTGTCCGCCTCGACGCGCTTGCGGATCGGACGCAGCGGATTCCCTTCCCCGTGCCGGACGGTCACCACGAAGTCCGGCCCGAGGAACAGCATGATCTCGCCGACCTCGATGTCGGACGTCTCGTCCACGTACCGCAGCGTCTTGAGCACGACGAACAGCGTGTCGTCGTACCGTTCGATCTTCGGGCGCTGGTGCGCGGTAATGGCGTCCTCGACCGCGAGCGGATGGAGGCGCAGTTCGTCCTCGATGAGGTCGAACTCCTCCTCGGTGGGCTCGTGCAGGCCGATCCACACGAAGCAGTCCGCGCCGTCCTTGCGGGCGTGGTCGAAGGCGTCGCTGATGTCGCCCTCGATGTCGCGGCGCTTTCCGTCGTGGTAGATCGCCATGTCCACAATCACGCGCCCATTGTGGACCACCCGGACGTCACTGGAGGACGAAGACCAGTGCCCGATCGAGTTGGAGCGCCAAAGACGCGAGGCCGCTCGTCGTGACGCCCGTCCCGGCGAGCGCGACCGGCCCGGTGATCGGGTTCTGCCGGGGCGGGTCGGCGAGCAGCGCCCGGACGCGCTCCACGACCGGCCCGTCGGCGAAGGCGGCCAGCGGCCCCGGCCGGGCGGTGCGGTTCAGCGCGACGTGCGCGATCGTCCGGGCCACGAGGGCGCGGTCGGCGAGGCGTTCGGCGGCGTCCTCGTCGGCCCAGCGCTCCACCGCGAACCGCAGCCGCCGGTTCAGCGGACGCAGCGGCGGCAGTGTCGCGGCGGCGAGTGCGCCCAGGGCGAGGTGGCGGTGGTGGCGGTGCCGCAGGTGGGACGCCTCGTGCTCGAACACCACCCGGAGCTGGTCGGGGGTGAGCGAGGCGAGCAGGCCGCGCGACACGAGCACGCCGCCGTCGCGTCCGGGCACGGCCATCGCGACAAGGTCGCCGGTGTCGAGCACGGCCGCGCGCCGCGCCGCCGCGACGTCGCCGCGCCAGCGCGCCGCGAGCCGTGCAGTGCCGGCGAGGTTGAGGGCCGTCAGGACGGCGGCGGGCACGCCGAGCCAGGCCGGGACGGGCGCGTCGTCCCCGAACAGCGCCCATTCGGGCAGCCGGCCGGCCGCCGCGGGGTCGAGCCCGGCGGCGTAGTTGACGGCGACGAACAGGGCCGTCCCGGCGGCGGCCGTCGCGGTCGTCGCCGCGACGAGCGCCAGCAGCCGCGCCGACCAGCGCGGATGCAGCGGCGTCCGCAGCAGCCCGAGCGCGACGGCGAGCGCGAGCGTCAGCGCGGCCGGGAGCAGGCCGAGGACGGTCACTGCTCGTTGAGAAGGTCGCGCAGCACCTGCTCCTGGTCCGGGCTCAGCTCCTGGAGGAACTGGCCGAGGACGCCGTGCGGGTCGCTGGCGTGCCGCAGGTGGCGGTGCATGCGGTGCGCGACGAGCCGGGACTCGTCCACCGTGAGCCGGTACACGAACTGGCGCCCGCTGCGGTCGCGGGTGACCATGCCCTTGGCGTGCAGCCGGGACAGGATCGTGTTGACGGTCGTGTGGGCGGGGTCGTCGGCGAGCCGGCCGCGCAGGTCGCCGGCCGACAGCGGCGCGTCGGCCGCCGCCAGCGCGGCGAGCACCTCGGCTTCGAGCTGGCCGAGCGGTCGTCGTGGCACGGAACGGTCCTCTTCGGTGGTGGATGCCTCGTCCGAGCGTAACGCCGGGACGTCCCGGTAGGCTTCCTGCTACACGTGTAGTAGTCCGGAGGGGGACGGTCGTGTCGGTGTCATTGGTGAAGGGTCAGCGGATCTCCCTGGAGAAGCCGGGCGGCACGCTCACCCGCGTCCGGATGGGCCTCGGCTGGGACGCGCTCCCGAAGAAGGGCCTGTTCGGCAAGCGCGAGCAGGACATCGACCTGGACGCGTCCTGCGCGCTGTTCGCCGACGGCCAGGTCGCCGACGTCGTCTACTTCGGCAAGCTCGCCAGCGACGGCGGCGCGGTGCGGCACACCGGCGACAACCTCACCGGCGCGGGCGACGGCGACGACGAGTCGGTCATCGTGGACCTCGGCGCCGTCCCGGCGAACGTCGGCTCGCTGGTGTTCGTCGTCAGTTCGTTCAGCGGCCAGTCGTTCGACCAGGTCAACAACGCCTACTGCCGGCTCGTGGACGAGACGTCCGGCGCCGAGCTGGCCCGGTTCGGGCTGACCGGCGGCGGCCCGCACACCGCGCTCGTCATGGCCCGGCTCTACCGGCACGGGACGGGCTGGAAGATGAACGCCATCGGCGAGCCCGGCCAGGGCCAGACGCTGCGCGACCTCCTGCCCGCGATCGCCGCGCACGCCTAGCCGCCGATCGCGTCCATGATCAGCGGCCATGCCTTCTTGTACTCGCGGTCCCAGTACTTCCACTGGTGGAAGCCGGGGCCGTAGAGGTCGGTCGTGACGGGGATGCCGAGCTGTCCGAGACGGTCGAGGAAGTCCGCCGTGGTGGACGCGACGAGCGTCTCGCTGACGGCGCCCTCGGTGTAGATCTGGAGCCCGTTGAGGCCGTTCTTCGCGATCAGCGTCGCGAGGTCCTCGTCCAGCGGGCCCTGCGTGCCGTCCCCGGCGGAGACGAACAGCCGCGTCCCGCGCAGGCCCTCGGCCTGCTCGTACGGGTCGTGGTCGAGCCAGTTCCGCCGGTCGGCGGCCGGGTCGCCCCACTTGGCGAGCGGGTCCGGGACGGTCGGCTCCGGACGGGCGTAGTCGGTGAACATCATCGCCTCCGGCAGGCCCGGCGCCGTGATGTGGAGCAGGCTGCTGAAGCACGCGGCGAACTTGAACAGCCCGGGATGGCGTGACGCGTAGGTGAGGGCTCCCTGTCCGCCGGACGAGATTCCCATGACGGCCCGGTTGGTCGACGCCCGGAAGTTCCGCTCCAGGAGCTGAAGGACCTCCTGGGTGTGGAAGGTCTCCCAGCGCGGATTCCCGCCCCGGCCGCCGTTGTACCAGTCGGTGAAGCCCTGGGCTTTGCCGCCGTCGACCAGCGCGACGAGCGCGCGGCTCCGCTTGGCCGTGGCGGGGAGGTCACTGTGGCCCGCCCATTCGGTGTAGGAACCCGGGCCGCCGCCGTACACGTAGACGATCGGCCACGTCGCCGTGGACGTCCGGCTCCAACCGGCGGGCGTGTAAAGCCGGATCCTCGGTTTCGACGTGTCCACGAGCGGGGTGTCGATGGTGAGGTCGATGGTCTGCGCGTCCACCTGCTTGGACTCGGCGATCGAACCGCCGTCGTCGGCGGGCACGTACGCGGGTTCGGTGGGCGCGGGTTCGGTGGGCGACGGGTCGGGGCTCGGGTCCGCCAGGGCGGGGGCGGCGGGCACGAGCAGGACGGTCAGGGTGAGCGACACCAGGGCACGGCGCATCCGGCACTCCAGCGGGGAGACGGCTCATCACGAGGTTGGCGGGGGCTGGCACACCGACGCTATCGACCGGGAAAACCGTCCCGCCACGCGTCCGGTGACAGGTCGGCGCCCTCGGATGCGCGGTCGACGACGAGCCCGGAGCGCCGAACCGGTCCGCACGCCGCCGCGTCTCACCGATAAACCGATTGCGCGCGCACGCGATCGGAGGCGACTCTCTCTGCTGAGAGACGAGGAGTGTGGCGCCCCATGAACGCCCAGGCCGAGAACCGGCTCGCTCTGCTGCTCGGCGTCCGGCTGGCCGAGCTGGACGCCCTCTGCACCGCCGCGCTGACGGCGTCCACCGCTGCCGAGGAGAACACGAGGCTCGCCGAGCTGGCCACCGCCGCCGCGCGGCTGTCGGAGTCGGCGGCGTCGGCGGCGCGGGGCCGCCGGACGCTGCCGGCGCGTCCGCCGGTCCGCCGCCGGACGCGACTGGAGCGGCGCGTCAACGGAGCCCGGCGCACCGCCGACCGGATCATCGCCCGGTCCGCCGACGGCTGATTTCCGGCCCCCGGCCCTTGCCCGTCGTCCCCCGCGGAGGACGATGGGTCGGGGCCGGGGAGTGCCGGCCGGAGGGAGGAACGATGATCGGGGAATTCTCACCCGCGCACTGGCTGATCGTCGGCCTGGTGGTCGTCCTGCTCGTCGGGTCCAAGAAGCTGCCGGACACCGCGCGGGCGCTCGGCCGCTCGATGCGCATCCTCAAGGCCGAGACCCGGGGGATCCGCGAGGACGACGACGTCCCGGCCGTCGACCCCACCCCCGAGGACCAGCGGGAACGCGCCGCGCGGCTGCGCGCGGAGGCGGCCCTGCTCGACGCCGCCGAGGACCCGCGCGCCTCCTGACCCGGGCGGCCGTGCGGTACCGTTGACGCAGTTCGCGAAGGGGAGTAGTCCTGCGAACCGGTCGTCGACACGCTGGAACCCCGGTTCCCGGCGGCCGGGCCCGCACACGGGTGGACGAGACCTTCGATCCCTTGACGGATTTGTGCCGTCCGGGGGTCGAGGCCGTCCGGATCCCCTGTCCGCCCCCGTCCTCGCCCCCCCCATGACGGCCCTGGGAAGGCGTGAGGTGGGGACGTGCTGCACTTCGTCCTGTTGATCGTGTGCGCGATCGTGATCTATCTGTCGTGCGAGTGGTTCGTCAACGCCGTCGAATGGCTGGGGCAGCGGCTCGACGTCGGGAAGATGGCGGTCGGGACGATCCTGGCCGCGTTCGGGACGGCGCTGCCCGAGTCCGTCGTGACGCTCGTCGCGGTGACCACGGGCGGGACGACCGAGGCCAAGGACATCGGCGTCGGCGCCGCGATGGGCGGCCCCCTCGCCCTCGCGACCGTCGCCTACGCCGTCACGGGCACCGCCCTCCTCCTCCGCCGCCGCGCCCTGCGCGCCGACGCGGAGGAGAGCGACGTGCTCACGGGGCCCGGGGACGCGGCGCGGCTCGCGGGCGACCAGCGGTGGTTCCTCGCGGTGTTCGTCGTGAAGGTGACGCTCGGTCTCGTCGCGTTCGCGTTCAAGCCGTGGCTCGGCCTGCTCTTCTTCGCCACCTACGCCGTGTACTTCTGGCGTGAGATGCGCGGCCACGGCGAGCCGGGCGGCGACGACGAGCACGGCGACCTCGAACCGCTCAGGTTCCAGCCGCGCCGGGCGGCCCCGGCGACGTGGGCCGTCGTGGCGCAGACGCTCGCGACGCTCGCCGTCATCTTCGTCGCGTCGCAGCTCTTCGTGCACCAGCTCGACGCGATCGGCCCGATGATCGGGCTGCCCGCCGCCGTGACGGCGCTGCTGCTGTCCCCGATCGCGACCGAGCTGCCCGAGATCATGAACGCGATCATCTGGGTGCGGCAGGGCAAGACCAAGCTGGCGCTGGCGAACATCTCGGGCGCGATGATGATCCAGGCGACCGTCCCGTCCGGGCTGGGCCTGCTGTTCACCCGGTGGAAGTTCGACACGGCGCTGGCGTGGTCGGGCCTGGTCACGGCCGCCGCGATCGTCTACCTGCTCGCGACGCTGCGCGCGCACCGGCTGACCCCGGCGCGGCTGGCCGTCGCGGGCCTGTTCTACGTGGTGTTCGCGGCGGGGCTCGTCCCGATCCTGTCCTGAGGGTCGAGCAGCGCGTCCACGGCGAGGTCCGGCGCGGCGGTGCGCAGCAGGGCGGCGAGCGACCCGGCGAGCAGTTCCAGCAGGTCGGCGCGCGGGAGCGGACGGTCCTTCGCCCAGGCCAGCGCCGTGTCCTCGACCAGCCCGAACCAGCCGGACACGATCAGCCGCACCCGCGCGTCGCCCGCCGCGTCCGGCCCGAGGACGGCGTGGACCTGGTCGGTGAGCGCGGCGCGCGTGTCGTCGTGGACGCGCACGACGTGCTCCGCGCCGCCCGCCGCGCCCCGGATCAGCGCGAGGTACGGCTCGCGGCGCCGTTCCACGAACGCGAGGAACGCGTCCAGCGACTGGCGGAGCTGGCGCGCGGGCGGAAGGTCGGGGTCGGGCGCGGTCTGGCGGACGAGCCGCCGCGCCGCGCTCTCCAGGACGGCCACGTAGAAGGCGTCCTTGGTCGGGAAGTAGTGGAACAGCAGCCCGCGCGAGATGCCGGCGGCGGCGGCGACGTCGTCCAGCGACAGCTCGTGGATGGGCCGCTCGACCAGCATCGTCAGGCCGATCCCGACGAGCTGGCGGCGGCGTTCCTCGGCGGTCAGCCGACGTCGTGTCACGCGTCCAGGCTATCGTGTTGAGCATTGCTCAATAAGGAGGACCCGGCATGGACTTCACCCCGTCGGACAAGGCCCGCGACTACACCGAGCGCGTCCGCGCCTTCATCGCCGAGCGCATCGCGCCCGTCGAGGAGGACTACCTGCGCGAACTCCTCGCGCTCCCGGAACACGAGCGGTGGCGCGTCCTGCCGGTCATCGACGAGCTGAAGGCGGCGGCGCGGGCGGCGGGCCTGTGGAACCTCTTCCTCCCGGACGAGCGGGAGGGCGCGGGCCTGACCGTCAGCGAGTACGCGCCCGTCGCCGAGCTGATGGGACGGTCCTTCATCGCCGCCGAGGTCTTCAACTGCAACGCCCCCGACACCGGGAACATGGAGGTGCTGCACCACTACGGGTCCCCGGAGCAGAAGGAGCGCTGGCTGCGTCCGCTGCTGGACGGCGAGATCCGCTCCGCGTTCTGCATGACCGAGCCGGACGTCGCGTCGTCCGACCCGACGAACGTCGAGGCGACCGCCGTCCTGGACGGCGACGAGGTCGTCGTCAACGGCCGCAAGTGGTTCAGCACCGGCGCCGGCCACCCGCGCTGCGAGGTCCTGCTGTTCATGGGGCTCACCGACAAGGACGCGCACCGCCATCAACAGCACTCGATCGTGGCCGTCCCGCGCCGCGCGGACGGCGTCACGGTGGAGCGCATGCTGCCCGTCATGGGCCGCTACGACGAGCCGTCCGGGCACGGCGTCGTGCGGTTCGAGGACGTCAGGCTGCCCGCGTCCGCGCTGGTCGGCGCGCCGGGCCAGGGCTTCGAGATCGGGCAGAACCGGCTCGGTCCGGGCCGCGTCCACCACTGCATGCGGCTGATCGGGCTCGCCGAGGCCGCGCTGGAGGCCGCGTGCCGCCGGGGCGCCGAGCGCGTCGCGTTCCGCAAGCCCCTGGTCAACCTCGGCGGCAACCGCGAGCGCATCGCCGACGCGCGCATCGCCATCGACCAGGCGCGGCTGCTCGTCCTCTACACCGCCTGGCTGCTGGACACCCAGGGCATCCTCGGAGCGCTGTCGCAGGTGTCGCAGATCAAGGTCGCCGTCCCGCTGATGGCGCAGCGGGTCGTGGACATGGCGATGCAGATGCACGGCGGCGCGGGCCTGTCCGACGACTACCCGCTCGCCGCCGCGTGGACGGTCGCGCGGGCGCTCCGGCTCGCCGACGGCCCCGACGAGGTCCACCGGGGCGTCGTCGCGCGCCTCGAACTGGGCAAGTACGGCGTGGCGCGCTGACGGCAGTCCCGGCGGCGCGCCACACCGGCTCAGGAGCCGAGGAACGTGGCGATGCTCGTCAGCACGGACGTGTCCTTGAGGAAGCCCATGTGCGTCTGGTTCGGGATCTCGTTGTTGGTCGCGCCGTCGAGCGCGGTGCTCTTGTACGGGTTGATGACGCCGTCGGACGGCGAGTACCACGTGGCGTACTTCGTCACGCCGGGCGTCTCGTCACCGGTCGTGAGCTGCTTGATGAACGCCGACCCCGGGGTCATCTGCCGGCACGTCGTGAAGAACGAGCACCAGGTCGCCGCCGTCGTGCCGTGGTTGGCGCCCGCGATCGACGCGAGGTGGTCCACGTTCGGGTTCCCGTTCAGCACCTTCAGGTACCAGAGGCTGACGAGGCCGCCCATCGAGTGGTTGACGATGTCGACCTTGGACGCGCCGGTCTTGGACTTCACGTCCGCGATGTACTTCGCGAGCCCCTGGGCGTTGGTCTTGTTGTCACCGTAGGAGTTGTACTCGTAGGTGAAGAGCCGGTCGCTCTGGTAGCCGGCCTGCTCGAACACGGTCTTGGCCGTCTTCCAGTTGGCCGCGCTGCCGGAGAAGCCGTGGACGAAGACGACCGGGTCGCGCTCCGCGGCCTGCGCCGCCGGGATCTGGCCGACCAGACCGGCAGCCGCCGCGAGCGCGGCGAGCCCGCCGATGATCCGACGCATGAGACCTCCAGGGGGTGGGGGAGGCGGCCCGAGCGCCGCCGGACGCCGACCGTACGGAGCGGCGCCCGCGGGGAACTACTCAACGCCGGACAAGACCCTGCCGAGTCGGGCTCACACGGTGTACTAGCTGTCCACCCGGTCGCCCGGCCGGATATGCTCACGGCCTGACTGACGGGCGCCCGCCCCCTGGGCGGGATCGGACGGCGCTCGGGAGGGCCGATGACCTCGACGCACATCGAACTCCAGGTCACGGGCAAGGATCTCGCGGACCGGTGTACGGTCATGCGCCGCTACGTGCCCGAGATCGCCACCGAGGCCGTCGCCGAGATCATGCGGCAGGTGCCCGAGTACGCCTACTTCCACGACCCCCGCGCCGTCGAGGTCATGGAGCAGGCCAACGCCTGGACGATCGACCACTTCCTCGCGCTGATGGCGACGCCGTCCCTGCCGTCCACCGACATCCTGAAGTTCTGGCGCGACCTCGGCTTCGGCGAGGCGTGCGAGGGACGCAGCCTCATCCCGCTCCAGACCAGCCTGCGGGTCGGCGCGGGCGTCGCGTTCCGGCGGCTGACCGAGGAGGCCGACGGGCTCGGCATGGACACCTCGGCGACGACGATGGCGCAGATGACCGACGCCCTGTTCATCTACCACAACCACCTGATCGCCGCCGCCGCCGAAGGGCACGCCGCGGCGTCGGAGGACGCCGGCAACCGCTTCGAGATCAGCCGCCGCCGGCTCGTGGACCTGCTCGTCTCGGAGAAGCCCGCGCCCGGCAGGATCGCCGAGCTGGCGCAGGAGATCCGCTGGCCCCTCCCGAAGTCGGTCGGCGCGGTCGCGTTCGCCCAGCCGCCCAAGGACCGTGGGCCGCTGTCGCCGGACGTCCTCACCGCCTTCCACGCGCCCGAGCCGTTCCTCATCGTCGTCGACCCCGAGGGACCCGGGCGCCGGGCCGTCGTGGAGACCATGCTGAAGGGCGAGACGAGCGTCGTCGGCCCCGCCGTGGCGCCCGCCGAGGCCGCCAAGTCGCTGCGCTGGGCGCGGCAGGCGCTGTCGCTCGTCCAGAGCGGCGTCCTGCCGGCGGAGGGGACGGTCTTCGCCACCGACCACCTGCCGATCCTCATGCTCATGCAGGACCCCGACCTCGCGTCCCGCGCGATCGAACGGCGTCTCGCGCCGCTGCTGCGGGTCCGGCCGTCCGGACGGGTCGCGCTCGCCGAGACGCTCATCGCCTGCTTCCAGAGCCGGTTCAACGCGACCGAGGCGGCGCAGCGGCTGCACGTCCACCCGCAGACCGTCCGGTACCGCGTCCGCAACCTCCAGGCGCTGTTCGGCGAGACCCTGGACGACCCGTCACAGCATCTCGAACTGCACATGCTGCTGCATCTGTGGCTCGCCACCGCCCGCGAGAACGCGTCCTGACCGGGTCCGTCAGGGCTACTACAGCGTTTGTAGTAGATTGCCGTGATCAAGGTGGGATGTGAGGCACGGTGATGGACGCGAGGACGAGCTGTTCAGCGCTCGCGGAGGCCGGCGAAGACGTCGTCCAGCAGCGGACGGGCGGGCGTCCGGCCCCGCTCGGTGAACCACTCGTGGCCGAGCGCCGCGCGGAACACCGGCATCGGGAGTTTCAGCAGGACGGCGAGCGTCCGCACGCCCGCGTCCGATCCGGCCTGCGTCGCGTGCGCGGCCATCGCGGCGCGCTTGTGGGCGGCGAAGCGGCGGACGTCCACGCGGTGCGTCAGGTGCTCGGGCGCCGTGTAGGCCGTCGCGAACCGCTCCGGGCCGAAGTCGGCGGGGATCCCGGGCAGCCGGGAGACCAGCCGCAGCGCACGCCGCAGCAGCCGCCGGTCCACGGTCGCCTCCAGGACGACGGGCGTCCCCGCCAGCTCGGCCGCCCGGATGCCCACGTGGTGCACCCGCACATGATCGGGGTGGCCGTAGCCGCCCGCTTCGTCGTACACGGTCAGGACGTCGGCGTCCTCTTCGCGCAAGATGTCGGCGAGCCGTTCGGCGGCCTTGTCCACGTCGGCGTCGGCGAACGCGTCGGGGTGCCCGGACGGGTCGTCCGCCATGCCCGAGTCCGCGTAGCCGAGCCACTCCACCCGCGCGCAGCCGAGCGCGGCGGCCGACCGGCGCAGCTCGCCGAGCCGCCGGTCGCCGAGCGCGCCGTCGGCCCGGTCGGCGGACGCCGCGAGGCCCGCCTCCCCGACGGTCGCGACCACCAGCACCACCCGGTGCCCCTCGGCGGCGGCCCGCGCCAGCGTTCCGGCGGTGAGCAGCGCCTCGTCGTCGGGATGGGCGTGGAACGACACGAGCGTGTACGGCATCCCCACAGTCTGCCCGCGCCGGACGGACGGGTCGATCCGCCCCGGAGCGCACGCCCATGAGAATCGCCCACATCACCGACTACTACCTCCCGCGCCTCGGCGGCATCGAGATGCAGGTCCACGACCTCGCGACGCGCCAGCTCGACGCGGGCCACGACGTGACCGTCATCACGTCCACGCCCGGCGGCCGGGACGAGCCGGACGGCCCGCCGGTCCGCCGCGCGACCGAGAACCTGCCGTTCGCCGCCGCGCTGCACCCCGCCGCGCCGTGGGCCGGGCGGCGGCTGGTCCGGGACGGGAAGTACGACGTCCTGCACGTCCACGCCGGGCCGTTCTCGCCGCTGTCGTTCGCGGGGCTCGCGCTGGCCGCCGAACTGCCGACCGTCGTGACCGTCCACTCGCTGATCTCCTACATGGAGCCCGCGTTCCGGCTGCTGGACGGCGTGTCGCGCTGGTCCGCGCTGCCCGCCGTGTGGACGGCCGTCAGCGACGCCGCCGCCGAGCCCGTCCGGCGCCTCGTCGCGCCCCGGCCGGTGTTCGTCCTGCCCAACGGCATCGACGCGGCGCGGTGGCGGGTCGAGCCCGCGCCGCGCGAGCCCGGCGAGGTGCTGGTCGTCGCGGTGATGCGGCTCGCGCGGCGGAAACGGCCGCTCCAACTCGTCCGGATGCTGCGCCGCGCGCACGACCTGCTCGCGCCGCGCGTCCGGCTGCGCGCGGTGATCGCCGGGGACGGCCCCGAGCGCCGCGCCGTCGAACGCCACCTGCGGCGGCACGACATGGACTGGGTGAGCCTGCCCGGCCGCGTCGACCGCGCGCACATCCGCGACCTGTTCCGCCGCGCCGACCTGTTCGTCGCGCCCGCCATGCTGGAATCGTTCGGGATCGCGGCGCTGGAGGCGCGCTGCGCCGGGGTGCCCGTCGTGGCCCGCGCGGAGGGCGGCATCCGCGAGTTCGTCGGGCACGGCGAGGAGGGACTGCTCGTGGACAGCGACGACGCGATGGTCGAGGCCATCGTGCGGCTCGCGGCCGACGCCGACCTGCGCGGCCGCGTCGCCGCGCGCAGCCGGACCGTCCCGCCCCCCGTGACCTGGCCGGACGTCCTGGCGCTCACCGAGGACATGTACGGCCGCGCCGCGGTGCGACTGCACGGGCGGGCCGAGCGATCGGCGTGATCTCGCCCCGGCGGGACGCGGCGGCCGTGGCCGCGCCCCGCGTGCGGCGCCCCCGGCTGCTCGGCGAACTGCTGATCGTCTTCGTGCTGCTGCGCGTGTACGACTACGTCCGCTCGTTCGCCGACGCGCGGCAGGGACGCGCCCTGACGCACGGCCGGGACGTCCTGGACGTCGAGCGCTTCCTGCACATCGACATCGAACGCGCCATGAACCACTGGATCGAGCGCCACGATTTCCTGGCGATCGCGGCGGTCGACTGGTACCAGTACGTCCATATCAGCGCGACGATGTCCGTGCTGGTGTGGTGCTACGTCGCGGGCCCGTCGCTGTACCGGGGGGCGCGCAACGCGCTCGTCGCGACGAACCTGGTCGGCATGACGGTGTACTTCTTCCTGCCCGTCATGCCGCCCCGGCTGCTGCCGGGGGAGGACTACATCGACTCGGTGGCGGCGGCCGGGTTCGGGACGACGCACGGTGGACCCGTCACCGCCGACCAGTTCGGCGCGATGCCGTCTCTGCACCTGGCGTGGGCGACGTGGACGGCTCTGGTCGCGTTCGCGCTGCTGCGGCGGTACCGGGCGCGGTTCCTGGTCGTCCTGTACCCGACGACGACCGCGCTCGTCGTGATGGCGACGGCGAACCACTACCTGCTCGACGTCTTCGCCGGCGCGGCGGTCGCCCTCGCGGCGCGGCGGGCGCTGCCCGGCCCGCTGCCCGTCCGGGCGACGGCTCAGATGATCCTGCGGCGCAGCAGCACGGCCAGCACGAACGCGCCCGGCACCAGCGGCAGCCAGACGGTGATCAGCCGGTACCCGACGACCGCGCCGAGCGCCGCGGGGGACGGGACGCCCGCCCAGATCAGCCCGGCGACGAGCACGACGTCCAGCCCGCCGATCCCGCCGGGCGACGGCAGCAGGGCCGAGACCGAGGAGACGACGACGTAGACCACGACCGTGATGCCGGCCGTGATCGGGACGTCGATGCTCCGCAGCACCGCGAACAGCACGACGCCGTGCAGCAGCGGCGCCGTGAGCGAGCCCAGCCACAGCGCCACCGCGCGTCCCGGATGCGCGAGGACGGTCCGCAGCGCGGCCAGCTCGCGCACGAGCCGCGCCCCGGCCCTGGCCAGCTTCGCGACGACGGCGCGTCCGCGCCGCCCCGGGACGAGCCACAGCAGGGCCGCTATGGCGGCGACCGCCGCGACCGCCACGGCGATCCAGACATGGGACGCGACGGCCTGCCCGACGGCGTCCCAGCTCACCCGGTCGCCGATCATCCCGAGCGTGGACGGCACCGCGATCACGGCGACGGCGAGCAGCAGCAGATGCGTCACCAGCCCGGCGAGCGAGTTCAGCCCGACCGACCCGACGGCCGCGCCGCGCGTCATCCCGCACCGTCTCAGGAACCGGACGTTCACGGCCATCCCGCCGGACCCCGCCGGCAGCAGATGGTTGGCGAACGAGGCGGCGACCTGCACGGCGAACACGCGTCCGACCGGGGGGGTCACCGGCATCGAGCCGAGCTGCGTGACCGTCCCGACGCACCACATCGCGGCGGTGGCGGCGAAGGCGAGCAGCAGCCACTGCCGGTCCGCGCCGATGAGGCTCTCGCTGCCCGCGTCCATCGCCGCCCGGTGCCGGACGGCCAGCGCGACGACCGCGGCGGCGACCGCCGTGCCGAGCAGCACCCGCGACAGCGGCGCCTCCGCCGCCGCGACACGGCCGAGCGCGCGGACGACGCGCGCCGCCCCCTGCGGACGCCGCGCCGCACTCGTCTCAGTACGCGTTCCCACCCGTACGCCCTTCCGTCGCGCGGGCTCGTTCGCCGCGCACCGTCTCCGTCCCCCCGGACGGCCCCGATCGCCGATCCGACCCACTTTCTCGAAACGCGCCGGAAACCGCCACCCGCGACCCAGCCACCCCACAGGTCCCGCAGCGATTCTTTCTACTACAGGCCTTGTAGTAGCCGAAACACACCCACCCACCGACGCCCCCACAATTTCCCACCGCAAGCCACTCGTTAGCCCCACCGCGTCACACGTCTCGCACGCCACGACCGGGCCGAGCGGCGCACGCCCGGCCGAACGGGCAGCCTTCCCCGCTCGGCGGACGAACGTCAGTCCGCGCGACCGGACGAGAGCGTCCCGGCCGCGGCGCGGACGCAGGACGGCGCAGTGGCGCGACCGCGAACCACGCGGGACGCGGCGCGTCCGAGGTGCGCGACGTCGCGCCGGGACGGGCTAGGCGTGCGTGGCCAGCCCGGCCTCCAGCGAGGTCGCGCGGCTCCAGGCGACGCGCGGGCAGAGCGCATTCGGCCGGGCGCCGCGGGCGACCCGCAGGTGCGCCTTGATCGCCACGCTGGTCAGCGAGATCAGCAGTTCCAGGTCGGTCTCGCCGTACAGGGAGATCTCGACCCAGTCCGAGTCCGGCCGGACGCGGACGTTCTCGTGCCGCCACAGCGGCGGCCCCATCCGCTCGATGACCGGCCAGGTCAGGAACACCTCGGCGGCGTGCGCGTCGGGGAGGTGGACGATCTGCCGCTCGGCGATCGCGAGGGCGCGCCCCGAGCCGCAATCGGCCCGCCACAGCCGCAACGCGGGCCATGTCCGCAACTGCTCGACGGCGCGCCATGCAAGGGGTGTGTACGCCGTGGAAACGAGGCCCATGGGGCACAGGCTGACACCGTCCGGTGCCGCTGGCTACCGGGGCTGCCCGAATCGTTATCAACGCGTCCAGCCAACGGCCACCGAACGTTCAACCGGCCGCGCCGGAATGCGGGTTTCGGAAAGTCCTGTCCAGGGGTCATGTGTCCGAAACGGCCGTGATCTTTTTCACCGTTACCTACTCCGAAGTACGGAAAGGCGACCAACGTGCCTTGCCTCCGCCGCACCGGCGATCCGTACGCGCGCGGGCTCGCGGGGGGCGGCGTATGCGCGACGTCCACGTCCCCTGTCGCACATCGCGACCGACCCGACGACGGCACTTCCCCATTCGCCCGGCGGTCGTCCGCGTGGCCTGGGCGATCGCCGCGTAGACGGCCGCCCGACCGCTCATCAAGGCGTTTCAGCGGCCCGCTCTCAATGGACAGTTCCCGGCTCCTCACGACGAATCCAGACGGCGCGATCACAAGGTAATCCACGGACGAATTCCGTAAGGCGCGCTGCAACAAGAAGAACCGCCTAACGCTGGCCGGAATCGGACGGACAAGACCGTTGCGAAAGGCCCGCCCTCCGCCCGGCGAGGTTGAGAGACACTGGACGCAGACCGCCGAGGAGGGACCGCCTGTGAAGTTCGTCCGCTACGCCGAGGACCGGGCCGTCCGAGTAGGGGTCGTGGACGGAGACGTCGTCCGCACGATCGACGGGCTCTCGGACCTGCTCCCGCTCATCGAGGACGGCTCACTGCACACCGTCGGCGCGACCGCGCTACGGCACGGCGCAGGCGTCCCACTGGACGGGATCCTGCCGCTGTCCCCGATCGCCACGCCCCCGACCGTCCGGGACTTCTACGCGTTCGAGCAGCACGTACGCGCCGGCCGAGCCTCGCGCGGCCGGACGATCGACCCGGGCTGGTACGAGATGCCGGTCTTCTACTTCTCCAACCCGTACGCGGTGCTCGGCTGCGGCGACGTCCGGATGACCCCCGGCACCGAGGCCTTCGACTTCGAGCTGGAGGTCGCCGCGATCGTCGGCCGACCCGGCCGCGACCTGACCCCCGCCGAAGCCGAAGACCACATCGCCGGCTACTGCGTCCTCAACGACTGGAGCGGACGCGACGTCCAGCGTCGCGAGATGCGCCAGGCGATGGGACCGGTCAAAGGCAAGGACACCGCCACCGGCCTCGGCCCCTATCTCGTCACCCCGGACGAGATCGCCGACAGGAAGGAGGGCAACGGCCACCGCCTGGAGATGACGTGCACCATCAACGGCGTCCCGTACTCCCGAGCGCTGTGGTCCGACGTCTACTGGTCCTTCGCCGAAATGATCGCCTACGCTTCGCGCGGCACCGAGGTACGCCCCGGCGACGTGATCGGCTCAGGCACCTGCGGCACCGGCTGCATCCTGGAACTAGCCCAGACCCACGGCGCGGACGCCTACCCCTGGCTCAAACCAGGAGACGAGGTGGCCGCCACCATCGAAGCCCTGGGCACCCTCCACAACACGGTCATAGAAGCCGCGCCCATAACCCCCCTACGCCCGACCCCACCACCCGCCTAAACCCACCTCCGCCGAAAGCGGCGAACCCCACGAAAGCGCGAGCCGCCCGCGCACACTCGCGCGCCGGTACCGGCTCTCCGCTCACACGCTCGCCGCAGACCCAATACGCAGGGCCCGGCGAGCGGACGCCTGATCTCAGATCAGCGGGCCGACCTAGCCAGGCGTGCCCCACCGCCACGCGTCAGTCAGGCGCCGTGGTGACCTGGCGGATGACCTCCTGATGGGTGGGATGGGCGAACGCGAAACCGGACGCGAGGAGGCGCTCCGGCATGACGCGCTGGCTGGCGAGCACGCCCGTCCGAGCGAACTCGCCGAGAGCGAGCCACAGAGCGGGACCGGGCACCGGCAGCACCGCCGGACGGTGCAGCGCCCGGCCGAGCGCCGCGGTGACCTGCCGGTTGGTCACCGGATCCGGACACGCCAGATTCACCGGCCCCGACAGCGCCGAGGTATCAATGACATGCCGGATGGCCGCCACCTCATCGGCCAGCGAGATCAGACTCCAGTACTGCCGCCCGCCGCCCAACGGCCCGCCGAGCCCCAGACGGAACAGCGGCAGCATCCGCCCGAACGCGCCGCCGCGCGGAGAGACGACGAGCCCCGTGCGGATCCGGACGGTACGGATCCCCGCGTCCTCAGCAGCCCCGGCCGCGTCCTCCCAGTCACGGCAGACGCGCGCGAGAAAGTCGTCCCCCGACGGATCGTCCTCCGAAAGAACCCGATCGCCGGCATCGCCGTAATACCCGACCGCCGAACCGGAAACGAACACACGAGGCGGCTCATCCATACGAGCCAGCGCGCTCGCGAGCGTGGCCGTCCCACGCACACGGCTGTCGTAGATCGCGCGCTTATAAGCGGACGTCCAACGCCGCTCACCAACCCCGGCACCGGCAAGATGCACCACCGCGTCAACACCGGTCAGCGCCCCGACACGCCCCAAGGGATCCCAGCCGACCTCACCCACACGCCGAGGCTCACGCCGAACGAGCCGGACGACCTCATGCCCGTCCCCAGCCAAGCTCTCCGCCAACGCACCCCCGATCACCCCGGAAGCCCCGCTGACCGCAACCCTCATCCCCTCACGCTAACAACGACCACCCCTCACCTCCGAACACCGCACCAACAAACCCATGCCATCCCGACCCACCACCAGCGTCGCCCCCGCCACCCCATCAGTCGAACCAAGCCCGCCCCTGTGGATAACCAGCTCCCCACCGCCACGACGCCCCGGCCCAGGACCCGCCCACCACCTCCCTGACCTGCCCTTTTGTCCAGCCGGATATCGAGTTGGCGCAGGCAGCGAGCATCCCGTATGCTTTCGGACGTCGCCAGGGAAACGGCCCACGAGGACCGGCTCGGGCAACACCCCCGAGCGGCTAGACTCGGAAACGCAAGGTCCTGTGGAGCAGCTAGGAGTGCTCGCCACCCTGTCAAGGTGGAGGCCGCGGGTTCAAATCCCGTCAGGACCGCTCGACGTGCACACGTCACCGCGACGACCGCGCGTCCCGGGCAGGTAGCTCAGTCGGTACGAGCGTTCGCCTGAAAAGCGAAAGGTCGGCGGTTCGACCCCGCCCCTGCCCACACCTCAGAACAGCCAAAACGCCCCAAGCGATCATCGCTCGGGGCGTTTTTTATAGCAGCGTCCTCAGCCGAGCACATCCCCAGCTTCCGCAGCGCGGCATGTGGGCCGCGGCGCTCGTCCCAGGTCCGGCGGCTCGCTCCCGTGGGCCACGGACAGGTCTTGGACGAAGAGGACGTCGTTGGACGCGAGCAGTTGTATCGCTGAGAGTCATCGTCACCTCAACGGATCGAACGTCGAGTGTCGAGGCCCGGCCCACGACGGGCCGAAAAGGCGTCCTGCCCGGTAGGACGAGATGTGGGTGCGCTCCAGCACAAGCGGTAGGGCACCGGGCAGGGTGACGTGGTTCTGGGTGAGGAAAACCTTGCCGGTCACGATGCCGATCGGGTCGCCGCCTACGTGGGGGCCTGTCGGACGACGAACGGTAGTGGGTGGCGTGGTCGAAGTTGTGCGGGGCGGTTTTCCATAGGTGCGGGGAGGGAGTGTACGCCGGGTCATGCGGGTGGCACGCTTGCCGTGAGTTCTTCCAACGGAGGGAGATCGGCCATGCGGTGTGCTGCGGGAGCGGGCTGGACGGCGGCGCGGGCGTCCGGTCGGCGCGCATGACCGTCCGGCGTGTCGTCGGCGGTGGCACCGCGGGGTGGCACGCGGGTCGGGCGGCGGTGGCGCGGCATCTCGGCGCGCGGCTGGAGGAGCATCCGGGGTTGCCCCGGACGCTGCTCGAACTGCGCGTCCGGTGGGTTCTGCTGGTCGTCGTCGGGGTGGCGAACCTTGGCGGCGCGGTGGTCGTGCTGTTGTTCGCTGTGTTCGTCCTGCCTGATCCGTCATTGCCCGACCGCGACCACGCACGGCTGGTCAATACCGTCGCGTTCTTCGGCTATCCGCTGGTCGCCGCGCCGTTCGTGCTGGCGGCGGGGTTGCGGCTGTGGAAACCGGTCATCGCGCTCGTCCGGGAGGGGCGGGTCACCGACGCCGCGCAAGGTCGGGCCGTCCTGCTTGGCCCGCTGCGGCTCACCCTGCTCGTCGGCGGCCTGTGGACGCTCGGCGCCGCGGGCTGGGCGGTGCTCGACATCGTCCTGTTCGTCCCGGAACTCGCCGTCAAGACGGGGCTCACCTGCCTGCTCGGCGCCCTCACCACCTGCACGATCGTCTACCTGCTGTCGGAGCGGCTGCTGCGGCCCGCCGCCGCGCTCGTCCTGGCCGCCGGGCAGTCGCGCCGGATCCGGCTGCCGGGCGTCGTGACCCGCGCGATGCTCGCCTGGGCGCTCGGTACCGCCGTGCCGGTGTTCGGGTTGATCTGCGTCGGCGTCGCCGTGCTGTTCGGCCCGCCGATCAGTACGACGCAGCTCGCCCTCACGATGATCGTGCTCGCGGGCACCGCCATCCTCGTCGGGATGTGCGTCACGCTCATCGCCATCAAGGCCGTCGCCGATCCCATCACGACGGTCCGGACGGGCATGGCGCGGGTCGAACGCGGGGACCTCGATGCGCGGATCGACGTCTATGACGCCAGCGAAGTCGGGCAGCTCCAAGCGGGCTTCAACCACATGGTGGCGGGGCTGCGGCAGCACGAACGGCTCCGCGACCTGTTCGGGCGGCACGTCGGCGAGCAGGTCGCCGACCTCGCGCTGGAGAGCGACGGCATCGAGCTGGGCGGGGAGACGCGCGACGTCGCCGTCCTGTTCGTGGACCTCACCGGCTCCACCCGGCTCGCCGCGACCCACAGCCCGGACGAGGTCGTGGAGCTGCTCAACCGGTTCTTCGGCGTCGTGGTGGCCGCCGTCGGCGCGCACGGCGGATGGATCAACAAGTTCGAGGGCGACGCCGCGCTCGCGGTGTTCGGCGCGCCCCTCGAACTGGACGACGCGGCGGGCGGCGCGCTCGGCGCGGCCCGCGAGTTGCACCGGCGGCTGCGCGCCGAGGTCCCGCAGCTCGACTTCGGCGTCGGCGTCTCGGCGGGCACGGTCGTCGCCGGGTACATCGGAGCGGAGCAGCGGTTCGAGTACACGGTCATCGGCGACCCGGTGAACGAGGGCGCGCGGCTCAGCGACCTGGCCAAGACGGTGCCGGGCCGGGTGCTCGCCGCCGGGCACCTCCTCGACCTGGCCCACCTCGCCGAGGCGGAGGCGTGGGAGTGCGGCCGGTCGGTCACGCTGCGGGGACGCACGCGTCCGACGCGCCTGGCCGCGCCCGTGTCCGACGCGCAGGAATCGCGGCGGCCGCGCACGTGGGTGCCGAAACCCCGCGTCCCCCGGATGCTGCGGCGCCCGCCGGGGGAGGACGGCGATCCTGACGATGAACCGCCCGCCGCGCCCGTCTGAACAGCGCGCCACGAGGGGCCGGAAACAATTCTTTGCCCCCTCTTGTTCGGTGTGCGCCCGTTCTGGGACCGCCGATGTGCCCGCCAGGTGATTACCTCACCCACGGGAGGACGGGTGATCGAACGGCGAGCATGGTCGATACGGCTGCGGATGACGCTGCTGGCCACCCTTGTCTCCGCCCTCGTGTGCGGCGGAGTGGCCGCCCTGATCGTCGCGACGGCCCGGCAGCACGACGAGGACCGGCGGCACGAGCGTGCCGTCGTGGCCGCGCTGCGCATCCAGTCCGAGGTCGAGCAGGACCATCTGGCCGCGCTCGCGTCCGGACGCCTCCCGCCCGCGCTGTTCCAGGTCGTGGACGCGGGTGGGCGCGTCGCCGCGTCCGGCGGCCTCATCCGGGGCGCGCCGCGCATCGCGTCGTTCGCGCCGCGCGCCGGCGAGGTCTACACGGCCCGTCGCCTGTGCTCGCCGGTGGGGATCCACGGCTGCGTCGAGGTGGTGGCGTTCCGCGTCCGGCACGCCGGCGACACGTGGACGGTCTACGTCGCCCACCTGCTGACCCCCTGGTACGTGCGTCCACGGATCCCGCTGCTCGCCCTCGGCATCGCGATGATCATCGTCGGCGCGACGGCCTTCCTCACCTGGCGCACCGTCAACCGGACGCTCGCCCCGGTCGGCGCGATCCGCACCGAACTCGCCGAGATCACCGCTAAGTCGTCGGGACGGCGCGTGCCCGTCCCGCACAACCACGACGAGATCCGGCTGCTCGCCGAGACCGTCAACGCCACCCTGGACCGGCTCGACGGCGCGCTGGAGAAGCAGCGGCGCTTCACCTCCGACGCGTCGCACGACCTGCGCAGCCCGATCACGGCGGCGCGGACCCAGATCGAGGAGGCGCTGCTCGCCCCCGACGAGATGGACTGGGTGGAGGTCGCGCACGGCGTCCTCAACAGCCTCGAACGGCTCCAGGCGATCGTCACCGACCTGCTCGAACTCGCGCGGCTCGACGCGGGCAACGGCCCGAACCGGGAGGTCGTGGACCTCGCCGCGCTGGTCTCGATCGAACTCGGCCGGGCCGAGCGCACCAAGGAGGTCGTCCCGCACCTGGCGATGGACGTGACGGTGCGCGGCGAGCGGCTGCGGCTGTCCCGGCTGCTGACGAACCTCCTCGACAACGCCGAACGGCACGCCGAGTCGCGCATCGAGGTCCGGGTGCGCGCCGAGGGCGACACCGCCGTGCTGGAGGTCCAGGACGACGGGGACGGCATCGCGGAGAAGAACCGCGAGGTCGTGTTCGAGCGGTTCGCGCGGCTCAAGGCGTCGCGGGAGAAGGACGCCAACGGGACGGGCCTCGGCCTGCCGATCGCACTGCAGATCGCACGCGCCCACGGCGGGACGCTCCGGATCGAGGACAGCCCGAAGGGCGCCCGTTTCGTCCTGCGCCTCCCGAAGGCGGCGCGGCCCTGAGGGCGCCTGCGGGTCCGCTCCGCGCGACGGGCGGGCGGCCCGGGATGAGCGGCGGCGCGGGCGCTCCCCTCTCGCCCCGCGCCGGCCGGGCGGGTCAGACCCGGTCGCCGGCCCCGGTGGACGCGCCCCACAGCCGCATCCACGCGGTCATCTTCGACTCCTTGACCCGGACGGGGACGCGCTGGAACCACGGCCCGCCGCCCTCGGCGAGGATCGCGTCGTAGACGAACTCGGACGTGATGAAGCCGAGGTCGGCGCCGGTGCCGGCCATCTGCTTCTTGAGCACCGGGGCGTCGAGCATCCGCGCGGTCCGGATGATCGCGAGCCCGGACATGCCCTCGGCGTCGGGGTAGACCTGGCCGATGTTCATCGCCACCCGGAGCTGGACGGTGAACGCGGCGCTGGACCGGTGGTTGTGGCGGCGCAGCGCGTCCGCCAGCAGCGGCAGCAGCGGGCTGACCAGGGCGCGCGGCGGGATCTCCGCCGGGACGACGATGAACGCGCCGTCGCCCCGGTCCTCGTGGTAGCAGGCCGCCCACGGGACGCCCGACGCCGTGAAGCCCGCGCGCAGCATGTCGTACATGATGTGCCGCACGTGGTAGCGGTCCTCGTCGGTGCGGTGCGGGCCGCTGAACCCGGCGACGTCGGTGAACAGGATCGCGCACATGCGCCCGGCCCAGCCCGACGGGTCGGCCATCGGCCGCGGCGCCGCGCCGCCGTCCAGCGCGGACGGTCCGGCTCCGGCCTCGACCACGGCGTACCGCGCGGTCAGACCGGGGACCACGCCGTCGTCGGCCGGCGCGGGGGCGGGCGGCGCGGCGTGCGGACCGGTGTCGGACGGCGTGTTCGGGTCGTAGTGGTCGCCGAGCCGCCACCCGTCGCGCGGTGCCGGGTAGGGGCGGGTCGGCTCGCCGTCCGTGTCGTCCTCGACCAGGTCCGGCAACGCGAGCGGCCAAGTCGAGCTGTGCCCGGCGCCCGCGACGCACTCGTCGCCGAGCCGGTTGGCCGCCGGAAGCCCCGGGATCGGACGCGTCGCGACGTGCACGTCGTCGCCGGAGTCGGGCAGCGCGACGCCGCCGGGGTGCTGGATCGTCAGCCGGACCCGGGTGAGCCGTCCGGGCGCGTTCTCGCCGAGCCGCGCGTACATCTGCCGTTCCAGCACGCCGTGCAGCCGCGCGTGGACGGACAGGAACGCCGCGAACAGACCCGCTGGAACCCGCAGCATCCGCACCTGCTCCAGGGTGACGACGCCCGCGGACCGGGTGCGCCGCCCCAGCTCGGCACGTTCCCCGATGAGGCTGCCCGCGCCCCTGACGGCGAGGGTCCGGCGGCATCCGTCACGTTCCACCCACACGCGGACGCTGCCCCTGAGGATGACGAGCGCGTGGTCGGCGAGCGCGCCCTCCTCCCAGAGGACGCGGTCGGCGGGCATGTCGACGTGATCGGACAGGCTGGACAGCTCGTGCCGCTCCTGGGCGGTGAGCGCGTCCCAGAACGTCGGCTCGACGGCCCGGTCGTCCGGCGGCGGTGTCACGCCCCGCCGCGGGCGCTCCGACGTCACCACCGGGATCTCCGCGCCGGTGGGACGGTGTGAAAGTCATTGTTCATGTCGAGAACCCCTGTCTCGAAACGGCCGCCGTCCGTTCCCTCCGTCCGCTGGTCCCCGGGCGTCCGGGAGGGGGCGCCGGAATCGGCGACACATCACCTATGGCCTGTTCCGCGTGGGCGCGGTTAGACTTGGTGAGTCCGCAGGCCGCGTTTTTCCCGGTCAGCGAGGTTCCGGCGATGACGCTCGCCGTACTTTCCGCAGCCGGGTGAAAACGCGTCCTCGGCCTCCGCAGGAGCCGTCCTCCGCCCATTCCTTGATCCGCCGGACCGTGAAATCGGTGATCGAGGAGGGACGGGGGGCGGCTCTTTCGCATGTGGCGCGGGGTGTGGTTCGGGGGGTTGATCGTCTTCGGTACTCCTATCCGGCCGGTTCGAGTTACCGGACGGCCTGGGCTTCTCCAGTATGACCCTCACAGTAGCATGTCAAACTGTGCCCAGGCAGTCTGTCGGATGCTAATCTGCTAGGTGTCATTCTCCTTCATGGACGTCGGCTACCCAGCTCACTGCGAGGTTTAAACCATGCGTTCACCGTCGTGGTTCCGAGCGTTCGAGCCGCCGGTCCGTGATCGCGCACCGCCGCACCTGCCGGAGTGACGCCCTCAACCCCGACAGCACGCACGGCGCCAGGTGGCAGTCGACCAGTTGGCATCGCGGCGTCCTTCCACTACCTGGAGTAACGATCCACAATGGCGACTGACCAGGGGCCTGTGGTCCAGAGCGCGCAGCTGCGCACGGAACTCGTCCAGCTCCGCAAGGAGAAGGGGCTCACGCAGGAGCAGGTCGCGCACGAACTCGACTGGAGCACCTCGAAGATCATCCGCATCGAGGGGGGCAGGAACGCGGTCTCGCGCACCGATCTCCAGGCGCTGCTCCTCAAGTACGACGTGACGTCCGAAAGCAGACAGGAAAAGCTGCAGTCCCTGGCCCGGGGGGCACGGGAGCCGGCATGGTGGGCCCCCTTCCGGGGGGATTTCTCGGAGAGCTACATCAACTTGGTCGGATACGAGGCGGGGGCCGCGGTCATCCGGCACTTCCAGGGGTCGATCATTCCCGGATTGCTCCAGACGCCCGAGTACGCCGAGGTGATCGCGGCCGGAGTCGTCGGCCCGGTGCGGGTCGGCACGGTCGTCAAGATGCGGATGGAACGGCAGCGCCACATGGCCGACCGCGAGAACCCGCCGCGCCGGTACTTCGTGCTCGACGAGGCGACGATCCGCCGCCATGTCGGCATCATGGTCGACCCGGGGATCATGCCGCGGCAGCTCCGGAAGATCGCCGACGAGGTGGAGTCCGACGATCGGCTGACCGTCCGCGTCATCCCCTTCTCGATCGGCTCGCACAAGGGCGTGGAGAGCACGTTCACGCTCATGGAGTTCGATTCCAGTCTGAGCGACGTCCTCTATCTGGAGGGCGGCCGGGCGGCGAGCGCCCTGTTCGTCGGCGACGAGGACCGGGTCGCCAACTACCGGGACGCTTTCGAGGAACTCCTCGAACTGTCGCTCTCCGCCGAGCGTTCCGTCGCGCTGCTGCGCGAGGCGGCCGACCAGCTCATGGCCTGACCGCGACACTCGGCCCGCGAGGAGGTGGGAGCCCCGACCAGCCCAAAAGCCGCTCGGCCGCATAGCGACGAACTGATCTTGTGGTGGGCCATAGGCGGGAGAACCTCGACCGCCTACACTCGTGGACGAGAAATCATCCACAAGGTCGTGGTTTGCTGCGCCCTGCCTGAATCCGACCTTGTGGATGTTGGTCACTCGGTCGCCGCGTCGGGCGGGGCCAGCCCGCCATCGACGGATGGAGGGTCGCCGGATGGTCGAACAGAGCAAGGACGTTTCCAGGCTCGCTTGGCGCAAGTCCACCTGGAGCGATGAAAATGATTGCGTCGAGGCCGCGCGGTGCGAGGCTTCGGTTTTGGTGCGTGATTCACGGAATGTCCTCGGTGGAGTTCTTGAGGTTTCCGTCCCGCAGTGGCGTGATCTGCTGCGGTCCCTTCGCGGTGCGTGACCGCGTGACCGGGGCCGGTACGGCTGGTGCTCCGGCTCGTCCGGCCGTCTTCGGTCCGCGGTGACGGTTCCGGGTCGATAAGCCTCCCGCCGCACGGACGACCGGGGGTCCCGGTACGTTCCGGACCCCCGGCGCGCGCGATCCGGCCGGACGGCCGGCGCCTACCCTGGACGCGTGGACGATCTCGCGACCCGGCTCGCGGCGGCGCTGCCCGGCGTCCTGCGGACCGACCTCACGACCCGGGCCGCGTACACCTCCGACGCGTCCCTCTACCGCAGGCTCCCCGCCGCCGTGGCCGAACCGCGCGACGCCGGTGACCTGGCCGCAGTGCTCGCGCTCGCCGCGGACGAAGGGCTGCCCGTCACGCCGCGCGGCGGCGGCACGTCCATCGCCGGGAACGCGATCGGTTCCGGCATCGTCGTGGACGTCTCGCGGCATCTCGACGCCGTCCGGTCCGTGGACCCGGAGGCCCGGACGACGGTGGTGCGGCCCGGCGCCGTCCTGGACGACCTGCGCGCCGCCGCCGGACGCCACCGCCTGACCTTCGGCCCCGACCCGTCGAGCCATTCCCGCTGCACGCTCGGCGGAATGATCGGCAACAACGCGTGCGGATCGCACAGCGTGGCCTGGGGCGTGACGGCGGCGAACGTCGAGTCCGTCCGGCTGATGCTCGCCGACGGCCGCGAGCTCCACGCCCGGCGCGGCACGAGCGGCGACGCGCGCACCGACGCGGAGCTGATCCGGCTCCGCGACGCCCACCTCGGCCCGCTGCGCACCGAACTCGGCCGGTTCAGCCGCCAGGTCGCGGGCTACGGTCTGCACCACCTTCTCCCCGAGAACGGGTTCGACGTCGCGAAGGCGCTAGTCGGCGCCGAGGGGACGCTCGGTTTCGTCACCGAGGCGACCGTCAAGCTCGTCGCGGCCCCGAAAGCGCGGGCGCTCGCGGTGCTCGGCTTCCCCGACGTCTTCGCCGCCGCCGCGCTCGCTCCCGTCGCCGTCCGCGCGGGAGCGTTGACGGTCGAAGGCATGGCGTCCGACCTGCTCACGGCGTTGCGGAGCCAGCCGGGCCGGAGCGGAGCGGGCGCGGACCTGCCGCCGGGCGGTGGCTGGCTGTACTGCGAGGCGGGCGGCGACACGGCCGCGGAGGCGCGCGAGGCGGCGGAGGCGATCGCGGCGCGCGTCCGCGCCGAGGCGTCCGGCATGACGGCGGTCGTCGTGGACGATCCGGCGCGGACGCGGGCACTCTGGTGGATCCGCGAGGCGGGCGCCGGCATCGTGACCCGGCTGCCGGACGGCGGCGAGGCATGGCCCGGCTGGGAGGACTCGGCCGTCCCGCCGGACCGGCTCGCCGACTACCTGCGCGACCTGTACGCGCTGATGCGCGAGCACCGGCTGCGGGGCGTCCCGTACGGCCACTTCGGCGAGGGCTGCCTGCATCTGCGGCTCGACTTCGCGCTCGGCGACGCGCCGGGCGTCGCGCGGTACCGGGCGTTCATGGCGGCGGCGGCGGACGATCGTCGCGGCGCACGGCGGGACGGTCTCGGGCGAGCACGGCGACGGGCGGGCGCGCTCGGAACTGCTGCCGACGATGTACTCGCCGGAACTGCTGCGGGCGTTCGCGGCGTTCAAGCACGTCTTCGACCCGGACGACCGGTTCAACCCGGGCGTCATCACGAACCCGGAACCGCTCGACGCGGGCCTGCGCCCCGGGCCGGGCCGGGACGCGCTGCCGATCTCGCCCGCGCACGCCCTGACCCGCGACGGCGGTTCGTTCGCGGCGGCCGTCCACCGCTGCGTCGGCGTCGGATCGTGCCGCGACCTGCGCGGAGGCGCGATGTGCCCGTCGTTCAAGGCCACCCGCGACGAGGTCCACTCCACGCGCGGCCGCGCCCGCGTCCTCGCCGAACTGCTGCGCGGCGAGACGCTGCCGGACGGCTGGCGGTCGGAGGAGGCCCGGGACGCGCTCGACCTCTGCCTGTCCTGCAAGGCGTGCGCGAGCGACTGCCCGGTCAACGTGGACATGGCGACGTACAAGGCGGAGTTCCTGCATCGCCACCACGCGGGACGGGTCCGTCCGCTCGCGCACTACTCGATGGGCTGGCTGCCGGTCTGGGCGCGGGTCGCGACGGCCGTGCCGGGGGCGGGCGCGCTGCTCGCCCGGCGTCCGGTCGCGGCCGTGGCGAAGCGGCTGGCCGGCGTCGAGCCGCGCCGCGAGATGATCCGCTTCGCGCCGCGGACGTTCCGGAGCTGGTTCCGCGAACGTCCGGCGGCCGGCGCGGGACGTCCGGTCGTCCTGTGGCCGGACACCTTCACCGACCACATCGAGCCCGGAGTGGGACGCGCGGCCGTCGAGGTCCTGGAAGCGCTCGGACACCGGGTGCTGGTGCCGCCCGGACGCGTCTGCTGCGGGCTGACCTGGCACTCCACCGGGCAGCTCGGGGTGACGCGGCGCGTGCTGCGGCACACGCTCGACGTCCTCGGCCCGGCGTTGGACGCCGGTCTGCCGATCGTCGGCCTGGAGCCGTCCTGCACGGTGATGCTCCGGGACGAGGCCCGCGAACTGCTTCCGGACGACCCGCGCGCCGCCGCGCTCGGCGGGCTCGTCACGACCCTGGCGGAGATCGTCGCCGGTCATGACGGAGACTGGCCGTTCACCGAGCTGGACGCGTCCGCTGTCGCGCAGGTCCACTGCCACCAGGAGGCGAAGGGGACGTACGCGCCGGACCTGGCCGTGTTCGAACGCCTCGGCGTCCGTCCGGACGTCATCGGTTCCGGCTGCTGCGGGCTCGCCGGGAACTTCGGCTTCGAGCCGGGCCACTGGGACGTCTCGCAGGCGTGCGCCGAGCGGGAGCTGTACCCGAAGGTCCGCACGGCGGCGGACGGCGCGCTCGTCCTCGCCGACGGCTTCTCCTGCCGCACCCAGATCGCCCAGGGAACGCCGCGTCGCGCCCTGCACCTCGCCGAGGTTCTGCGCGGCGCGCTGCCCGATCGGTGAACAATCGCCGGGCCGGGCGTCTCCTCGGTCAGATTCCGTCAAGCGCCGGACGCCCGCGAACGCGGCCCGTCAGTATGTGAGCGCGGCCCGTCATCGACGGTGCCACAGCCGCCGGCCGGGAGCCGCCGACGACCCCTCGGCCCCCGGCCGGCTGTATTTTCCGCTCGCCTCGGTCAACTGACGTTGGCCGGACGGAACTGGATGCTCACGCGGGGGCCGAGCGGACGGGCGCTCTTCGGGATCGCGTGCTCCCAGGTCCGCTGGCAGCTTCCGCCCATCACCAGCAGGTCGCCGTGGCCCGGTTCGTACCGGCGCGCGGGGCCGCCCGACCGGGGGCGCAGCAGCAGTGGACGCGGCGTCCCGAGCGAGACGATCGCGACCATCACGTCCTCATGGCGCCCCCGGCCGTACCGGTCGCCGTGCCAGGACACGCTGTCGCGATGGTCGCGGTAGAGGCACAGCCCGGCCGTGGCGAAAGGCTCGCCCAACTCCTCGGCGTAGTGCTCGTCCAGCAGCCGCTTCATCTCGGCGAGCGCAGGGTCGGGCAGCGGCGCGCCCGCGCGGTAGAAGGCGAGACGACGCGGCACCGCGACGACCCGGTCGTACATGCGGCGTTGTTCGTCCCGCCACGGAACGGTCTCCACCAGCCGCTGGAAGAGCGCGTCGGCGCCGCTGATCCAGCCCGGCCGCAGGTCGATCCAGGCGCCGTCGGTCAGCGGGACGCGCCGCACCGACGAGCCCAGAGACCCGACACCGACCTCATCGGCATCCAGAAGTGACGCTTGGAACATAGACCCCAGGCTACCCACCGAGTCAAACATGTGTTCGATTCGCGGCGGTGCCCGTGCGACACCCGGTGCCCCACGGGGGAGGGCACCGCGGTGCCGAGGGGACGGGCCGGATGAACACCCGGTCATGACCCGTCCCGTCGATCGAAGATGACGGGGGTGCCGCTGTCAAGATTCCCCCGGGAGAGGGAAACGGACACGACGTGCGGGGGAGGCTCAAAGCCTTGCCCGGCGGGCATCGTGGGCGCCATGGCGGTGACGAGAACGGCCGGTGCGGCGCTGGTCGGGGCGGTTTTCTACGGCGGCGTCCGCGTGTACTGGAACGCGGGGCACTTCCCCGGCCGGATGTCGCCGGTCGGGCCGGACCTGGTCACGATCAGCGGCTGGGGCTCGGTGGCGCTGTGCCTCGCGGCGGCGCTGGCGGTCGCGGCGACGGGCACGCGGCTGCCGCGTCCGCTCGTGGTCGCCGCGGGCTGGGGGACGGCGGCGGCGCTGGCGGGGGCCGCCGCGATGCTGCTGCTCGACGTCGTCGGGGGCGTCCTGCCGGGCCTCGGCATCGCGTTCTACCCGGTCGGCGCGCTGAGCCGGGCGGCGTGCGCGGCCGCGGCGGTGCTCGTGGCGCGGACGACGCTGCTCTACCAGCGCCGCACCAGGCCGGGCCGCCGTCTGCTCGCACCGCTGGAACGCACGCCGGGCTGGGCGTACGTCGCGGCGTACGCGGCGATGGGGGGATGCCTCACCCGGATCGGCGCGCAGGCGTGGGTGGGATTCGACGAGACGCCGCTGGCGTCGGGCGTCTCGGCGGCGCTGTTCGAGGCCGGGTTCCTGCTCGGCGGGACGCTGCTGCCCGCCGCGCTCGTCCACCGCTTCGGCCGGGTGTGGCCGCGCCGGGTGCCGGGCGCGGCCGGACGGCGCGTGCCGCGCCCGCTCGTGCTGTGGCCCGGAGCGGCGATCTCCGCCGGGCTCGTCGTGTACTTCGGCGTGATGACGGTCCAGATGGTCGGGGAGCGCCTGCGCGGCCGCAATCCGTTCCCGCCCGGCGACGGCCTGGACCTGCCCGAGACGTTCTTCTGGATCGCCGTCCCCGGCTACCTGCTGTGGGGCCTCGGCATGGCCGTCGCGGCCTTCGCCTACGCCCGCACGTCCGCGCCGGGAGAACGCGGCGTCAGCGCAGCCACGACGCCGGATCGCCGCCGGGCTCCGGTGAACGCGGAAGACGGACGTCGAACACGGCCCCCGGGCCGTCCGGCGGCGCGGTGACGGCGATCGTCCCGCCGTGCAGCCCGACCTGCTGCGCCACGAGCGTCAGGCCGAGTCCCGACCCCGGACTGCCGGGCCGCCGCCGGAACCGGTCGAAGACCGTCCGCCGGGCGGGCTCGGGAACGCCCGGCCCGTGGTCGCGGACGCGCAGCGCCAACCCCTCCGGCGATTCGGTCAACGTGACCTCGATCGCTGCTCGGCCGTCCGCGCCGACGCCGTGGACGGCCGCGTTGTCGATCAGGTTGTCCAGGATCATCCGGAGCCCCTCGGGCCAGCCGCGCACCGTCCCGGCGTCCGGGACGTCGACGGTGATCGAAGCGCCGTGGTGACGGCGGCGCGCGTCCTCGACCGACGCCTCGACGAGATCGGGCAGATCGACGGCGGCGAGGCTGCGCGGGTCCAGCAGCTCACCGCGGGCGAGCTGCCGCAGCATGGTGATCAGCCGGTCCATCCGGGCGTGCTCGGCGGCGAGGTCCGCGACGACCTCGGCGCGGTCGGCGGCGCTGATGCCCGGATGGTTCACCAGGCCGAGGTTGGTCCCCATGCTGGTCAACGGCGTGCGCAGCTCGTGGGCCGCGTTGGCGGCGAACGCCCGGGCCGTCTCCAGCGCCGCGCCCGTGCGGCGCACCGCGTCGTCGCCGCGCTCCAGCAGGTCGTTGACGAGACGCGCCAGCTCGTCCACCTCCACGGTCCCGGACGCGGTCGCGAGCCGCCGCCCCGCGCCGGGCGAGCGGCCGATCGCCGCGGCCTGCCCGCGCAGGACGGTCAGCGGACGCACCGCGAACCGCGCCAGCCCGAAGCCGGCCAGCGCGCCGGCGCCGGCGGCCGCGAGCGTGATCGCGATCAGGCGCCGCCGCAGCAGCGTGATCCGCGCGCTCACCCGGCTCTCCGGCTCGAACACCCACAGGCGGCCGACGTTGCCGCGCGCGCCGAGGTCGGTGGCGACGAACCGCCAGCGCCGCCCGCCGGACACGATCGTCGCCGGGCCGGCTCCTTCGGGACGGACGCCCGGCACGCTCCCGACGAGCAGCGGCTCGCCGACGCGCGGCACCAGGGACACGCCGCCGGAGCCGTCGTCGCCCGCCGCCCCGCTCACCCGCTGCTGCGCGCGCTCGGGGGGCGACATCGGCGTCCGCCGGGACTTCTGCGCGTAGGTCGTCGCGGTCGGGACGAGCCCCTGCAACCGGACGGCGAGCTGCCGGTCCCGTTCGGCCTTCAGGTCGTGGGAGGCGAGCCGCAGGACGAGCAGCCCGGCCAGCAGCACCAGCACCGGCACGAGCACCGCCGTGATCACGGAGAACCGGGTGGTCAGCCTCATGCGCCGGCCTCCCGCAGGACGAACCCGACGCCGCGCACGGTGTGGATCATGCGCGGTGTCCCGTCCGTCTCCAGCTTGCGCCGCAGGTAGCCGACGAAGGTGTCCACGGCGTTGCTGGTGACCTCGAAGTCGTAGCCCCACACGCGGTCCAGCAGCACCGAGCGGGACAGGACGATCCCCGCGTTGCGCGCCAGCGTCTCCAGCAGGGCGAACTCGCGGCGCGTCAGCTCGACGGGTCGTCCGCCGGCCGTCACCCGGCGCGTGTCGGGGTCGAGGACGAGGTCCCCGACGCGGACGAGCCGTCCCGGCGCGGGCCCGGCGCGCCGCAGCAGCGCCCGCAGCCGCAGCGCCAGCTCGGTCAGGTCGAACGGCTTGACCACGTAGTCGTCGGCGCCCGCGGCCAGGCCCGCGACCCGGTCGGCGACCTCGTCCAGCGCCGACAGCATGAGGATCGGGACGTCCACGCCGCGTTCCCGCAGCGTCCGGCAGACCTCGATCCCGGACAGGTCGGGCATCGAGACGTCCAGCACGATCGCCTCGGGCGGTGTCCGCTCGGCGGCGGCCAGCGCGCCGCGTCCGCCGTCCGCGCTCTCCACGCCGAAGCCCTCCAGGGCCAGGCCCCGGCGCAGAGCGCGCAGGATCGCCGGGTCGTCATCGACGGCGAGAATCCGGTACGGCGCGTTCACGACACTCCTGACCTGCGGCGACGACCATCAGGGTGCCACAGGGTTCACGGTTGGTCGGCCATCTCGCGTTCGCCCTGCTGCGCGGCGGTTTCGGCGTCGTTCACGGCCTTCTGCAACTCGGGCGGGACCTGGTCCGTGCGAGCGGCCGGGCCGTGGCTCGGCGGCGCCGCGTCGGGGCCGCCGCCCGTCCCGCACGCCGCGACCGGACCGGCCGCGAGCGCGAGGACGAGGGCGGCCCGCGCCGCGCGGCGCGCTACTTCTGCGTCGCGCACCACGTCTGCGCCTTCGTCAGGCCCTGGTCGCGGAGCTTGAGGACCGCGAGCCGGTTCTGGCGCAGCGCGATCCGCTGGTCGATCAGCGCGGCCCGCTGCGGGTTCTTGGTCCGGACCTTGTCCGCGCGGGCTTGCAGCCAACGCACCGATCCCCGCTGGTCCGGCCCGCCCGAGATACGGCCGGTCAGCTTGTCGACGCGCTTGGAGACCCGGTCCACACGCGCGCAGAACTTCGCGACGTGCTTCGCCGTCTTCGGCGCGGCGGTCGGCTTGGCGGTGGGACCGGTGTCGGCGACCGCCACCCCGCTCGTCCCGGTGAGGACGAGCGCGAGCGCGGCCCCCGCCAGCAACGTCTTGCGTGCCATGTCGAAACCTCCGTGTCGGTCGGAACAACGGTGACGGTAGGAGGCTTCTTTGGCAGAACTCTGTGGGCGGACGGGTAACGCTCTCCCCAAGCCCGCGCTCCTCCGCCGAGCAGCGGGTACGACCTCGGGAAACACCCGCCGACGAAGGACGGACGATGCCCCGGGGACGCTGTTGATCGCCGCGTTCCTCGCGCTGTCGGCCGCCGCCGCCAACGCGCTGGCATCGGTGCTCCAGCGCAAAGCCGCGCGGACCGCCCCCGCCGCCCACACGTTCCGCCTGTCGCTGTTCGCCGACCTGCTCCGCGATCCCGGCTGGCTCGGCGGCATCGCGGCGCTCATCGCCGCGTTCGCGCTCCAGGCGGCGGCGCTGTCGATGGCGGGACTGACGCTGGTCCAGCCCGTCCTGTCCGCCGAACTGCCGATCACGATGATCCTGCTCGCGGCGGTCGCGCCGTGCGGGCTGCGGGGCGTCCCGTGGACGGGCGTCGGGCTCCTCACGGCCGGGCTCGTCGGGCTGCTCGTCGCGGCGTCGCCGCGCGCGGGCGTTCGCGAGCCCGGGACCTGGAGCTGGATCGTCGCGTGCGCGATCTGCGTCGGCGGCGTCGCACTTCTCGTCGTCGCGGCGCTCGTCGCCCGGGGAGCGGTGCGCGGCGTCCTGTTCGGAGTCGCGTCCTCGGTGAGCTTCGCGCTCACCGCCGCCCTGATGAAGGAGGTCACCGAGCTGTTCGGCGACGGGCTCGCGGCGACGGTCGCGTCCTGGGAGCTGTACGGGATGGCGGCGGCCGGGCTCGGCGCGCTGTTCCTGCTCCAGAACGCTCTGCAGAGCGGATCGCTCGTCGCGGTTCAGCCTGCTCTGACGGTCACCGATCCCGTCGCCAGCATCCTCCTCGGGATCGGCCTGTTCGGAGAGCGCGTCCGCACGGGCCCGTGGGTGGCCGTAGAGGTGCTCGGAGTCCTGCTGATCGCGCTCGGCAGCATCGGGCTGTCGCGGTCGCCGGTGCTCCAGCGGCACCACGGCGTCACGACGAAGCCGTGACGACCTTCTCGGCGGCGGGCGCGTCGAACAAGGCGTAGGCCCGTGCGACCTGGCGGTCTCGCGTGGACGGGTCGGCCAGGCCGTCCAGAACGTCCAGCAGTTCGGCGGGGGTTCGCGCGTAGACGCTGACGCCGCTGTCGGCCATCGCGCGCGCTCCGTCCCGTCCGTGGCCGGGGATCGGACGGTAGGAGACCACCGGCAGCCCCCGCGCGAACGCCTCCCGGCAGCTCAGGCCGGCCGCGTTGTCGACGAACGCGTACGCGCCCGCCATCAGATCCGCGAGGTCGTCCCGCCAGCCGAGGACGAGCCCTGCGTCCGCGCCGCGCAACCGCCGGATCAACCGCTCGTTGCGTCCGCACAGCACGACCGGGAGGTACCGGCCCGACCGGGCGAGGACCCGCATCGTCTCCGCGACCTCGCCGACGCCCCACGACCCCGCCGACACGAGCACCGGGCGATCCCGGGGCCGGAACTCCGCGACGGGCCGCGCGTCCCGGCGGAACTGCGGGCGGACCAGCGGCGCGCAACCGGTCGCCGGACGGCCCGTCGCCGCCGTCACCGTCCGCGCCGCCGCCTCGTCCGGGCACAAGTAGCGGTCGTTGCCCCGATGCAGCCACAGCCGGTGGACGGCGAAGTCCGTGACGAGCACGAACGACGGCGCCGGCAGCCGCCCCGACTCACGCAACCGGCCGGCGACCTGGGCCGCGAGATGGAACGTGGACACGACGGCGTCCGGCGGGCGGCCGTGCAGCGCCCGGTCCAGCCGCGCCGCCATCCACACCACGAGCGGCGACACCCGAGGCGGGCCGGACGGGACGAAGAACTTCCGGTACAGCGCTCCGTACAGCCACGGCGTCCGCAAGATCATGCCGTGGTAGAAGCGGCGCAGTCCCCGGCCGAGACGGAGCGGCAGCAGGTCCAGCACGTCCACGACGGCGGCGTCGAACCCGTCCGGAGCGAGCCTGCGGGCCAGCTCGGCGGCGACCTCGTCGTGGCCCGCTCCCATTCCGGCCGTGAGAATTAACAGCCGCTTGCCCATGTGCTGGAGCCTTTCTGAGCAGACTTGCCGTATGTCGTGTCTCGTGCGCCCGGCCGGGCTCGGAGCCGCCGTCGTGCTGGCGGCGCACCTGGGTCCGGCGGTCACCTGCCTGCGCTCCGTCCGCCGGTGGACGCCCCGCACGGCCGGGCGCGGTGATCCCGGCCATGTGGCGCTGACCTTCGACGACGGACCGGACGGCACGTCCACGCCCCGGTTCCTCGACGCCCTCGCCGAGCTGGACTGCCGGGCGACGTTCTTCGTGCTCGGCGACCCGCTGCGCCGCCGTCCCGACCTCGGCCGCCGCATGGTCGCCGAAGGGCACGAGATCGCCGTGCACGGCTGGCGGCACCAGAACGGGCTGCTCTCGCGTCCGGGCCGCGTCTCGGCCGGCATCGCGCGGACGGTCCGGCTGGTGCGGGACGTGTGCGGCGTCCGGCCCGTCTGGTACCGGCCGCCGCACGGCGCGCTGAGCGGCGAAGGGCTCGCCGCCGCCCGCGCCTTCCGGTTGCGCCCGGTGCTGTGGACGGCCTGGGGACGCGACTGGACGGCCACGACGACGCCCGGGACCGTCCGCGCGACCCTCGACCGGGACCTGCGGGGCGGCGCGACGGTGCTGCTGCACGACAGCGACGTCACGTCCGCGCCCGGCGCCTGGCGCGCGACGCTCGACGCCCTGCCCGGGATCGTCGCGGCGTGCCGGGCCGGCGGGCTCGCGGTGGGACCGCTGCGCGACCACGGAATCCACCCCCGGACTCACGGTTTCCCCGACATCCCCATGCTCGGCAGGAACACCGCCCACTAAGCCCCGGAACGTTCCAAAAGCGCGTACGGAACGACGCCCGCCCCCGACGGGACGGGCGTCGTCCGGGCTATCCGGCCTGGCCCAGCGGGACGGGAACCGGGCCCGCGTGGTTGTGGTCGTCCGCCCAGTCGAGCAGGGCGGTGCGGCAGGCGTGGTCGAGGTGCCGCAGACCGGACAGGTCCAGCTCGATCGGCCGGTCGCGCGGCAGCGCCTCCAGCGTGTCGAGCATCTTCGGGAGCCGCAGGAACGTGGCGTTCCCGATGAGGCGGACCTTGATCGGGTCGGTGGACTCGTCGGTCTCCAGGTGGATGTGGGACGTCTCCCACGCCGTCTTCACCACCGCCAGCAGGAGCCCGATCAGCACCCCCTCGAACAGGTTGAGCACGACGACCGACACGGCCGTCACCGCGAGGACGACGGCCTCGCCCCGGTGCTCGCGCCACAGCGGACGCAGCCGCGCCAGCGGGATCAGCTTCCATCCCGCGTGGACGAGGACGCCCGCCAGCGTGGCCAGCGGGATCAGGCCGAGCACCGACGGGAACAGCGCGGCGAACAGCAGGAGCCACACGCCGTGCAGGACGCGGGACGCCTTCGTCCGCGCCCCCGCCTGCACGTTCGCCGAGCTGCGCACGATCACCGCCGTCATCGGCAGCGCGCCGAGCGCCCCGCAGACCGCGTTGCCCACGCCCTGGGCGACCAGCTCACGGTCGTAGTCGGTGCGCGGGCCGTCGTGCATCCGGTCCACGGCCGCCGCGCTGAACAGGGTCTCGGCGGACGCGATCAGCGCGAACGCCAGGACCGTCCCGATCACGCCGACCTCGGCGAGCCCGGACAGGTCGTCCAGTTGCGGCGGGTGGATCGCGCCGAAGAGGCCCTGGACGTCCAGGGCCTTCACCGGAAGGTCGAACAGCACGGTCACGAGCGTGGCCGCCCCGACCGCGACGAGCGCGCCGGGCACCTGCCGGACGCGCTTGGGGAGCCGCGGCCACACCGCGAGGACGACGATCGTCCCCGCGCCCACCGCGAGCGCGGTGAGCGCGGTGCCCGAGCCCATGCTGTCGAAGAACATCTCCGGCAGCCCGAAGATCTTCTCCAGGCCGGAGCCGGGCGCGGTCTCGCCCGCCATCGTGTAGAGCTGGCCCGCGATGATCGTGAGGCCGATCCCGGCGAGCATCCCCTCGACCACGGCGATCGAGATGGCCCGGAACCAGCGGCCGAGCCGCAGCACCCCGAGCAGCAGTTGCAGCAGGCCCGCCGCGAGGACGAGCACACCAAGCGCGGACGCCCCGTACTCCCGGACGGCCTCGAACACCAGCACCGTCAGGCCCGCCGCCGGTCCGCTGACCTGGAGGCTGCTGCCGGGCATCGAGCCGACGATGATCCCGCCGACGATCCCGGTGATCAGGCCGAGTTCGGCGGGCACGCCGGAGGCGACGGCCACGCCGACGCACAGCGGCAGCGCCACCAGGAACACGACGAGCGACGCGGGGAGGTCCCGGCGCAGCGTCTGCGCGTTCATTCCCCCGATCACAGCGGAAGGAAGGCGTCGGCGTCCGGGCGGTGGGCCAGGACGGAACCGGTGTGGACCTCGTAGTACCAGGCGTGCAGGCCGATGGCGCCCTCTCCGTGCCGCCGCCGGATGCTCGGATAGGCGCGGAGCCGGTCGAGCTGGCGCAGGACGTGGCGCTGCACGGGCCCGGCGTAGTCGCCGCCGGTCTCGGCAGGCGGCGCGGGCCCCTCCGCCGTCGCGCCCGCGAGCCATCCGCGCACGGCGGGAACGGCGGCGAGGTCGTCCCCGCGCGTCATCGCGCCGACCGCCCCGCAGTGGGAGTGGCCGCACACGACGACGTCGGAGACTCCGAGCACCTCGATCGCGAACTCGATCGTCGCGGCCTCACCGGTGGGGTGCCCGAGCCGGTACTTCGGGACGATGTTGCCCGCGGTGCGCAGTTCGAACAGCTCGCCGGGACGGGCGCCGGTGAACAGGGACGGGATGACCCGCGAATCGGAGCAGGCGATGAACAGCGCCTGCGGCGACTGGCCCTCGGCCAGCCGGTGGAACTCCTCGCCGCGCCGGGCCGCGTGCTCCCGGAACGAGCGGGCATGGTCGATGAACGTCTGCATGGCGAGATACCTCCAGGGGCGCGCCGCCGGACGGGCGGGCGCATCGATGGAGCGGAAAACGGGCCGATGGCAGGCGTGTGTCCGCCGGTCACGTCGTCGTGGCGGCGGAGACGCGGTGGTCTGTCAGTTGCGGAAGACCTGGAGCAGTGCGGGTATCGACGCCGTCGCCGACCGGCTCACGGCGTGGAGGTGGTCGTGCCGGCGCCGTGGAACGTCCGGGGCGCGGCCGAGCGCGCCGAGTCCCGGTCCGAGCGCGGGACTGACGTGCGCGCGCGGAAGGCGCAGGTCGGGAAGCAGCGCGGGGACGCGGGCGCCGGGATGCCGCGGGGCCTCGTGCGGATGCTGCTCCCGCTCGCAGCAGGACACCCGCTCGGCGGCCTTCTCGATGGTGGCGGCACTCGCCGCGACCGTCCGGACACCGACGCTCTCATGGTGCGGGACGGAGGCCAGGATCAGGGTGAACGCGCCGCAGAGCAGCACGGCGACCGCGAATGCGGTGCGCTGGAGCGTACCGAGCCGCGCCACTGCCCGACCGTCCTTTCCTGCTGGGAGCCTGCAGGGGTGGATTTTCCGACGATATGCGCCTTGACTAGCGCATGGTCCCCTTGTCGTTAACTATGCGCGAAATCACATGTTGTCGGCAACTCCTGGTCACGCCAGGTGTCATGGATTCCTGGACAGGGATTGCTCATCCTACGGATAGCTCCTTGGCCGCGTGCGCCGGTTCACCTAAAACGTGAATGCATTTCATCTAGAAACTTCTCAACAAGTTTCGCGAGTCGGTACTTTTTGGGCATTTGATCGGGGCGCGGGGAACGGGTGGCGCGGTCCGTTCGATCCCGCCGACCGGGGGTCGAACGCCGTTCTACGCCTTCTGCCAGCCGAAACACGTCCGGCCTGCCGTTGCGCGCGTTGAAGGGCGTCCGAGACGGCCGCTGTGGCGGTTATCACGGCCGGCCCGCGTGGCGGCGCGTCGGTTCCGGTCCGCCGTCGAGGGGCGGGGTGGCCGCGTCCGGCCTGCGCGAAGCCCCCGCCGGCCTGGGCAACTGTCCGACAATGGGGAAATGGGATCGCGCCCACTCGCCGTGGCGTCGCTCGCGGCCGGCCTGACCGCGCTGACGGCGTGCGGCGGCTCGCCCCGCCACGGACCGGCGGTCGACCCCGTGACGCTCGCCCCCTCGGCGACCGCGACGGTGACCGGCCGGCCGACCGGCGGCACGTCCGGGCCGCCGACGGTCGGCCCGTCGCCGCGCGCCTGGACGACGCCGCGCGTGAACACCGGCAGCGGCGCGTCCCTCTCGGACCGGACCCCGGACGCCCAGTGCCGAGTGATCTGGAGCCCCTATCCCGTGCGCGTGGAGGGGTTCACGGCCGCGCAGTCGGGCGAGCCCGCGCCGATCACCGACAGCCTCATCTCGGACGACGTGCTGGCGCGGTCCCGGTTCGGAACCGTCACCTACGAGACGGCGCCGACCTGCACGGGCTCGGTCGGGGAGGGCATTCAGGCCCACGAGCCCTGCGCGCCGGGCACGGTGATCGGCCCGACGGACGGGTGCGCGGTGACACCCGTCTACACCGACCGGCCGGAGATCCCGCGGCCCGCGCGCTACACGGTGTCGACCACCTGGCGGCTGTCCAAGCTGTGCACGGACGCGTCCGCACCGTGCTCCGGCCTCGGCGCCACGGCCGACCGTCCGGTGCGCGCGACGTGGGGGACGACGCTCGCGTTGAGCGCCTGCGCCACCTGGCAGTCGCTGCCCGAAGCGCCGAACGGGGGCGAGAGCAATCTCGGCCAGTGCCAGGAGTAGGTCCGGACGGCTGGCGCGGGCGCGCAGGCCCGTCCCCGCCGAACCCGCCCCCGGACCGGACTGGACACAGCGCCTCTCTCTGCTCGGCACGTTCGGCCCGCCGACGTCGCTCGTCGCGGCCGTCCTGATCTGGTACGGCTACGTCGCGACGCTCCAGCGCTTCCGCTACTTCGGCGTCGACCTTCAGCTCACCGACCTCGGGAACCAGACGCTGCTCCTCTACGGCGTGGAAGTGGCCTATCCGGCGGCGGTGCTGCTGTTCCTCACCGTCCTCGCGGCCCTGGGCGGACACGCGATCGTGCGCGGCGCGGTGCTCCCGGACCGCGTGCGCGCGGCCCGGCGGATCGCGCTGGCGGTGGCGCTCGCCGGATTCGCGCTGACCGTCCGGGCACTGGTCGGCGTCCTGTCGACCGAGGTCGCCGCGCACGAGACGCCCGGCACGACGCCGCTCTGCCTGACGTCGGGCGTCCCGGCGCTCGTCTACGCGTTCTGGCTGTTCCGCCAGGCCGGTGACGGTGGCTGGCGATCGAGCCCCGCACTGGCCGGCGTGGAGCGCGGCGGGCGGTACGTCGCGTTCGCGGTGGTCGCGATGGGCCTGTTCTGGGCGGCGAACAGCCTCGCGGGCGAAGTCGGCATCGCCCGCGCGTACGACGACGCCCGCGATTTCGCCGAGCTTCCCGAGGTCGTGCTCTACACGAAGGACCCTCTGATCGACGCGCCCCCCGAAACCCTCCACGCCGACTTCGGCAAGGGCGCCGCCTACCGCCACCGGTACCAGAACCTGCGCCTTCTGCTCGCCTCCGGCGGCCGTCTCTTCCTCGTCCCGCTGACCTGGAAACCGAACGCCCGCACCGCGCGAATCTCGACCTTCGTCGTTCCCTACGACGGCAACGTCCGCCTTCAGCTCATCCCGCAGAAGACCAACTGATTCACCGAAGACCCGTCACCGGCGCCCATGCTTCTCATCGGCCGAGCGCAGGCAAACGAATATCTGATCCTCGGTGATCCGGCCCTCGTCATAAGCGTCATGGCACTCGTCCCGCGTCCCCGCAGGAACGAACGCTCGGCCCGCCCCGCCGACGAGAATCACGACGCCCAGCAACAAGCTCCCGCAAAATCGCACAATTCTCCCCACCGGCCTTCGACCCCGAACGGCGAATCCTAGGCGGTGGAGAGCTTCACGACGGCAACGGACGTCAGAACAGCACGCCCCGGCACGGGTGGGGCCGCTTCCAGGTGTCCTCCCACGCCAGAACCGCCGCCTGCCATTCCGGCAGGTCGGGGCGGAACTCCCGGATCAGATCCGGATTGTCCGGAATTGAGACCAGGAACTTCCAGTACGTCTCGATGGCCTCCTTGAGTTCGGCGAGCGAGTACGCGCCGCGCTCGTTCGGGACCCAGTCGTTCTGGATCTCGATTCCCGCCGCCCCGAACCCGACGGTGTAGTTCTCGCTGTCCCACGGCTCGTGCGGGCGCCCCGCCTCGACGTCGGCGATCGTGGCCAGCGCGTCCAGCGCCACCCGCTTGTTGGTGGAGATGTCCGCGAGGATCCAGGCGCCGAGGGTCCGGTATTTCTCGTCCGTCGCGTGGTAAAGCGGCATCCGGAACTCGGGGTCGAGCGAGAAGGAGATGAAGCTCATCGTGAACTTTCTGGTCAGAAGGTCGGCCAGCCATGAGTGAAGCCGCCCGCGCCGTCATAGAATCCCTGAATGGTCAGACCTTGATACGTTCCTTGCCACATGTTAGTGCCAGGGACCGGGCGGGCATGCTGGAAGGCTCCGGGGATGGCCGCGTCGACCTGCTGCGGCGTCCAGTGGTCGGGGAAGAACGTGCTCACGCCGCCATTACCGTTCTTCGGCTTCCAGCCGGGCGGGTTCAGCGTGTCGTCCCAGAACTCCGGCTCGGCCTTGTAGGCGCCCGTCTTCGGGTCCTTGACCATGGTGTTCGGCTTGAGGCGCCGCCCGGGGAAGTCCTTGCCGCCGGGTCGGTAATGGTATCCGGAACCTTTTGCCGCCCCGGGCCTGACGTGGCCGCCGCCTATCGTGTGCTCGCGGAAATGCGGATTCATCCGCCCCGGGCGGTTGCGCTTGTTGGCCTTCTTGATGAATTTCAGGGCCTCGCGCATCAGGCCCGCCCCGGCCTTGCCCTTAGCCATTGAGGATCGCCTGGAGGGCCATGTCGATGAGCTGGTCGATGACGGCGCCCGTGATCTCCTTGAAGATGGGGATCTCGGCGAGGGTGGCCCCGAAGCTCGGCCCCGCGGTGGCGATGGCCTGGGCGATCTCGATGGCCAGCAGGGTGAGTTGGACGATCACGTTGATCTTCAACGCGAGCACGATGGCGCCGCAGACCATCAGGCCGGCGCCGATGATGTTCGCGGCGGTCGTGAAGTCCTGGAGGTTGGTCCTGCCGGACTCGCCGTCGTTCCAGGACTTCTGGAAGGCCTCGATGTCGTCGCCCCGGTTGGCCGACCAGACCCGCTGGGCATGGGAGTCGACCTCGCCCAGCGGGCCGCCGTGCGAGGAGGCGAAACGCAGCCAGGCGTTCCCCATCTCCATCAGCTTGGTCTCGTCGGCCTCGGGCCAGTTGTACCCCAGCATCGACAGCAGGGAGCGCAGTTCTCCCGGTAGTTGCAGACCCATCAGCCGAGGACGTCCCGGACGCGGTTGATCTCGGTGACGTTGTGCTCCTCGGCCTTGGCGTGGTTGTCGGCGAACACGGTCAGGATCTCGCCGTGCTCGGCCATGTCCTCCAGGTTGTCGTCGTAGGCCTCGACGGCGACCTCGTAGACGGCCTGGTAGCACCCGCCGATCAACGAGCCGATGTCGTCGGTCCCCCAGGGCTCGCCGAACCCGGCGAGCTCGGCCTGGAAGGCCGCCCAGTCGGCCTTGAGCTGCTGCGTCGAGGAGCTGATCCCGCCACCGGAGGTGCGGATCTGCTCGGGGTTCACCTCGTAACCCGGCATGCCCATCGGTCTTCCCCCCGTTCAGAGGCTGTTCATGAGGTCCTGGAGAGACCTGGTGTAAGCGCGGAGTTGCTGCAGGCTCATGTTCCGGGTCTGCTCCAGCTTCGCGGTGAGCTCCGCCACGGCCTCGGCCGAAGGCGAGGGATGCTCCGCCGCGTCCGCGGCGAGCCGGTCGAGCGCGTCGTTGATCGCGGCCACCGCGCGGTCCGCGACCTCCTGAGAGCCGAGACGGAGCGCGCGGGGGCCGATCTCCACGGACTCGACCAGGCCGCCGGCCGAGACGACCACCCTGATCAGGCCGTCCGGGTCGTGGCCCTCGGCGCGGGCGCCGGCCTCCGGCTCGGTCGAGGGGCGCAGCGAGGCGGCCGCTCCGGCGGCGTCGCCGAGCAGCTTGTCGAGGTCGTCGGTCGCGAGTTCGTAGCTCATCGCATGCCCGCCCGGGCGCGTGCCACCGCTTCGCCGATCGACTCGGTGAGGGCCGTCATCTCGCGCAGGCCCTGCTCCTGCACCGCCTGAACCGTCCGCACGAGCGTCGCCGGGTCGATCACCGGATCCGTGCCCGCCTCCTGCGCCTGCACGCGGAGCGCGGTGAGAGCGGCGTTGGCGGCCTCGGCGATGTGCCGACCCAGCGTCTCGGGGGACTGGCGCAGAGTGCGGGGGTCGAGCTCCAGGCCGACGAGCCGTCCGCGGGCGGCGGTCGCCGTGACGCGCTCGTCATCGGCGGTCCCGGACGCGCGACCGGCGGGCCCGGGATCGCCGGACGCGCTCCGGCCGGACCCGTCACGCAAGGCCGCCAGCCGCTCGCGAGCCTCTCGCAACCTCTCCTCCGGGGCCATGCGCGAATTCTCGTCGTCCACCCTGGGTCTCCTTATGATCAGGCGACGGCGGGCAGATCGTACCAATCCCGACCTGGCGCATGACCGCCCCGAAGACCGCGACCCAGCCGATCGATCCCAGAGACGCCTGCTCAGCGACGATCTCCACAAGGGAACCAACGCGCCCCCGGCCCGCTCAGCGAGCATTCAGAAAGGGAAGCGCAGAAACACGTCGTGTACCCCCTACCGGGAGCCACGCGCACGGCTGCACGCACACGGCTGCACGCGCACGGCCGACCGCTGCCGCCTGACGATCCCGTCGCAGTTCACGATCGGGTGACGATGGGGGTTCATGTCGCCGGGGCCACCAACCATTCGCACATGCCCGCCGGTACCTTCTCCCGCCGCCTGGTGGGCTGGTCGATCGCCGACCACATGCGTACCGAACTGGTGATCGACGCGCTGGAGGCGGCGGGCCGCTACCCACGGCGGCAACCTGCACGGGGCGATCTTCCACAGCGGTCACGGTTCCCAGTACACCTCGGCTGCCTTCGCCGCCGCCTGCGCCCGCCTCGGCGCGGTCCAGTCGATGGGCGCGGTCGGGACAAGTGCCGACAACTCGCTCGCCGAGGCGTTCAACGGCACCCTGAAGCGGGAGACCCTACAGGGCACTCACCGGTGGGCCTCGGCCCGCCACGCCCGCCTGGCCGTCTTCCGCTGGATCACCAGATACAACATCAGGAGGAGACACTCCAAACTCGGGCAGACCAGCCGATCACCTACGAGCAGCACACCACTCAGACCGCTACAGTGCTGCTTGCCGCATGACAGTCGGTGTCCACACTCCGGGGGGAACCCCCCCACCGCGACCCGCGACGCCCTACTCGGCCAGCCCTGGATGTCACCCGACCCGGCCACCACCTGAACACCAACCCCCGGCCGACGCTGCGATCACACAGCGCAACACCACCATGCCCCAAAGCACGCGAGCTAAATGCTTACGTTGTATCGTGCTTCGCTGCCGTTGTCGCGTTCGACCCTGAAATACGTGACCGGGATGGTCTGCCGGCATCGGACCGGCCTGGGCGGCCCACGCCCGGTGAAACCGGCTTCGTTGGTGGAACCAGCGGGCGCGGGCTTGGTGGCGGCGTCGCCAGTGATGCCGGTGCAGGCGGTACGTGCACACGTATTACGTCACAACTCGAAGATTATTGGGCGGCTGTCCTGGGTAACCAGCCCATCACCACAGGCTCAGATCATGTCTCGGACTGTCGTAGTAGGGTGTTGCTCATACTATTCATCGGACGGCTGGAGGATGCCTTGCATCCTGGGCAAGCCGCCGTCGGTGGGGCCGATCGAGTGATGCCCCGCCGATGGCCGTTGTTGATCATCATTATTTGCGCAACGCTGCTGGCCGGCTGCAGTGCACACGAAGGACAGCACCAGGAGAATTCTCCCGCCTGCAAACGAGGTTTCGAAGACTGCCCGGATCACCCCACCGGCCGGAGCGGCGACTAATATCTCCCAAGCTTCCGCTGAAAGGCGCTCGTCCGACGGCTCGCGCCTTTTTGTTCCCGGTGGGCATTGCACCGCCTCATGACCACGTGGCCAGGTCCCATTCTGGCATCTTCCAGTCATCAGTCAACGCGCTCGCGCCAGTGGCCGGGTGGCTAGGAAATAGGTCGTGGACGCCGCTTCCGGCGAGTGGGGTGGTCAATCCGGCTAGGCCTCTTTACTGCTTTCCGTAGATGCTGACTATCCCGAGGTTGTCTCCCCTGCCGTACCGCGACGGACCGAGGTCGCAGGTATCGATCGTGGGGTACATGGTCAGGTTGGCATGCTGCTCGCCGGTCACGTGCGCAAGACCAAACACATGGCCCGCTTCGTGTGCAGCAACGGCTTCCGCATAGTATCTACCCGCCGGGCACAATGCTGTGGTCGCTCGTTCACCGGTGAATCCTGTTCCGCTGTCGTCATACCACCAGAGGACACCGTCCCCGGTCCGCATCGCGACATCGGTCTCGGTCGCGATGCCGTTACTCGACCACGTACACGTCACCGCCAGTAGCGATGGCGCAGCGCTGGAAAGTCGCATCCAGCCGACCGAATTGATGCCGTTGGCCCCGGTGCATCCGCCGTTGAGCCCGACGTTGGGCTGGAACCCTGTATCGCCTTGATTCCAGGACTGGCCCTTGGCCCATGGCAGGCCACAGTCGTTGGGGGCCATCGCACCGCTGGACATTCCCAAGTCCAGCGCTATGAACGGGTATCGGTTAATGGGGTCGTCGGGAATTCCCGACTCCCACACCGACCCTGGATAGTAGTACCACTTGTACGCTCCGTTCTGTCTGTACTGGTTCCGGTTGTAGGCCCCGTCCGCGCATTTGTCGAGCGCCGCAGCTCGTCCGATCTTCGATCTGGTTGGTGCCGTCTGGACTTCCTGATTGATCTCGACTTCACCGGCCCGGACGTTCACGGTCGCGGTGAGGCGCGAGGATCCGTCTCTGTGTAGTGCTTGCGCGGTCACCGATGTACCGGTGCGTGGGACCGTAACGGTTATGCCACGCGAACCCAGTACGGTTCTTCCGCGAAGGTCGCAGTCGGTGAACCGAACCAGTTTTCGGGATTCCGCCACCGCGACCGTTTTCTGCGGCGCGCATTGTTCGACGCTTGTCGGTGAAATCTCCCGTTCGTCTGCTCGAACTGCCGGACTGGCCACTGGAAGAGCAATGGCCGTAAGGCTGATTGCAAGGACAATTTTTACTGGGCGGTGATTGATCTTCACAGACACCTCTCTGGCGTGCTGGGTAATTCGTGACACACGGCACAATTGTACCCTCGGTGACAAATGTGCGAAACTGCGCCAGCGTGACCGATATAGGTCAAGTGATCAAGGTCACTATCACTTGACAGAAATAGTAAATCGATGAGGCTATTGTTCTTTCTCAAGCCAGTGGGTAAGTCCGCTCCCTCGCGGCCGATGTCCAGGACGGCGACACGGCGGCACCGGTTACTCAGGACGGTGGGCCGCCTCGGCGAAGTTGGAGGCTAGATCGCTTGGTTCTCGCTCGCCAGACCGGTGTCGGCGGCTGATCGGTGGAACGCATCCTCGTACTCAGCGTCGGGGTCTAGGACGTTCAGGTCGAGCAGCCGGGCGTTGAGCATGGCCAGGGTGTGGCGGGAGGTGATGATCGCCGCGTTCGACCCGTCGGTGGGCAGCAGCAGTTCGGCCTGATGGACGGTGTTGGCGTTGTCGGCGACCACCAGGATCCGCCGTCCTCGTGCCGCGAACTCGGCCAGGACCGAGCGGAAGAGCCGAGAGCGGTCTTGGGCGTGGGCGGGGATGTGCTCGCCCGGAACACCCAAGGCACCGAGCATGCCTTCCAGGACCTGGCCGGGGTCTCGTCGGCGGTCGTTGTCGTAGCCGAACAGGTCGGCGAACAGCACGCCGCCACTGAACCAGCCGCGTCGCAGCGCCGTCCGCGCCGCCTGGACGGCCAGTTCGGTCTTGCCGACTCCCGCCAGCCCGCCGACCGCGGTCACCACCACCGACCTCGCCGCCCCCGTGCCCTCGTCCGGCGTTCGGTCGTCGCCTACGGGTGGGCTCAAGCAAGCCAGCAGCCGGTCCAGATCGTCCCGCCGTCCGGTGAACGCCGGCGATCCGGCGGGAAGGCCCGAGGTCGCCACGGAACCTGGACCAGCAGCCGCAGGGTGATGTCGCGACCGAGAATGGCGGGGCCGATCACGATCGCGTCGTTGATCTCGTTGTGGGTCTGCCCCGGCGCGGCGCGCGGATCGTTCACCGGGCCGGGGGCTGCGCTTTTCCCTGCTTCCCCGCTCCCGCCTCGTCAGCGGCCGAGGTGGTGCCTTGCGACCCGATGGTGACGGGGCCGGTGAAGTCACGTCCCTGAATCACCGGGCCGTGCACAGTGCTGTGGGAGACGGTGTTGACGGTCGACCCGGGCGACGGGGCCGGGTCGGCTGCAGCGGCCAGCTTGTCCAGCCGTGCGACCAGCGCCTCCAGCTCGCCCGCGAAACCGGGATCGTCCAGAGCGGCCTGGGCGATGGCGTCACCCGAGCGCCGCACCGTCAACGCAGTCGGCTCAGCGCCGTCGGCAGCCTCGGTCTCCAACCGCTGCAGGACTTGGTCCTGCCCCAACCGCCGGGTGATCGCACCGTGCAGAGCGTCCATGCCCTCGTCCAGCGCGCGGTCGACCTCGGCGTCGGCTCTGCCGCCCACCCGCCGCAGCTTGCGCACCAGGTACCCCACCGCGACCCCGGCCAGCACCTCGACACCGGTCACCGAACCCCACCGCCCCTGCTCACATCACGGACCACATCACCGCGCTGCCCCAGGCTGAAGCGGCCCTCGTGAAGACCCGCCACGCCCCGAGCCCATCCGCGCTCGGCCTGTCTTTGTCAGGTGTACCGGGTGCGAGCGACCACCGCCGCGCACCCCGCGAACGGGCCACAAACGGCCGAGTCTTTCCACGAACCCAGTCCCTAGTCTCGGAAGGCCCTACAGCGCGCCATCCCCTTGGTTCTCCAAGGCCGCAGCTCAAACTCGCACGATCGGCCCCCGGAGCAACAGCAATGATCGAGATCAGACGCATTCCGTCGGCGTGCCGGGCCTTCTTTGCATTCGATGCGTGCTGATCGCGTCAAAGCTAGTGTCCTGGTATGGGCACCCCAATCACAAGATCATCTCTGTTGCGAACGCGCTTACCGGGCTGGTGAAGGCGTTCGAGTTGCACGCCGACGCTAACCCGCGCGATGCGTTCGACCTGCGGATTCATGCCAACGAGGTACGCGGGCTCCGCGACGACCTGCTCGAAGCGACCGGGCAGTCCGGCGCCACTCTAAACGAGTGGCGAGGCGCTGACGAGTGGACCGCCGCCATCGCGCACTTCACGCAAGGCAACAGGCAGTGGCCCGCTCGGCCGTCCCGAGACCCGCTCCTAACCCTTGCTGAGGCGCCGCCGATCGAGGAATGAACACCTGAGCAACGGCCGCCGCCGTCCCGTCGCAGCGACGGCACTCGCACCGACGCCGGCTGATCGGCGGGCGGTGCGGGCGTGGCCTGCTCCCGGCCTGGATTGGTCATGGCAAATGTTCTATGGCGTCGCTTTTGATGACGATGCATTCGTCGAGGAAGCGGCCGAGGAGACTGAGCGTGGCCGGGCGCTCCAGCGCATCCTGCTCCGACATGTGGAAAGGCCAGGGGGTGGAAGACCCGTCGGCATGCTCGTCAACTGCACCGCCACGGGGCTGCTGCCGAGTCCTCCCGGGCCGGACGGACAGGAGTCGACCACCTCCTTCGCCGTCCTGCGGGGCTTGTCGCAGTCCAGGGCCGGAGTGCGCGTATTGGCGGAGGTGTGGGAGCTGTTGGGCCTGGAGACGCCGACGGCCTCGCGCTGGGGCGAGGCCGTGTCTCTGGTGCGGGGGTTCAGGCGTGGTCGAGGGTGCCGCGCTTGATGTCGGCGAGTAGGCCGCCGAAGTTCTCCGGGGTGAGGGTCAGGTGGCCGAGGGCGGGGTTCTTGCTGTCTCGGACGCCGATCGTCTGGGCGGCCAGGTCGGCAACCTCCACACAGTCCCCCCGCTGCGTCCCGCTACGGCTGGACTTGCGCCACACGGGGTTGGTCACTGGAATGCCTCCATCACTTTCTTGATGAGGTTCCGGGAGGCCCCCTCCGGGAGCGCCTTCCCGGCGATGCGGTCGTACCTTACGGCATAGCCCCTCACCTCGGCGGGTGTAGAGACCAGCCGCCCGCCACCGGGAGATTCAGTGTAGACGGCCTCGCCGAATTCCCCGCTCATGCGGCTGAAGCTGCCGTCGAGTCCCTGGTAGGCGCCGGTTTCCCAGGTTCGGGGGACGACTCGGATGACGTAGTTGGACTGTTTGGTCACGTCCAGCAGCCGCGCGAGCTGATCGCGCATGATCTCCGGGCTGCCGATCGGCCACTCCAGGACGTTCTGCGAAAGCGTGATGGAGAGGTGCGGCGGCCGGTCGCGGGCGAGGATGAGCTGACGTTCGATGCGCTCGCGCAGTAGTACGTCCACCTGTGACAGGTCCGCGCACTCCAGAAGGCATCGCGCGTAGTCCTCGGTCTGAAGCAAGCCCGGGATGACCTGTGCCTGGAATGTGCTGATCACATCGGCTTGGTCTTCGAGATGGAGATATTGCGCGAACCACTCGGGATCATGGCCGAGTGCGGCATACCAAACCAAATGTCCAAAGATGTCGCCTGTGTGCCACGCTTTGTCGATCTTTGCAGCCTCATCGCCGCCGAGGCGGCGGTACCCCAGCTCTATGCGAGAAAGTGTCGCCTCGCTGATGTTGAGGATTTCGGTGACCTTCGGGCCCTTCCCTTTCATGGTCCCGCGGTAAAACCGCAGGTGGTTGGCTATGAGGTCCCACATGTTGTTGCGTGGGTTCGGGCAGGGCTTGATCGTCATGCCTGGTCTCCCTTGACTTTCAGTCTCTTGCAGATGTCCACCGTAGACGTGCATCACGGCCTCGCGCAGGCCAATCTGTGGTTCCGTTCACGGAATTTCCCCAAGGGGGCGTGGTGGGCATGTCAGCAACGGCCGCCGTTCTAGCGGTTACCAGGGAGTTTCCGGCTTCGGCTTCGGCTGTCGGACTTGCGCGCGATCGGGTTGAAAATGCCCTGATTCGTTGGGATTGTGCTGGCGTCGTCGCCGATGCGATCTCGATCGTCGGGGAGCTCATGGCGAACGCGATCGAAGTGTCCGGTGTCTTGGACTGCGTCAAGGTCCACGCGCGGGTCGAGGGCCGACGCGTGGTCTTAGCGGTGTGGGACTGCGACGCCGCACTTCCTTGTCCTCAGCAGGTGGAGTTGTCGTTGGAAACGTTGGATGTCGGTGAAGACAGTTGGGATGACAATGGTGGCTGGGGTCTGACGATCGTCCAGAGCCTGAGTTCGGCGTACTGGGTCGAGCTGACGCCGCCGCGCGGCAAGTGGGTCTGTGCGGCTCTGGCCTGCGGGCGGCTGCGGTGATCCATCCGGATGGGCATCTGCTCGTATTGATGCGCAGCTTCTTTCCGTCCTGGCGGTTGTCGATCGACGCCGATGGGGTGTGGCTCGCCCGCTCCCGGGCTGAAGACGGCGTTGTGGTGTCAGGCTGGAATGCGCTCGAACTGCTCGACGCGCTCCACGAGGTTGACCCGGGCGCTGTCGATGCGATCGCTGGACTCTTCGCCCGGCCCGCCGGTCTGACCGGTCGCGTAGCTGGGGACGGCCCTGAGCCTGTTCGCAGGTGGCGGTTGCTGGCGGAGCGCACTGCCAGGGGCGTGGTGTGTCCCGTGGCCTGGCCCGCTCCGCCGCTTGCGCGTCGGCGCGCGTTACGTGGGGCGACCGCTGGGTTCGGGGTGTTCGCGGTGGTCGTGGCCTGTTCCTGGTTGTGGTTCCGGCCGCGCGGAACATCTCCCGCCACGCGGGAGCGATCGTGCTGACGACCTCGGGGCTGGCCGCGATCGTCGTCCAGGTGGCGGTCGGGATCGCCTTCGCGACGTTCGGCTACCCGCTGGGCGCGCTCACCTGGCCTGCGGTCCGGCGCTGGGGCCGGCGAGCCGACGGCCGTCTGCGCTCCCGGCCGGGCCGTCCGCCCGGCCGCGGTCCCTGAGCACGGTCTGCGCTTCTCCGACGCCGTCCCGCAGGCGGGGATGGGACGGCGCCGGAGTCCCCGGGGCCGCCGGGCGTCCGCGCGCAGCAGGAAAGACGCCTGGCGGCCCCCTGATCTCTGGGGCTGGGTGTAGCACTTTTGCGCATCGCTCGTCCGGCAAGCCTCTCGGAGCGCGCCCTGGTCGGCGCGCGCCAATCGTCACGGCAGAAGATCAGCCCCCGCCAGGGGCCAGGATCACTGACCTCAAGTCCCCTGCGAGCCGCGTCCGGGGAGGCAGAACGCACGCCGATCCGAGATCGGCCCCGGACTCGGTCCGCAGGTCCGTCCCGCACGGAATGTCCGAAGCAAGATCCGAACCGAGAACCGGAACAACAACCATGACGAAGAAGCCCGAAGAGCCCAAGCAGCCCACCCTCTACACCCCGGCGGAGGTGGCGAACTTTTTCCGCGTCGACCCCAAGACCGTCACCCGCTGGGCCAGGACCGGGACCCTGAACCCGGTCACCCTCCCGTCCGGCCACCGGCGGTACCACGCGAAGGAGATCCACGAGCTGTTGCAGGTCGGGGACGCGCTCGCGAAGGAGGACGGCGGCGCCGGCCCGGCCGAGGAGCCGAGGTTCGTGGTGACCGGGCGCGCCCGCGCCATGCTGCGCGGCGTCGTCCGCGACTACTTCAACGGCGACATCAGGGCCGCGATCAGCGTGCTCAACGAAGGGTGAGTCTCCGCGAGCGCGCGGTCGTGCAGTTCTGCGCGGCGGAGTTGCCTGACACGCAGAGCGCGAAAACCTGAGACCGGGGTGTGGCGGCGGAGTCCAACTCGCCGGCGCGAGTATCGCGGGCCTCTGCCGCCTCACCATCCCGGCGAGAACGGGAAGCAACCGCGAATGCTGCAGATCGGCCTAGAGCGAGCGGTATCGATCGCTCGGGCTGTCTGTCGGCAGGGCGACCTAGCGGACGTCCGAGGAACCGGCCCTGACCGCACGGGCCTGGTCGACGCCGCAGTTCGTCGCGTCGCGCACGCTGCGATCACGGGTCAGGGCGGCGACGGGATGGACGATCATGCAGCCGTACTGGTGGTACCCCCTACCGGATTCGAACCGGCGCTACCGCCTTGAAAGGGCGGCGTCCTAGGCCGCTAGACGAAGGGGGCCTGGTCTGCGGCGTCCCCGGGCAGGGGGACGTCGCTCGACCAGTCCAGCATAGGGGACAACCTTGCTGGACGCATAAGCGATTATCCGCCTGACGACGGACGTGTCGTGGCCGGGGTCGGGGAGGACGGGGTCGGCGAGGACGGTGACGGTGAGGCGGGGACGGGCTGGAGGCGGATCTCGCGGTCCGGGGCGGGTTCGAGGTGGCGTTCGATCTGGGCGGAGGTCAGCCCGAGTCCGCCGAGCCGCAGGTCGTCCCATCCCTGAAGCCGGTGCGTGGTGCGGTTGAAGTAGAGGACGGACAGTTCGATCGGTGTCGGCTCGCTGTGGTCGAGGCTCCGCAGGCCGGCGCCGCCGGTCGATCCCTGGATGAACAGTCGTGAACCGGACGGCAGCAGTCGCGTCGACCGGGCGTGCGTGTGCCCGGCGAGCAGGAGGGGGCTGAGCCCGGAGAAGCGTTCGCCCTCGGTCGGGTCGTGCGTCATGACGATGTCCGGCCGCCGCCCCGACTTGGCGAGCTGCCCGGCCAGGCCGGATCCGATCGATTGGAGGCGCGAGACGGGGAAGGTGTCGTCCTTCGTGGACTTGTCGGGCGTGAAGCGGGGGTCGCCGACCCCGTAGATCGTGAGGCCGTTGACCGTCCGCATGTCGTCGTCCAGCACGATCGCGTTCTTCTGCCGCCGCACCGCCCGTTGTGTACTGCCGGAGTCGTGATTGCCGCGAATGTAGACGTAGGGCACCTTCAGGGTCTTGATGTCGTCGGCGAACTTGTTCTCCGCCGAGGTGCCGTGATCCATGAGGTCGCCGGTGTCCACGATCATGTTCACCCGGAACTGCGTGCTCACCGAGCGGATAACGTTCCAAGCCGCAGGATTGAGATGGATGTCCGAGACGTGCAGGACGCGGACCGTCGACGGGTCGGGTTCGTAGGTCGGCAGCGTCGAGGTCGCCGCGTACAGCCGGGACATGTTCCCGACGAGCCGCGCCAGATTCTCCCGGTAGTGGGAGAAGCGGTCGACGATGTTGTGGGTGTCGCCGACGACCTGCGGCGCGTTCGCCAGCAGGCCCGTGTAGCGGGGTTCGGCGAGGGACCGCGGGTCGAACGTCAGCCAGCCGAGCAGGGACAGGACGGCGAGGCCCGCGACGGGCGCGGCCGTTCCGAGCAGCGCGCGGCGCCATGACCGGAAGACGACGAGCCCGGCCGCGAACCCGAGGACGAGCGCGAGTCCGATGCCGCGCAGCAGCATCACGATCATCCCGTGCCGGACCTCGCCCGCGACCGTGTCGGCCAGGTCGTCCACGGCCTTCGGGTCGTCGATGAGCCTGCGAGCCGGTTCGAGCCGCAGCTCGGTGACCTGGGCGCGCAGCCCGATCGGCCCGGCGTGGGTGTCGAAGTCCAGCGCGCCGAGCGGCGGGATCTGGACGGTCGTCCCTCCGCCGAGGGACGGGCGCAGCGACAGCTCGACCTCGGTGGGCCCCGCCGCGGTGTGGACGCGTCCGCCGAGCAGCAGGCCCAGCGTCCCGCCGATCAGCGCGACGACGATCACGGCCGTGACGCGGCCCGTACGGCGAGCGCCGGGTCCGGTGAGCCTGGCCGGGATATGCACGGAACCTCCTTGCGTGACGCAGAATGAACGATGTGATCGACATAGCACGGGACGTGTTCGAGGATCTCGTAAGCGAGGCCCTCGACGGCATCCCTGCCGAGCTGACCGGCCAGATGCGCAACGTCGTCATCGTCGTGGAGGACGCGGCGCCCGAGCCCGGCCTGCTCGGTCTGTACCAGGGGGTACCCCTCACGGAGCGGGGCGACTGGTACGGCGGGGTTCTGCCCGATCGCATTTCGATCTACCGCCGGGAGATCCTGAAGATCTGTACGACCTATGACCAGGTGGTCGCAGAGGTCCGGAC